>DAHXOZ010000050.1 GCA_027364635.1 bacterium | reverse complement strand
GTTCTTCTCTTGGATATAAAGCTAA
Organism: bacterium; assembly: GCA_027364635.1. Taxonomy (GTDB): domain Bacteria; phylum Bacteroidota; class Bacteroidia; order Chitinophagales; family Chitinophagaceae; genus Ginsengibacter. The sequence continues at coordinate 18,364 of DAHXOZ010000050.1, read as the reverse complement.
TGTGATGCCTCCTAATGGAAACAGTGCAAAATCACCAACGCTTTTTTCTGACTTCTTCCATCCAAGCCCTTTTTCATAAAAGTTGAGTGCCCGTTCCAGGTTTTCAACACCAAGAGTGATAAGGTTAAGTTTTTGTCTCATTATTTTTTACTTTTTTTTGGGGATTAAAATGCCTGTCGCCACTGGTGTTCAAAGTATGAATGAGTGCCTCGTTGCAGTACGTTGCCTTGTCAAATTCCGAAATGTTCATAGAAAGAATGGAAATGTCGGGAAACATTTCATTCAATCGGGTAATTATCTTTTTGGAAAGATCCGCCTTTTGCTCTGTCGTTCTTCCTTCCATGATGTATCCAAAAATGTGGATGAAGTTTTTTTTATCGGCACCCAATTTAAAATGCGTGTATGGGTTGATACGCACCTTAATGTCATTCTCAGCAAACAGTTGTGTCGCGTCCGAAACTTCGTAAATCGCGTGCATTATTTCGCCAGGCGTTTTGATATTAATAATGTCTTCTGAGCAATCAATTATGAAATGTGGCATATTGAATATTGTTTTAGGTTATGGTTCACTGTTATGTTGGCCGCAACTTATTTGGTTCATTAAATTCTAATTTTTCATAAACGAACCATACGATTATGGCAAATACAAACATAGAGGATATCATTTCTGCAAAGTGTGCCCACCTTACTGTATCCGGAAATAAAAAATTAGGAATAATCAGGCTGATGCCCAGGCTTAAAAATACCAAAATAAGGCTTATTAATAAAACCCCGTGGCGCTCTTTAAACATTCCTGCCAGCGGCAATACAAACAAGCCAAACAGCACACCTCTTACAAATTGAAATGGATAAATTACCGGGTTTTGATGAAAATTATTTGCCAGGGTTGAAATAAAACCATTATCCTCAGGATGACCTGAATAAAATATCCTGAGATCTTTTACCTGCCAGGCAACGTAATATCCAAATACAAAATAAATGATCATGTAACTAACACCAATAAGAGAAAGTTTAATCATCAATTCAGAAAATGAAAAGGCCGGTAAATTTTTATCCCTTTTTTCAATTTCTGCTCTTCGTTCTTTTCCAAAGAGTTTTACCGCTAAAGGAACACCGGCAAATATGATAACACCGTTTGCGATCATTATTAAAAAGATGTCTGTTTTGGTAAGAATATGAAATGCAGAACTAAAGAAAAATGTTTCTATTTGTGCCATAAAAGAATACACAAAAAACAGGCTGAACATCAAGGCCGGAATGAGCCGGGAGGCCTTCCAACGTGAATGTTTCACTATGAAAGTAATAGCTAAGCAAATCCACCCAATGGTTATTAACACATACACTAACGCAAAGGGATTGCCGTTCCTGGTTGCTGCTTTAAAACCCTCAGAGTAAGGGAGTACTGATGAAATCACCAAAAAAGCAATGGTAGTAACTATAACTAATAAAACAAACCTAAATACTGTTTTCAAAATTATTTTGTTGCTTTAAATTTGAATGGATAATTAAAGTTATTTTATATTTCGCTGTGCAAAAGCTTATTTAGGTTTGAATCTGTAACTAGTCGGTAAAACAGAACTTACTATCGGTAAATAAAAAACATTGCCAGTAAACGAAGGAATTTACCGGATTTCTATTTTAGATTTTCGAGACCCAAAGGCCAAAGCAGAAACGGCAGTTGTTTTTATTTTCATGAAATAAATATACGTCAAAGAGGTGATACCTTTTTGAAAATTGTATCACTTCTGCATGAGATTTAAAATGGTAAAGGAGCAATAGCAAACCAACAAATACCGCAGATTTTTATTTTCACTTAAGCGATAACAGCAATGCGTACCCTAAAATATCTTTCTGTAAAAAATACTACTCAATCAATCACCTTTTTCAGCATATTTCACTTTCCATTGCTGGTATTCTTCCGGTGTCATCTTATTTAGTTTGTTCAGTAAAAAATCAGTGATCGCCCATATTTTCTGATCGGAATGGGTAGGCCCGAAAGCGGGCATGCTGGTAAATTTAATTCCGTTTTTGGTAATCCAAAAGGCCTCGGTGGTATCAGGCATGTCATCCGATTTGTAAAACTTCGGTGGTGCGGGATAAAGGCCTTTGGCCAGTTCATCAGGTTCTATTCCCGGTCCGCCATGGCAGGTTACGCACATTTCATTGTAATGTTGAAAGCCCATTATAAGCATGGACGTATCATTTAACGGCGGCACTTTGATGTCTGCATCCCGCGCATCAATAGAGCGGTGCTTTGTAGTGTTGATGGCCCATTGGGTGATGGCATTATGATGCGCCAACTGGCTTACATTATAAGACCCTGAATAAATATAAATAACGAAGATTCCGATAAGAAAAACTAAAGTAAAAATAACAGTGAGGACAACTTTTTTCATGGTTTGTATTTTATTTTATAAGTATCATCTTTAATAAAAAGGGTTGGTTATTCCTGTTAAAAAAACTGCATGAAAATTAAGAGTTAAAACTCAAAAAAATAAAAAATCAGTTTTTTATCAATTTCATCTATGATTTTCCTCATACAACCTAAAGCGAAAATGACCGACTTTTGCACGACAAAAAACAATCTATAAACAGAATCTTAATGTCTAAAGCGATTTATATAGCTTCCTCAGAATCGAACAGCGGGAAGTCGGTTGTTACCCTCGGATTAATGAACATTTTACTCGGAAAGATCAGGAAGATCGCCTATTTCAAACCGGTGATACGTGAAAATGGTGGCAACAATAAAGATATCAATATCGAAACCATGATCGACCATTTTGGTTTGGATGTTACTTATAATGATTGCTATGCTTTTACTTATGCTGAATTATTGAAATTCCGAAGTGAAGACAATAATGCTTATGTAATTGATACCATTATCAGTAAATACAAAAAGCTGGAAGATACCCACGATTTTGTGTTGGTAGATGGGATGGACTTCGAAGGCGAAGGCGCTTCGTTTGAATTTTCTTCGAATGTGGAAATTGCCAAAAACCTTTCTGTTCCCCTGATCCTTGTGGCCAAAGGAGACGGCTATACGCCGGATGAAATCACAAGAAATGTGCTCTCTACCATGCAGATTTTAAGGGAGAAAGAGGTGCCATTAATTGCAGTAATAGCTAACAAAGTTGATCCGCTGAATGTGGAACCGTTGCATGTGTTATTTGCCCAGCGGTTGCCACCTTATTTGCTCACTTCTATAATCCCGTATGCAAGTGAACTGAAAAGCCCGACGATGAAAGAAATTGTTGAAGGGGTTGATGGGAAAATATTATTTGGGCAAAATTATTTGGCAAACCCGGTAGATCATTTTATTGTGGGGGCGATGCAATTGCGCAATTGCCTTACTCACCTGGAGGAAAATACATTGATCGTAACTCCGGGCGACCGTGGCGATATTATTATTGCGATGATACAGGCTAATCTTTCTAAAAATTACCCGAAAGTTGCCGGCATTATTCTTTCCGGCGGACTGGCACCTGATGAACCTATTATCAAACTGGTAGAAGGCCTTGAAACTGTGGTGCCGATAGTGCAGGTGCAGACAGGAACTTTTGAAACAGTAAATAAAGTGGCATCGGTTAAATCAAGGATCTATCCCGAAAATACTTTGAAGATCGACCTGGCAACCAATGCTTTTGAAAAAAATACCGACACGCTTTCTTTGGTAGATAAGATCGTTACCTCTCAGCCGGAGGGCATTACGCCAAGGATGTTCCAATACCAGATGGTGAAAAGAGCAAAGCTTCATAAAAAGCATATTGTATTACCTGAAGGCAGTGACGATCGCATCCTTGAAGCAGCGACAAAATTGCTGAAGCAAGAGGTAGTGCGATTGACGATCCTTGGTAAGAAGGAAGAAATTGAAGCCTCTCTGCAGCGATTAAATATCGAACTTGACCGGAAGAATGTAACCATTATCAATCCGGCTGACTCACCACTGTTGCCCGATTATACGGCCACATTATATGAATTAAGAAAAGATAAAAATGTGAACATGGACATGGCTGCCGATCTCATGAAAGACGGCGCTTATTTCGGAACCATGATGGTGTACAAAGGCGACGCGGATGGAATGGTTTCAGGTTCTATCAACACTACCCAGCATACCATACGGCCGGCGTTGCAATTCATAAAAACCAAACCCGGCGTTTCTACCGTATCATCAGTGTTTTTTATGTGCCTTGAAGATAGGGTAATTGTTTTCGGCGATTGCGCCGTGATACCCAAACCTACTTCTGAGCAATTGGCTGATATCGCGATTTCTTCTGCGGAAAGTAGTGTCATGTTTGGCATTGAGCCTAGAATTGCGATGCTGTCTTATTCATCCGGTACTTCAGGCCAGGGAGAAGAAGTAGAAAAAGTAAGAAGAGCAACAGAGCTGGTAAAAGCACGCAGGCCCGACCTTCCGATAGAAGGCCCGATACAATATGACGCTGCGGTTGATCCGGTAGTAGGCAAACAAAAACTGCCTGATTCAAAAGTGGCCGGGCAGGCAACCGTGCTCATTTTTCCCGATCTTAATACAGGAAACAATACCTACAAAGCGGTTCAGCGTGAAACTGGTGCAGTTGCTATCGGCCCAATGTTGCAGGGATTAAATAAACCGGTAAACGACCTTAGTAGGGGTTGTACCGTAGATGATATTTTTAATACAGTAGTGATCACCGCCATACAGGCGCAGCAATCCTAATTTTAAAGCGAACAAGATCAGCATGAATATTTTTGTTATTAACTCAGGAAGCAGTTCTATAAAATACCAACTTATCGAAATGCCTTCCGAAACAGTAGTTTGTAGTGGCATTGTTGAAAGGATTGGCGAAGAAGATGCCACCATCATTCATAAAACTTTTAAAGAAGAAAAGGAGCAGGTGAAAAGGCAGGTAATGAAAATTGCTGATCATGCCGTGGGATTGAAAGAAGTTTCCGCACTTTTAACGGATAAAGAAATTGGTGTTATTAAAGATCCGTCAGAGGTACACGTGGTAGGCCATCGTGTAGTGCACGGTGGCGAAAGTTTTTCAGCCACTACCGTAATCACAAAGGAAGTTAAGGATAAGATCAAAAAATTATTTCCCCTGGCGCCGCTGCACAATCCGCCAAATTATTTAGGCATTGAAGTGGCTGAAATATTATTTAAGGATGCCAAACAGGTGGCCGTTTTTGATACCGCCTTTCATCAAACCATTCCTGAAGAAGCCTACCGTTATGCCATCCCTTCCAAATTTTATTATGAATATGGAATTCGCGTTTATGGCTTTCATGGAACGAGCCATAAATATGTGAGTGGAAAAGCCATTGAGTATTTGCAAAAAGTGAACTCAAAGATCATAACGATTCATTTGGGCAACGGCTGCAGCATGACCGCCGTTAAAGACGGGAAGTCTGTTGATACCAGCATGGGCTTTGGCCCGATGAACGGCTTGATCATGGGAACACGTGCCGGTGATATTGATCAATCTGTTATTTTTTACCTGGTAAACCAACTGGGATATGAATTGGACAAAGTAAAAGAAATGCTGAATAATAACAGCGGTATGGCAGGACTGACAGGGCTTAACGATATGCGCGATATTATTGCTAAAATTGAAAACGGCGACAAACAGTCCTTGCTCGCTTACCAAATGTATTCCTATCGCGTTCGCAAATATATCGGCAACTTTACCGCGGTACTTAATGGATTGGATGCGATCGTATTCACCGGTGGAGTGGGAGAAAACGACCGGCTGATGAGAAAACTTTGTTCTTCCAACATGGAATACCTGGGCTTACAACTTGACGAAGAGAAAAACAATCGCCGGCTCAAAAGTTTTCATGAAATAAACAAAGAAGGCTCCCGGGTAAAGATTTTGGTAATTCCTACGAATGAAGAACTGGAAATCGCTACTCAATGCTACCATTTATTGGATTGATGAAGAGAAAAAAAAATCTTAATTATCTCTTCGTTTACTGCCACAACATCTTATCAGGAAATATGATTAAACCGTATCTTTAATTGTAAATGTAAATGTAAATGATATGAGTATTTTTATTCTTCCCCCGCCTTCGGGCAACATTGCAAAAGATATACAGGGAACATGGTGGTTAACTTCAAGAGAAGATTGGACCAAAGATGGGCATAAAAGGATTGATCCTTTTTTGGGCGCTGATCCGGTTGGTATTATTTCTTATGCAAAAAATCATTTTGAGGCTCAATTTATGAGGCGCGAAAGGACGGAGCATTTAGAAAAGAACGTATTTGAAGCAGGGGAAAATAATACCAGGGCTTCGGAAGGTTATGATGCTTATTTCGGTACCTACGAAGTAGACGAAAAAACAGGAAAGGTAAAGTATACGCTTATTGGCTCGGTATCTCCTTCGAATATTGGATTGACGGTTTCGCGCGACGTAAGAGTAAATGTAGACAACCTGGTAATTCAGTTGGAAACCACTACTCCGGATGGAGAACCGGTTACCCGCACGTTAACCTGGAACCGCATCAGTTGAAGGGTGAATGGGCAATGTCGTTGATTCATAATTCATAACTCTCAATTCATAATTCAATTCATAACTCTCAATTCATAATTTACTTTTAACTATGAATAAATTAAAACTCCAACTGCCGGCAGCCTTGCTTATTGCCGTTGCCTGTTTAACCTTTTCATCCTGCAAAACAGCCCAAAAAAATACGGTGCCAGATGAGGTAAAAGCAAACTCATCGCATTTAATAACTGTAGATGGATACACTTTTCGCGATTTAAATAAGAACGGTAAACTGGATGTATACGAAGACAGCCGGCAGCCTGTTGAAGCAAGAGTAAAAGACCTTTTGTCTCAAATGACGATTGAAGAAAAAGCCGGTATGATGTTTATTAACGGCGCGAGGGTAAATGATGACGGAAGCATTGATGATAAACCGGGAAAGGGATTGTTTGCTTTTGCACCCAATGCAATGGAATTAGTAAGGGATAAAAAAATGAATCATTTCAATCTCTGGGCCATTCCATCCATAGATGCACTGGCACGTTGGTACGACAGTATGCAGAAGTATGCTGAAGATTCAACAAGATTGGGAATTCCGATTACCATTGCTTCAGACCCGCGCAGTCATTTTACTAAAAATATTTTTGCCATGAGTGCCGCTACTTTTTCGCAGTGGTGCGAACCGTTGGGCTTTGCGGCCATTAACGATGCTAAACTAACACGTGAGTTTGCCAATGATGCACGGCAGGAATATTTGGCTGTTGGTATTCGCGAAGCGCTTCATCCGCAGGTTGGCCCCACAACGGAGCCGCGCTGGCCAAGGATCGCCGGTTCGTTTGGCGAAGATGCGCAACTTTCTGCGAAGATGGCAACCGCTTACATCGAAGGTTTTCAAACAGACACTTTGGGCGCACAAAGTGTGGCCACTATGACCAAACATTTTCCCGGTGGTGGCCCACAGTTTGAAGGCCTTGATCCGCATTTTCCTTTTCAAAAAGGACAGGTATATCCCGGCAATAATTTCGATTATCATTTGATTCCTTTTAAAGCAGCCATCGCTGCAGGCACTGCAGCAATAATGCCCTATTATGGTGTGCCAATGGATTCTGCACATGAGCATGTAGGGTTTTCTTATAATAAAGCCATCATAACAGATTTATTGAGAAAGAAATTAGGTTTTGATGGTATTGTCTGTACCGACTGGGGACTGGTTACGGATGCTCATATGGGCGGTGTGCGTTGGCCTGCACGTGCCTGGGGTGTTGAAAACCTGGACTCTTCACAGCGTGTAGAAAAAATTATTAATGCCGGCGTAGATCAGTTTGGTGGAGAAAATATCCCTGAAGTAGTAGTTCAACTGGTGAAGGATGGAAAGATAAGTGAAGAAAGAATTGATACTTCTGTCGTAAGATTATTGCGCTTAAAATTTGAATTGGGTTTGTTTGATGATCCATATATAGACGCTTCTAAAGCCACACAGATAGTAGGCAAGTCTGAGTTTGTAAAAGCAGGAGAAGAATCACAGCGACGCGCGATCACTTTATTGAAAAATGATAAAAATATATTGCCGTTAAAAACCGGTTCTTTAAAAATTTATGTAAAGAACATTGATTCTTCTGTAGCTGCGCAGTATGGAACGGTGGTAAATAAACCTTCAGAAGCAGATATTGCTATTATCCGTTTAAGCACGCCTTGGTACCCTGTTAAATCAGATATACCGATGGCAAAAATGTTTCATTTTGGCGACCTGGATTTTAAAGGATTGCAAAAAGACAGCATTTTAAATTTGCTGAAAACTGTTCCAACGATCGTGGACATTTATCTTGACCGGCCTGCCGTCATCCCCGAAATCAGTGCCAATGCAAAAGGATTGCTGGCAGATTTTGGCGCGAGTGATGCTGCAGTACTGGATGTGGTTTTCGGGAAATACAAACCCGGCGGACATTTACCCATCGAGTTGCCTTCTTCTATGGAAGCTGTGCGCAATCAAAAAGAAGATGTGCCTTACGATTCAAAAGATCCGTTGTATAAATTTGGTTTCGGGCTGAGTTACTGATACCGGAAATAAAAATCCTTTCTATTAGTTTGTTTACTGGTAGTGGGAACAAAAATGTTTTTCATATAATACAGCCACATTGGAAAGCGCGATTGTTATTATAATACCAATTGCTCAAAAAGTTTCTCCAATGTTTCTTCCGGATCACCACAAAAGCCCGGATGAACTTTTGAAGTTTGAACGACTGTACTTCTCGTAGCAGTAAGCCAGCGAAATCTTTCTGCAATCGGTAGTTGAGCGATCGGCCCGGCATCTTTTTGGCCAAGGCTTATCTGCTCAAAAGTTTTTAAATGTTCCTCCAGTTCGGCGATGTCAATTTGGTCACAGAAATGCGCGATCCTTTTTTTGTTTAACTGATATTTGGCCTTCAAAAACTTTTGTTTCGGGCAATACAGGATCACGCCGACATTAAGGAATTCCTCGCGTTCAACGCGGGGCACGATCCTGATTACTGCGTACTCAAATAATTGATTCCCTTGCATGCTTTGCTTCGTTTACAAATATTTCTGAATGAGCGATCCTTGTTACTAAAAAATCTACATAGGCCTGACGGTGTTCTTCCAAAGATGAAAAAGCAGTTTCCCCGGACAACCACTCGCCCGGAATCGTAGCCACAATATTTTCTATCAGTTCTTGGGTAAGAATATTTTTAAATTCCATGTTTACTGTGTCCAACTCCGCGGCCTGTGGCAGCAATACATGATCTTTCACGAACAAAAAAGGCTTTGAAGCCTGCTCTTTCCAGTTGTTCCATGAGTGGTGAAAATAGAGTGATGCACCAAAATCGATCAGCCACAATTCTTTATACCAAATCAACATGTTGGTATTGCGGGAAGTGCGGTCCACATTGGTAAGCAGGCAATCGAGCCAAACGATTTGCGAAGCCAGTTTAGCATCGACAGGCGAAACTGCCGGATCGTAAGTGATCGAGCGCGAAAGATAATGAACACCAAGGTTAAGGCCGACACTTGCTTTGAGTAAATCCTGTATCTCTTCGTCAGGTTCTGTGCGCCCGAATGCTTCATCCAAATTGGCAAAAACAATTTCCGGCACTTTCAGCCCAAGCGATCTTGCTATCTCAGCGCCGATCAGTTCTGCCACCAATGCTTTTCTTCCTTGCCCGGCACCACGAAACTTGATGACATACATAAAGTCATCATCCGCTTCGGCAATGGCAGGCAGCGAGCCACCTTCGCGCAAAGGCGTAACGTATCTTATCACGTTTACAGTTCTGATGGTCGGAATTTGGCTTGCCATATAATTATTTCACAATTTACACTAACGCAGTAAAGAAACAAATAAAGGGTTTTTTTGTTTTTGAGGATTGGCTTTCTTAATCAGCAATTCTATTGACCATCGTCATTCCTATTCATTGATTCCTCCTTTAACTTTAAACCGGAAATAATTATAGTTACAAGAATACAGGAAAATCATGGACATTAAGCCATTCATACAAATAGCAGAAAATGCAGCAATTGATGCAGGAAGATCAATAATAGAAATTTATGATTCGGATAATTTTGAAACAGAAATAAAAGACAACGCCTCTCCAATAACAAGAGCGGATAAATCGGCTCATGAGATCATTACCCAATCTTTAAGTAAAACCGGGTTGCCCATTCTGTCTGAAGAAGGCATGAACATTGATTATAAGGAAAGGAAATTGTGGGATTATTTCTGGCTCATTGATCCTCTTGATGGCACTAAAGAGTTCATCAATAAAAACGGGGAGTTTACCGTAAATATAGCATTGATGAAAGTGAATGTTCCCGTGGCCGGTGTTATTTTCAGGCCATGTGCCGGTTCATTATATTCCGGCGCCGCAGGGTATGGGATTTATAAAAAGGAACGTGCGGAAATCATTCAATTCTTACCCTTAAAAAAGAGAAAAACATTGGATGAACTGCTGGCGAAAGAGGGGGTAAGGGTAGTTGCTTCAAGATCGCACCCTTCCACAGAAACGCAATCTTTTACTACACGCTTTAAAAAAGTGCAGGTAATGTCAGCGGGCAGTTCATTGAAATTTATGCTGCTTCTTGAAAACAAAGCTGAAGTCTATCCGAGATTCGGAACCACCATGGAATGGGATACTGCCGCAGCGCATGCAATTTTAAACGCTTCTAACCGGGGTGTATATCAAACGGACCTGGCATCTGAACTTTCTTATAATAAACCTGACCTGAGGAATCCTTTTTTTATCGCTTTTTAATAAATGAACAATGAAGTATAAGTAAACAATTTTTCTGGTGCAATTAAAATAAGGTAATGTAAAATGGTAGTAATAGTATTTGGTTTACCGGGTTCAGGCAAAAGCTATTTTGCTTCAAGGCTTGCAAAAAAGATTAAGGCCGATTATGTAAACAGCGATCGGATAAGAAAAGAGATGTTTAAAAAGAGAACCTATTCTGAAGAGGAGAAGGAAGCTGTTTATCATAAAATGCTGGAACTGATGAAAGAAGCGGTGGATCAAAACAGGAACGTGATTTTGGATGCAACCTTTCATGCAAAAGAAACGAGGCAACCATTTATGAAGGAAATGGAAACGAAGGGAGGTATTTATTTCATTGAAATTACTGCCGCAGAAAATATAACCAGGGAAAGATTAAAAAGAAAGCGGCGCTACAGCGAGGCTGATTTTAAGGTTTATAAAATTATTAGCAGTCAAAATGAGCCTTTGAAAAAACCGCACCTGGTATTGAAGTCAACCAATAGTAATATAAAAGAAATGCTTGGAAAGGCTGTTAATTATTTGGAAAATAAAAAATGACAAAAGAACAAATCAATAAACTGGTTTCAGATGGGATATTTCCGGATGATAACGGGAAGCGCGATTTAATTGAAACACATATATCGTGGGTAATTGTGTGCCATCAATTCGTGTACAAAATTAAAAAGCCGGTTCATTATTCCTTTCTTGATTTTTCGACACTTAAGATGCGAAAGCATTTTTGTAAAAGGGAGATTGAACTGAATAAAAGACTGGCTGAAGGCATTTATCTTGATGTGCAACCCATATTTGAAAACCATGGAAATTTTATTGTGGGAGGGAAGAAAGGAATCCTGGCGGACTATGCTGTAAGAATGAAAAAACTTGATCCGGAAAAGCAAATGGATCAACTGCTGGTAAAGAAGAAGGTAACGAGATCGGATATAAAATCGCTGGCAGAGAAAATAGCCAATTTCCATCAGCGCACAGAAATAATTTACAAAAAAGAGGTCATGAAAATCAGGGAGGATTTTAATGACCTGGAAGAGCAGAAAGAATTTTTGTCCGAACAATTGGGCTACAAGTATCAAAAAATTATTGATCACGCAATCAAGGTATCTGATTTATTCATAGAAAAAATACAAGACTTACTGGCAGCAAGGCTTCGCGACGGTTTTTACAGGGATTGCCACGGCGATTTACATTCGAGGAACATTTTTTTATTGCCTGCTCCCGTACCTTTTGATTGTATTGAATTCAATGATGATTTCCGGCAAATTGATGTGTTGAATGAGGTGGCTTTTCTTTGTATGGACCTGGATGCATTTGACAGAAAAGATTTGTCAGATTTATTCATTGAGGACTACAACCATTTATTCCCCACGATAAAAACAAATGAAGAGCAAAGGCTTTTTATTTATTATAAAAGCTACCGGGCAAACGTACGCGCAAAAGTCAACAGCCTGCGTGCAAAGTCAGCAGTTGATAAAGAAGACAAAAAAAAGGCCTTGGTGGCTGCGGCAAAATATCTTGACTTAATGGATGGTTACTTTAAGGCTTTTTAAAACATTCCGGAGATATCAATTGGCGCGTTCAATAAAAAAGGGACTGGTGTTAACCAATCACGGGATACAGTAGTTTTCATATCTTTTTGCGAATACTATTATCTACTTTAATCCACCCGGGTCAAGAATAAATCTGTAACCCGATTGATGCAAATATAAATCCGGTAAGTGCCCACATCAAATGATAATGGTCAGGCTATTTGCTGACAGATAGCATTGTGAATGCTACTTCAATTCTCTGACTACAATCAATCATCGCTATAATTAAGATCATTGAAAGCGAATGTATTTATTAGTTCCTTTGAACTTTGGCAATCTATAATTTCAAACTAAAAAATCCTGTTTTTCCAAATGAAAATCTTTGCATTAAATGCTACCCGAAGTTTTGGCGAATTGGTTGCCACGGCGCTTGGTATGTCTTTAAGTGCTCATGAAGAAAGGGAGTTTGAGGATGGTGAACATAAAGCAAGGCCGCTTGAAAATGTGCGCAACGAAGACGTATTTGTAATTCATTCTCTTTATACAGATACCACTCAAAGTGCAAATGATAAACTGTGCCGCCTTCTTTTTTTTACAGCAGCGCTTAAGGACGCATCGGCTAAAAAGGTTACGGCGATAATTCCTTACTTATGTTATGCCCGCAAAGACCGGAAAACAAAACCACGTGACCCTGTAACAACCCGGTATGTTGCCCGTTTGGTGGAAGCGTCGGGCATTGATAATATTGTAACGATGGATGTTCATAATTTGCAGGCTTACCAGAACGCGTTCAGGATACCGTCAGAAAACCTCGAAGCAAGAAAATTATTTGCAGCTTACCTGCTACCGCTTGTTAAAGAGGATTCTGCGGTAATTATGTCGCCGGATTTCGGAGGGATCAAAAGAGCAGAACAATTTCAACGAACGCTTGCTAAACAATTAAATAAAGAATTGCCGGTGGTGTTTATGGAAAAATACCGCAGCAGCGGTGTGGTAACGGGGGAAAGAATTACCGGCGAAGTAAAAGATAAAACCGTAATCATAATTGACGATCTGATAAGCACGGGCGGTACCATTGCCCGGGCTGCCGCTGCAAGTGTAAAACTGGGTGCAAAAAAAGTACTGGCTTTGGCCACGCATGGTCTTTTTACAGGAAATCCGGATGAAGCTTTATTGCAAAGTCCGTTGGATCAAATTATAGTTACCAATACGATTCCTCCTTTCAGATTGGATAACACAGGGATAAGAAAAAGAGTAACTGTATTGGATGCCGCACCACTTTTTGCACAAGCGATAAAACGCATGCAGGAAGGAGGATCAGTTACGGAGTTGTTCGATGATTAAAGAAATTACTTTGGATGTTACCAAATAACCATACCGGGCCGGTTGCAGAAAATGAAGTGCCTTTAAAGGCAAAAGTTTCTTTTTTAATGCAACCTTCAGCCTATCCGGAAAAGGCCACCAACGTGGAAGCAAAAGAAACGCATATGTCATGGGTTTTTTTGGTAAATGGATTGGCGTATAAACTTAAGAAGCCGGTTACCAATAGTTTGTTTGATTTTAAAACTTTAGAAGCCAGGTTGCAAAATTGCCTTGAAGAGGTTAGGGTGAATAAAAGATTAGCCGACGATATCTATCTTGGGATAGTGCCGCTTGTGATTAATGAAGTCGGAAACCTACAAATTGATGGGAAAGGACAAATTGTTGATTGGCTGGTAAAAATGAAACGTATTCCTGAAGAAAATTTTCTCGACCTGGCCATAAAATCTCAAAAACACGATAAGGTTTTAATTGAAAGTGCTGCGCACGCCTTGACTGAATTTTATAAGAACGCCAACCCTGTTGAAATAGATCCGGTCTTGCACAGAAAAAAATTAAAAGAAGAGATAATTTCCACGCACGCAGAATTAATAAAACCGGTTTTCCATTTACCGGTTGCAGTAAACCAACAAATTACCAATAAACTTCTTCAATTCTTAGATACGCATTACTTACTTTTTGACAACCGGGTTGCCAATGGTAAAATCATTGAAGCGCATGGAGACCTGAGGCCTGAACACATTTGTCTTGTGCCACAACCTACCATTATTGATGCCCTGGAATTTTGCCGGGAGTTAAGAATAATGGATATAGCTGAAGAATTGGCTTTTCTTGATATGGAATGTGAAATGATGGGAGATCTTGTTACGGGGCAACTATTTTTTGATTATTATCAAAAAGAAAGTGATGACAAAATCACGGAATCATTGATCTTTTTTTATAAATCGAAGAAAGCTTTTCTTCGTACTTACCTTGTTGCAAGGCATATAACTGAGAGTAACTATAAAGATGATACTAAATGGCTTTTCAGGGCTAATGCTTATTTACAGTTGGCGCAGAAATATGCTAACAAATTACCTCCTTACTGACGCCTCTTCCAAAACTCCTTTTTCACTTTCCCAACGTTGCATAAATTTCAGTGCATCCTCATCTGTAAGATTATAAAATACCTGGTAGGCTTGTGAAACAGCGTAGTAATCATCAGGTTTTTCCAGGATTACCACTTCATCTGCTTTTTCAGCCAGTTGGTATTCCATGTCATAACCGGAAACAGGCGCGGCTATAATGATCTTTCCGGCTTTTCTTTTTTTACACATTTCTATGGCAGCAAAAATGGTGGCGCCCGTTGCGATGCCGTCATCTACCAGTATAACAGTTCTTCCTTTCAATTCAGGCAAAGGTTTTCCTTGCCTTAAAATGGTTATCCTGCGGGAAATTTCTTTTTTTTGTTCGTCCACTACCTCTTGTATTGTTTCATCTGAAAGTTGTCCGCTTGACGAAGGGTTTAAGTAGATACTTCCGTCTTCTACAATGGCTCCAAAAGCATATTCCGGGTTGGCAGGATGGCCCAGTTTGCGTGAAACCAATAAGGAAAATTCAGCGTTTAAATGAAGCGCTACATAATAGGCAGTTTCGGCGCCGCCTCTCGGGATGCCCAATACGACTGCATTTTTATCTTTGTATTTTTCAAGTGCCTTTGCCAATTTAAGGGCAGCATCTTTTCTATTTGTAAACATGGCTTGTTTTTTAAATTGTTTGAGAATTATGATTTATTGATCGCAATAATACTTCTCCCGTTCTATGATTAATTTTTAGCACCATACCAGGCAGCTCCAAGGAGAGCGGTTTGTGGGTTTAAAATAATTTTTATCGGGACTTTCTCCAACAAATATTTAAGCCGCCCGACCTGGCAAAAGGAATCGTAGAAATGGTTGCTACTAAACAATGAAATAATTTTTGGAGCAATTCCACCACCGATATATAGTCCGCCAGTTGCTTTAAATTTTAAAACAATATTGGCCGACTCGTAGGCGAGGTAACGGATAAAATGCTCCATCGTTTCTTTACAAATAGCGCTTTTGTCAACATGCTGGCTGATGATTGCCGCAGCGTCGCCTTCCT
This sequence comes from bacterium, assembly GCA_027364635.1. Taxonomy (GTDB): domain Bacteria; phylum Bacteroidota; class Bacteroidia; order Chitinophagales; family Chitinophagaceae; genus Ginsengibacter. The sequence goes on along the minus strand of DAHXOZ010000050.1, from coordinate 2,652 downwards.
TCATTTTTTTCATCAGCCATTCCGGTTCTTTTCTTTTCTTTTTATCCCTGAGAAAATTATAAATGTTAACGATACCTGGCCCGCAAATCAGTCGCTCCCAGCTAACATGCCCAAATTTTTTCTTCAGATAATTGAACAATTCAAAATCAAATTCATTGCGTGGCGCAAAGTCACAATGCCCGCCTTCAGTTGCGAACGGATGATAATATTCGCCGTCCCAATACATTCCTGCTTCACCCAAACCTGTGCCGGGTGAGATTAAAGCTACATTACCCTTTTCTGCATTTTTAACGGAATGCACGGAGGCCACATCTTTTTGATTCAACATGGCTAACCCGTAAGCATTTGCCTCCAGGTCATTAATGAGCTTTACTTTTTTTATTTTAAAATACCTTGCCAGTTGGTTACCATCTATATCCCATAAAAGGTTGGAAAGTTTGGCCCGCCCTTTCATAACGGGACCGGCTACCCCAAAACAAACCGAATCTGTAACAGGGGCTTCTTGTAAAAAGACCTCAATCATCTCTGTAATATTTTTATATTCTTTTGATGCGAATTCTTTTTTGGCTATTGAAACGATTGCGTTGCCTTTAGTTTTAAAAAGAGCCAGGTTGGTTTTGGTGGCACCCACATCGCCTGCAAGTACAATTTGGCTTTCTTCTTTTATGGGAAGTTTATTGTAAGATTTAATGGGTAACAGCATAATTTAAGGTTTGCATTGAGAAATCCCAGGTCGATAATAAATCCGGAAGGAGCAGCTATTTTTTAAGGGTTTCAAAAAACGACTGCTGAAGCCTTCCATCTTTTTAAGTTAGGTAAAGCGCTTACTGCCATATCAATTGTTTTTGAATCCAGGTTCAGTTTTTCCATTTGAGTAATCACCGATGAGGTCATTTCTTTTAAAGTTATATTGGGGTTAGTGAAAGCTCCATTACGGTAGCAATATTTGCAATATTCATCGCTTTTACTACCATCTTTTTCAGTGCCCTGCAGATCGGGATTGTCTAATGGCATTCCGCAGCTTTGGCAATTGGTTTCCAGTTTCATAATTGATTATTTTATTATTTTAAAAATATTTATAAATCCTTTTTTTAATGCTCTTTTTATCCTTCATTTACTAAAATCAGCTTAAAAGCGATATAAGGCATTGATGATTGAAAACCCGTCAGGCATTTCTTCCTTTTCCACCAAATACACATTCGCACCATGTAGGAATGCTTCTTTAGCGGCAAGGTTAAAGAGAGATACTTCTGCTAATCCGGATCCTTCTTTGTATTCAACTTTATCGGCCACTTCATCATACATTCCAAAAACATCCTGGTTCTTTAAGATGAATAAAGTATCTACTTTACCATGCATGGCTGCCGGTACAATATCATCAATGCTGTTAGCTGTTTTGGGCGTCCCCTGGAATTCCCTGTAGGCTTCTGTTTTTTCTTTTTTTGTTTTATTAAAATAAGGTTGAAGCAAATCCAGCGCCCGGTTGTGTAAAGACTCTAAACCCAGCAGTTTTGGATTACCCGGTATATGCCGTTCGTATAAGTTATCAAGTGAGTTAATTTCACGGTAGGCAGCAACCAGGTAGTCAACCCCTGCCACCACGAGCGGGACCTTTTCATTCTTAAGCAATTTCGTTATCCCTTTATTTACTTTCCGCAGGTATTTGTTAATCTCTGTTTTATTTTCCTCTTTCCCTTCTCCATGACCGTAATACACCGAATACCCATGCCCCTTCTGTTGGCTTTTGAACTGAGAAGATTTTTGCTCATAATCCGAACCCACTACCTCTTCTAATCCTGATGGTACCATTTCAGTAATATCTATCTCCTGTAAACCGGTGCCGGAGCCTTTATGTAGCCTTACCTCATTCAGTTCAAGGGTTAGCAGCAAGAAATTCACATGAGTTTCCAAAGCCGAAAAAAGAGGGGTGATGTAGAATTCAGTTGACACATAATGAAAGGGTTTAAAGGTTATGGGCAGTTCATATTTTTTGAACAGGTTGCCCGAACAAAATATTGCCAGCCCGCCAGCCTGGCGACTCCAAAATTCAGTGCTATCTACCAGGTTTTGTAGGGGCTTCACCAATTCATCAAGTTCACTTTGAGCCAATCCTCTCACGGCTAATTTCTTTTTGATTTCTTTCAATTCATTTTTGAGTAATAAGGCATCTCCTGCAAGAACATCTTTGTCGCCCGTAACATGGGTGGGAATAAAAACAGAGAGGCAATGCAAATTATGAACGGTTGTCAACTCTCTAAGTTCTTTTTCTGATATGTCTTTCATGACTTTGTTGTTTAAGTGATTTTCAAAATATTGATTGACTAACTTCGTATCGTTATAATTTTTGAATGGGGTGGCAGTTATTGATGTTTCTTCAGGCTTTCAGATAAGAATTGAAAGCAGGTATATTTCACATCCAGGTAAAATTTTTCTGCCTGCTCCATCTGTTGTCTCAATTCATTTTGTCTTTCATTGATCTCCTCATCTATTTGTGCATTATCGATAAGTGCATGATCAGATTTAAGCGTAGTGTGCTGTTTTTCGATAAGTATATACAGTGTTTTAAAATTAGCCGACACCTCGTTAAGGCTTTTTTGCTGTGCTTCCACCTTTTCAGCAATATGAGGTATGGTATTCCTTTGGATCACTTCA
>DAHXOZ010000509.1 GCA_027364635.1 bacterium | reverse complement strand
GATTTTTATGGTTGTTCACAATAGTAGTTGTTGTAATGCTTGCATCATGCAGCAGGAAAATGACCTTCGAAACTTCGCAAATAGTTCCTGCAGCTACTGGATCTGTAAAAATCAAAAAAGGGAAAAATAATAATTACCATGTTGATGTTCAAACCACTAATTTAGCAAAGCCCGAAAGATTAACTCCTCCAAAAAATGTGTATGTAGTTTGGATGAGAACAGAAGATAATACAGTGAGGAATATAGGAATGATAAAAAGTTCATCCAGCATGCTTTCCAAAACTTTAAAAGGAGATTTACAAGCTACATCCACCTCCAAGCCTACTTCATTTTTTATTACTGCGGAAGATGACGGAAATATTCAGTATCCTGGCAATATTGTAGTTCTGAGTACTAAATAAGAGCGGTTTCCGGAAATAATACATTTGAACAAACCGGCTCACCGTCTAATGTTTTAATGTTGAACTTGCGGATAATAAAAAGCGAAACCGATCGGGAAAGGTTCATTTTATAGCTTGCTTTTTGATA
>DAHXOZ010000508.1 GCA_027364635.1 bacterium | reverse complement strand
CTGGCTTATATGATCCTGTAAATACTTCATTCTTTTTTCATCATGAACTTTTCCATCTGTAATGTGGTCTTCAAAGGCAGCACCATTTTCAGTTACAATGATTTGGGGAATATTTTTATAATCATTGAATTTTTTTAAAATATGGTAAATGCTTTCCGGGTAAACTTCCCAATTCATCAAAGTCCTTTCTACATTTCGTTTGTCAGCTTTAATTATTTTAGCTTTTAAAAAAGGCATAAAATAAGAGTGAGTCACTATTTCCCTGGTATAATTTTGAATGCCGATAAAATCCATATCAAAAGACAGTTTTTGTTCGTCACCAGACTTGATATAAGTTTCCATTCGCTGCAATATTTTAAGATCATTTATCGGATAACCCAATCCCAGTAATGGTTCTACAAAAATTCGGTTAAGGAGCGCATCTGCTTTAACAGCAGCCTTGTGATCTTTTTCAGTTGAATGGAGCGATTCAATATGGGAAGACGAAAAAGTTGTTCCAATGTTGAAATTGCTTCCCAAAGAACGAATG
>DAHXOZ010000507.1 GCA_027364635.1 bacterium | reverse complement strand
ATTGAAAGAACGGTTGGTAAGAGTAAGGAAGATGTTGCAAAATAGCAATGTAATAAATATAGAAGTCCGGATCATGCTTTCACTTTGATTGTGCTCCATGAAAAAATATCCTATACCCAGGCAGCCTGCTGTTATCATTAACCCCTGGGCTATACTGATTTGTAGCTGTTTTCCTGATAAAAAAGTTGAAGATAAGCGCCTCGGCATTCGCAGCATTGTCCCCGGTTCCATCGGCTCGTTTTCATAAATAATTGAACAGGTTGGCCCCATAATTAACTCTAAAAAAATTACATGAACGGGAGTGAAAATTTCATTGAACTTCCAGCCAAAAACCAATGGTAAGGTAACAATTAGTATAATGGGAATATGGATAGAAACAATATATTGAATAGCTTTTTTGAGGTTATCATAAATTTTTCTTCCGAGTGCAACTGCGTCCGCCAAATGAGAAAGATCATCATCAGTAATAACCAGGGATGCGGTGTTTTTTGCCACTTCACTTCCTCGTTCGCCCATTGCAATGCCAATGTGT
>DAHXOZ010000506.1 GCA_027364635.1 bacterium | reverse complement strand
TAACGCCTAAAATTGAAGTATAAATTAACTTATTATATTTAGCCAGCCAGTTTGGGAGATAATGTCAAAATTCTCTTTAGATGATTTGGAATATTTGCGTGCAATAATGGTTAAAGGACAAAAGAATTTAAAAACAAGAAGAACAATTCCTTCTAAAATAAATAACCCGTAGCCAATCCAAAGCCATAAGTCTAATTTGTTTGAAATTGCAGCATAAAGCATATAGAAGATTACAAAATTGAAAAAGATCCAAATCAGTGTGTGAATAATCTTAATAATGATCAATTTAGTTTCACTCTTCATATCGCGCTGTGATTAAAATGATTATAGTTACTACAAAAATAAGTTGATTTATATTCGAATCCTGAAAGGCTAATTCTGGCATTCTGCCAGCGCAGCGCATTTGCGCCCCGGCAGATATCGTAAAGGCTTCTAATGCGAAATAAAATAGAAATAAAAATGCCTTGCCGAAAGATTCGAATATAAATCAACTTATTTTTGTAGTAACTATAATCATTTTAATCACAGCGCGA
>DAHXOZ010000505.1 GCA_027364635.1 bacterium | reverse complement strand
CTTCAGTACGATGGGCGTACCTGCGTTCTTTGATACCCGTTCGTTCCTGTATCCACTCATCGCTCGTGTCCATATACTTCAGCAAATCATTATTGGTAACTACCTGTTGGGGTACGTACATTCCTATTCCGGCAATTTTTGAAAGGTTCATATCTTACAATTAAGAAAGTAATTTAGTAAATAACCCGGAACTTCAAATAAACAAGTACCGGCATCATGACCATCTTTTCATCCCCGTTGGCAGTAAACCAACAAACAAAGAGGATTTTTATTTTGAAAAGGGCTCACGCCTTTGCGTGAACCTGTGTTAATTAATGTTGTCGTTGGTAAGGAGACACGCGTAAGTCAAAAAAAAACCTCACAGGTTTTGCAAACCTGTGAGGTGGTATGAAGAAAAAATTGTTTTACAATTTATTGCAGTTTGGCTACCTGCGCTTCGTAAAATTTACGTGTTTCTATTACATCAGGCAGGCTATGCAACCAGTTAGATTCATGTTCTATGGAGAACATGCCGCTAAAGTGCTGGCGTTTTA
>DAHXOZ010000504.1 GCA_027364635.1 bacterium | reverse complement strand
AAATAATTTTCCCGGGATTGTATTGATCGATGAAGCCTATATTAATTTTTCAAGACAAAAACCATTTTTGCAGGAACTTACCTGGTATGAAAATCTTATTGTAATGCATACGCTTTCTAAAGCGTGGGGATTAGCGGCGCTAAGACTGGGACTGGGTTTCGCATCAGAAGTACTTATCGATCTTTTTAATAAAGTAAAACCGCCTTACAACATCAATGGTTCATCACAGTTGTTAGGAATAAAAGCATTGGAAAACATTAATGAGGTAAATACAAACATTAAAAATACGGTTGAACAAAGAAGTTTTCTTGCGCAGGAATTAAAACAATTTGAGTTTATTAAAATGATTTATCCTTCTGATTCGAATTTTATATTAGTAAAAGTTACAGAGGCAGATAAACTTTATCAATACTTGTTGTTGCAAGGAATTATTGTGCGCAACAGGAGCAATGAACCTTTATGCGATAATTGCATCCGAATAACGGTGGGAACTCAAACAGAAAATGAAAAACTATTAAATGCTTTAAAAAATTATG
>DAHXOZ010000503.1 GCA_027364635.1 bacterium | reverse complement strand
GATAAAAACTTCAGCTATACACCACTTTTAAGTGAAAATATTTTTTACAGGCTAAAAGTAACTTCTGTAACCGGGCAGGTAAGTTATTCCAACGTAGTTCCATTAAAACCTATAGAGGAAAGAAATAAAGCTTTTACCATAACAAGCATTGTTAATTCGCAGATTACTGTGGATGCTTCTCAGAATTACAAATACCAATTAGCCGATATGAGCGGAAGAATCGTTAAGACAGGCAGCGCTGATGCAGGCATAAATAATATTAATATCAATAATTCTCCTAACGGAATTTATATAATGCAAATCATTTGTAACAACCAAAGAACAACTCAAAGAATTGTAAAACTGTAAGGTAGATTCATGTGTAAGTTAGGGGGCAGCGTTAGGGGCTGTCCCCTCTTGTTTTTATAGATAAACTGAGAAAAATAAGATTCTTTATTATTTATTTATTTACTGTAAAAAATATGTAACTATTCAGTGCTCAATTTAGCGATAAGCGATAAAGCATTCAAAACATTTTGTCCGGATTTAATAGTAGTATC
>DAHXOZ010000502.1 GCA_027364635.1 bacterium | reverse complement strand
GGATCAGTGGTTGAGGAAACCACACCGATGAAAACAAACGAAACAAAAAGAAGAAAGGTGAAAAGAAAAACCTTATGGTAGCGGCGGAATAATAAAGGCAATTCATACTTCCAAAAGCTTATCACTCTTGAAAACCCTTCTCTTTTATTTTGATAGATATTTTGGTAAATAGAAGCCGCAATGCCATTGATCCAGCGGGTTACTTTGCTCTTAGGGTAGAACGTTTTGGCATAAGAAAGATCATCTAATAGCGTTATAAAACGATCGGCCATTTCATCAGGATCCTTTGTTTCCTCATGCTGGTACTGATTCCATTTTTCAACATTTTTTTTTATAAACCTGGCTTCGCGCATAAGATAAAATTAAAAGGAACCGTTTATTTTGTTTCAATTATAATGATACAACGACTGCTTAAAAAACTTATTTGAAAGTGAAACAAATTAGTCATTAATAAAAATAAAAGTAACTATTCAGTGCTCAATTTAGCGATAAGCGATAAAGCATTCAAAACATTTTGTCCGGATTTAATAGTAGTATCA
>DAHXOZ010000501.1 GCA_027364635.1 bacterium | reverse complement strand
ATGTCTAGAGACAGATTTGAACTGTCGACACAAGGATTTTCAGTCCTTTGCTCTAACTTGTATTTATCTAAATGATGCAATTAATTTACACTAATTATCAAGAAATGTTAATAATTATGTGCGAGTTCCCAAAAATTATATTTTTGGGAACATTTTAAATATGATTTTGTTTTTTGGGGTGTAGCCAAGTTGGTAAGGCATCAGAATTTGGATCTGACATTCGAAGGTTCGAGTCCTTCCACTCCAGTATCATTTTCAAAAAAGTCTAGATAGCTCAGTTGGTTAGAGCAAAGGACTGAAAATCCTTGTGTCGACAGTTCAAATCTGTCTCTAGACATTAAAAAAATATAAAGCTATCTTAAAACTATCTTTTTATTATGTTTGACATTTTTTAAGTTATTGATTAACTTTATTAGATTTAATGTGAAGAATATCAAGCAATAAAATTTATTTATAACATAAGATATAAATCAACATATTTATTTGTTTGCTTTGTCTGGATGAGTGTCTGAGTGGTTGAAGGTACCGGTCTTGAAAACC
>DAHXOZ010000500.1 GCA_027364635.1 bacterium | reverse complement strand
CCTTTACTGGTAGTGTTGGTATAAGTGCCGATAAAAAGATAATATTTTTTGGAAGAACAGGAACTGATTAAAAAAAGTAGTAAGAAAGGGACTGCGGTTTTCAAGGCATTTAATTTTTTCATTTTTAGAGCGTTAAGTGGTAAAAAATTGATGTTATTTATTTTAATAATTAATGAATTAATGTCTTTTAATTTCAAATTTTTCGAAAGAAGTTTTTTCCTTTGATGAAACAATTACCTCTTCCACTTTTGCTCTTTCGGGACCGGATTTGCACCAATCAACAAAGGCTTTTACGTTTTTTTCTTCGCCGGAAATCATTGCTTCTACTTTACCATCTTGCCTGTTTTTTATCCAGCCGGTGATATTCAAATTTTGAGCAACCTTTCTCGAAGAATCTCTAAAAAAAACACCCTGCACTTTTCCGGTTACCAATAAATGAACAGTTTCCATATTTCAAATATAATCAAAGCGGAGGATTCAAATTGTGACGGATTTATTTTTCAGATTTGTTCTCCTGCGAGGCAAGCAGGTAAACCAGCGA
>DAHXOZ010000004.1 GCA_027364635.1 bacterium | reverse complement strand
GCTCAGAAGCAGCTATTAAAATGTCATTATCAAGGCTGGTAAAAGAAGGAAAAATTGAAAGGTCTACATCTTCAGAAAATCTTTGGATTAGGCCCCAGCATTTATTTAATGATGTTCCGCCCTTAAACTGAAGATAATTTGCATATTTTGTTGCGAAAACAGCTTTTAATATTAAAGTCACCCACCAATCTTTTTCAATTGCCTTCATAGATATTCCACTACGTGCATTTGCCTGTTGAAGGCTAATTAGCCTATCCGAATCACTTAATTTCAGCCAATCAGTCATGTGCAATCTTATTGGCATTGATTGAAATAATAAAATCATTGATCCATGCAGGTGCAAGCTTTATGTCATGGCCAAGTTTTCGCGGATCCTCCTTTTTCAGTAAGAGTTTTATTTGGTCTTTCAAAGTAGGAGTAATTTGTTTTGGGCCTATTTCTTCTAATCCTTGAATCAATAAGCCACTGATTTTCCCAATCATTCCGAATTTTTTAGGAGTTGCCGGTTTGAATTTAATGCTGCCTTTTCCGATTTGAATCTGCCTTGCCTGCCCATCTGTTATATATACCAACCGTGTAGGTACCTGATCAGACAATCCTAACTTGTTAAGTGCATAAGCACCCGAAGGCCGTATTCTGATATGCTCTTTTTCTGCTATAGCTTGGGCTATTTCGTCAAGTGATGGTTGCAATTTACCCATTATTGGATGAGTCATTGAGTGCAAGTATATGCCGTGTGCAAGCCTTTCAATTTTTCCTTCTTTTACCAGCCTTGATAATGACATTTTAATAGCTGCTTCTGAGCCTGTTCCTCTGAAATCCGTAGGAAATAATATTTTCCCGGGCTTTGTCTGTTTAATAATCTTAGTTATTTCCTGATGTGTTGATTTAGTCATGTTACAAATATAGCTAAAAAGGTAACAAAACTGATACATTTTTAAATAGAAAGGTAACATAAATAATGAATTTGAAGAAGTGAAATCAAAGGATTTTAGAACAAGTTGCTCATACAGAATGATGTTCCGAGTAACCAAGTAATAATATTAAAATTATTAAAACTCGCAAACATGATCCAAAAATATGGCTCAATTAACAATTAGCTCTAAATCCATTTATTTATATCACCTGAAAAAAAACAAAAAACCGCGTAGGTGAATTAAATAAACGGATTCTTATCATGTCAAAAATTAAGTCTTTAAAAGTCTTCAATAGTCTTTAATAATCTTCAATTTCTCATTTTATTTTCTCCCTTTTTTAAAATTTTAAAAAATTTTTTTTAATTGATTATCTATAGATAATCAATAGATATATTAGAAGCATCCCTTAAATCCACTGTTTACAGCCTTTCAGGCTAATTTGGGTGTAGGGATTAAACGAATTAGGTGAATAAAATAAACTGATTAAGTGCAAAGATTAAACGGATTAGGTGTACTGATTAAATGAATTTTTTCCAACAGGTGTAGGAAATAAATGAATTTTATAATGATTTTTTTTAAAAAAAGGATATGATATCATAAACCCATGAGAGAAGGGCCTTATATATGGAATAGTTTAAAGATTGGGACGGAGCCTTTAAATTTTCCAATGGGAGAAAGTACACAAAAACGAAATGGGTATTTATTATTTTAAAGAAATTAATCTTTTTGAAATTCATTTAAAATACTTCTAACTGTCCAGGCCGGAACATCTTTTACAGGTTGGCAACTCATCTTTCTATCGGCTGATTTTAGAGCCAATTCTGTTAACTTGCTCCGAAGGGTTGGGATATTATTGAAATCATCTAAAATATATTTGATTTGATCCAGATGGATGGCTTTAAAACCAAAGTGCTGGCGAAGTAAATTGATCGTATCTTCTTTAACAAGAATAAGATGTTCGTTTTCTTTTTTCAGGCATGCTTTTGTTTTAATGATAAAATTGAAATGGGTAATTACATTTCCTCTTTTTGTTGTGCTGAAATCAAAAAAAACATCCCCAATTTTCTTTAATTCAATTTCTGATGGTCTGATTACATTTCTAATTAATATTTTTGTTTCCGGGTATTTATTTTCTAAAACAAGTAATTCTCTGAATTTTTCAATTGCAAGGGTATAAACTCCAATATCTTTCCATTGGCATATTATTTCATAAATTTTTTGAGTATACTTATTATTGGTTTCATACATTACATCTTCCGCAAAAACCGTTAATCCATTCGCCACTTTCATTAATTCCATCGCTGTTGCTTTATGCAATGAAATGGTTATATCCCTCGCATATTTTTTTATAACTGCTCTTTCAATTAAACCAGTTAAGATTAATTCCTCTTCCGGTTTTTTAGCCTTTTTACTTTTTACTGCAGGCAAAATAATTTGAAAGATTTCTACATTGAATGCCCGTAATTGATTAATAGCTTTTTTGAATTGGGCATAATTATTTCCATCTCTTACGAATTCAGAGAGCAAAAATTTTAATTGAATTGTATCAGAATTATCAATGCATTTTTTGAATAATTCCAGTTGTCCGAATTCCACTCCATGTTCTAATAGAGAAATTTCTCTTTGCAATTTGGAAATAATCTTTGTCAATATTCTTTTTTGCAAAACAGAAAAATCCCATCTGGCCATTGTAATGCGGTAAGGCTGTCGGATTAAAGAATAACTTTCTATAGTTGTTTCTTTACTCATAAGCGACCATGCAACCAGGCGGTTAATTTACCTGACTTAAGGAATGAAGTAGATTTTGAAGTACATGCACAAATTCGATTTTCAAAACACCTGCCTTTGATTGCCATATCCAATAATTATCAGATTGATAGGATATCTTCTTAATAATTATATTTTTATACTCCCAACGTTCTAAAGTTGGATCATAATGGAAATCAAATTTCCGCAGCCAATCTTCACTTAAAGGCACTCCTATAATATCTCTTTCATCATCCGGATATTTTCTGTTTGAAAGATGAACAACACCAGGTTCCAGAACGATTACCTGGTCGGCAATAAATGTGTCTTCATAACAAACACCTGCAAAATTTCCTAATCTTAGATCAGAAGCTTTCATATTATTTTTTTAATGTTAAGCAATCGTTTTAAATCTTTTCTTATCGGCAAGATGGATTCGTAATTCTCTTGCATGATTTTGATCTACTATCGTTTCTTGTTTGCCTTCAGATATCCATTTATCTATCTCATCTTTTTTGAAGTAAATTGTTTTTCCTCTTTTATTAAAAGGAATTTTCTTTTTATGAGTTAACTGATAGAGTGTTGATAACTTCATTTTAAGATACTTACACAGATCCTGTGTTTTCATGATAAATTCATCCTCATCCTGCGGCTCATTTTGTTCAGGAAGAACACCTGCCTCGAATAAGGCAGTTTCAACAGCCCTGGAAATGATGTTTTCCAGTTCTTCTTTCCCGATGGTTATGATAATTCCCTCCATAGTTATTTTTATTTTCTGTTGAATTAATAGGCGTTTGGTAGCGCACCCTATTCTTTTAAATAGCTCTTTTCAAAAGTGCCGGAATAGCAGAAAGAGCTTCCATATTATAAGTATCACGGGAATGCATATAGCCAAAGGTTAGGACTGGTTTTGCACCTATTTTCTTCTTCTCAATACTTGCAGAAAATCCAAGTAAAATCTTTTGCTTTTCTAATTGAAGCGCCCGGATTACCAACTGGTATAAAGCCTGCCTGTAGATACCAAATTCCTGGTTAAAGGTGTAGTCAATCCCGATAATAACCGGCATATAGGCATCCGGCGTTTTGTAACAAAATACGACACAAACTGCCTGGTCAATAGATTGGCTTTCACTATCTTTTAAACATAGTTTAACTATTTCCCAATTCTCGTTCAAATTCAATTGTGTAAACAACTTTCGCGGAAGTGGAAAAGTATTTAATTCAACTCCTTTATTTTTTACATTAAGATATAACTGGTACCAATAATCAATTTCTGATTCTGACTCAGTTTTCGAAATTATTTCAATTTTAAATCTGCTTTCATTGCGCAAAACATTTCTACGCAGATGATGTCTTGACTTGGAGGAAAGTGAATTAAGGAAATCTTCCGGATTTTCTCCCGACAAATTTGATATCAAATGTGAATCCGGCATATTAAATTTAAAGAAACCATTTTCCACCATCATGTTATCAAGTTCTTCGTTTATGCCCTGAAAATCCCTTAATACTATACTGTTTGCTTTATACAATTCCTGTAATGAATATACTTTGTCAAACAAAAGTTGAAGCGCTTCTTTCCAAAAAAGAGAATCATGTTTAATAAACAAATGTTCTCCTTCCGTAACTAAAGAACCACTGCAAATCACTTTACTGGTTAAATAATAGCGATCTTTTTTTCTTTGTTCTTCAACCTGTATCGAAATGAAGCCCTTTGATAACATATCATCTTTCCATAAAGCTGTTGTCAGGAAAGTGGCTGCTATTATATTACCTTCTTGATCTCTTATAATCAGGTAGTCAAATTCCCAGTTATCTTCAGCTAATTCATTGCCCTTAAAAGAATTTTCTAACATCTCTAATCCTTCCCAGTCAAAAGTACCTTTCCCTTTGAATAACTGATTCCATTCGGTTTTATTTACTTCACGGATGCTGGAATAATGTTCCAGTTGAATTGAGAGTGCGTGATTAATAATTTTATCCACTGCCTGAGCTGCTCTTAATTTTTCCGGTTCGGGTAACTTAAATCCTTTATAAATTTCGGACAGGGTAATATTTTCTTCTTTCATCGCAATAGGAAAAACTTCAGCAAGGGTGGTGAGCATACGTTCTATCTCACTAAAACTATGTAGCCTTGTTATTGTGAAACGGATGCCTGTTTGCTTCATTGGAACTGTAGGAAAAACACCCAGATTAACATAAAAACCTGCATCAAGCATCCGCTTTACCAGATTATGGCCGAGTTTGGGCAAACTGACCCCAACAAAAAATATAGCCGCACCTGCTTTTGAAATCACCGGAAGATTGTGTTTAGCAAGCATTTGGATTGTATACTCAATGTTATCTTTCAGCTTTTCCTGCATTAAAATGATTTCGTCACTCAAATGTATTTTTGCTGAAACAATAGCTGCTCCCAATGCAGATGGTTGCATAGGTCCCGAACTTAGTAGAGGGCCTCCAACAGTTCCTACTTTTCTTGCTAATTCTTTATCACCGTAAACCAATACACCTCCACCGGTTGCAAATGCTTTATTCAAAGAAGTTGCCAACGCCATTTTTTGGTGAATCTCATGGTTGCTTAAAACGTAACCTCTTCCATTTTTACCGTGAATGCTCATACCATGTGCATCATCCACATAATAATAGAACTCAGGGTATTTATCCAACAAGTAGTAAATTTCATCAACAGGGGTGCAATCGCCGAACATTGAATAAATCCCATCGGCCATGTACCATATCTTTTTGTGCTTTGACCGAAGCTCTTTTATTCTTGTTTCCAATAAATCCATCCTGTTGTGTCGAACTAATTCAATATGAACTCCTCTCGCTTTTACAATCTGTACCGCAGTTTGAACGGAATTATGAACCTGCTGATCCATTATGATCGCATCTGCATCATCAATTAAAACCGGGATATTTGCTATGTGCCCTAAGGTAGTCGTGGGAGTAATTACACAATAAGCGTCAAAAATTCTTTCCAATAAATATTCAAGTTGTTTGTATAATCCAAGGGAAGCATAGGCTCTTGATTCAGAAAATTGTGTTCCATATTTCGCAATGGCGCTTTTTGCAGCGGCTTTTATTCTTGGATCGAATTCTAATCCGAGATAGCTACAAGATCCAAAATTTATCACCTTCTTTCCATTGAGAACAATACTTGTTCCTTTAAAGGTCTGATTTGAAGTGTAAAGATGAAGTATCCCTTTTTCAATTCCATAAGTCACAATTTGATCAACGGTTTCATAAAATGAATTATTCTTGCTCATGTACGCTTACTTTGATTTAAAAATTTCTTCAAACTTGGAAATTTTAATAAGCAGGATCAAGCGATTAAAAACTGATTTTTTAAGTATTTCTGTAAGAAATAATTTTAAGTATAAAGACGTATTTTTTTTCCTGAATATGGTTACTATCTTTATAGAATGGAGTTTGAATCAGATTTTGTTCAACTGCTTCTAAAGAATAATATTCTTGAGGTAAGCTACAGGCCTGGTCTTCATATCAATCTTGAAATTGCGGAGAAAATAGTTAGCGCCCGTTTAGCTTTTACTAAAGGAGAAAAAAGAGTTGTCATGATTATGAGCCGCGGCTTAATAAGTATGGACAAGCCTGCAAGAGAATATTTAGCATCCGGCGAAGGGACAAAAGATTTGTTAGCTACTGCGATTATAGTTGATTCTACTTTTAGCAGCTTTTTAGGTAATTTTTTTCTTAGGGTTAACAAAACAAAAATGCCTGTAAAAATATTTTCTGATATCCCCCATGCAAAAAAATGGTTACAACAATTTATTGAATAATGGTTTAAATTTTGAAAATGGATAAACGGATAAAAAATATTAATTTACGATTAACCGAATATTCTTTAGGAAATTTTAATAACAGGGTAAAAGTATCACCGGAGTTGGATGAAGTTGATGCCATTAGTAGCGGGATAAATATGTTGGGAGAAGAATTAAAAGCCATAACCATATCCAGAAATTATTTTACGAATATTTTTAATTCAGTTTCAGATATGGTTTTCGTTCTGAATCCAAAAGGTATAATCACAGACGCAAATAAATCTGCCCAGGAACAATTGAAGTATGAATCAGGTTCTTTAATTGGAAAACCTATAAGCGATCTGCACGGGAGGGATCAGTCTTATTTTAAAAATATTTTAAAGCAATTAAAAGAGCCTTTTACCGACAATGAAACCATTCTCCATACCAATAAAGGTGAAATTATTCCTGTACGGATTAATGTATCACAGTTTAGTGATCAGATGAAAAATCAATTTATTCTTTTAACTGCCACTGATATAACCTTTCAGATTAAAGCCGAAAATATGATCATCAGGGCTATAATCGATACTCAAGAAAAAGAAAGACAAAGACTAGCGAAAGATTTACACGATAGTATTATTCAACCACTATCAGGAATAAAGTTACATATCAGTTCATCTGCCTTCCTGGCAAAAAGCTCAAGGCTAAAATCAAACCTTGTTACATCCGGTGATGCACTTAATGGGTTAATTATTGAAATGAGAAATATTTGTTTTAATTTAATGCCAAATACACTGGAAGAATTTGGATTGGTAAAAGCAATCCAGGCATTTTGTAGCCGTTTCCTTTTCGTTAAAAAAACCAAATTTAAAATTGAGCAGAACTGTAAGTTGCCGGATTTTCCTCCTGAAATTAATATTGACTTATACAGGATAATGCAGGAATTTATAAATAATTCCATAAAACATGGCGAAGCTTCCAGTATAAGAATATCCTTTATTTACGATAAAAAAAACTTAAAAGTAATTTTAAGTGATAATGGAAAAGGATTTGACACTAAAGAATACCGAAAAGGAATGGGCCTGCAAAATGTAAAATCAAGAGTTAAATCTCATAAGGGCACATTAAATATTGTAAGTAGTATTGGTAAAGGCACCCGGTATACTATAGCTATTCCGTTAAATATTCAGATATGAGAGAAATAAATTTTAAAACCAAGGATGTAGTTGATATACTTATTATTGATGATCATAAATTGGTCAGAGACGGATTGAAAATCATGCTTGAATCTTTAAAAAAATTTATACATTTTAAAATTCAGGAAGCCGGGAGTGGAGAAGATGCGCTGACAAAAATTTACCGGCGTAATTTTGATTTAGCAATAATTGATTACCAGATGCCGGGAATTTCAGGTGTAGAAACAATACACCGGATATTAAGATTTAAACCGGAATTGAAAATCCTTGTTTTGAGTAATTATGATGAATTATCCTGCATTCAGAATATGATTGATGCTGGTGCAAAAGGTTATGTTCTAAAGAATATTGAACCTCCGGAAATGCTTAATGCTATAAAAGCGATTCGATCAGATAAAACCTATTACAGCAATGATGTAACTATCAAACTGCTTGAGTTTGCAGATGAAAAAACTTCTCAAAAGATGCACCTGGAAAAAACTTTAACGAACCGACAAATACAAGTCTTGAAAATGATCGCTATGGAAATGACCAACGAGGAAATTGCTCAGGAATTATTTGTAGATAAAAGAACCATCGATACGCATCGCCAAAATTTGAAAAATAAACTTCATGTAAAGAATACGGCAGGATTAGTAAAAGCTGCTTATAAACTGCATTTGCTAGAAGACTGATTTAAATTTCAACCCTATCATCTCCTTTCACCTTTATTTTTAATTTCTTGTTTTTAATTTCTTCTTTGTTTTACTTTTTTCTATTTCTTCCTTCACCTCTGACATTTGCTTTTCCGTAACTGCATCATAAATTTCAGCGAACTCAGAAAAAGAAATTCCTAAATTTTCTATTAGCGTTATTAAACTGGTAAACCTGATATCTCGTTTGCCTGCAGAAACATTTTGAATGATGGTATAACTCAAACCCGATTCAGCTTCCAATTGTCTCATTGATGCTACCTATCTTAAATCACCCGTATTAGCTTTATTATTAGCTTTGTTTTCTAACTCTAAATTCTTCTTAGTTTATTAATGAGAGAAAAGATTCAGTTGGCCCACTATTAATGTGACTTAAAACTTCATAGCTGAAAAGCAATCGGATAGTTTTTTGACTTGATCCATGACTGTAAGCTCACTTAATCGCTTACTGTAGACCAACCGATAACTATCGCCTTAGCCGGAACAGGTCTTTTCACCTATATCAAAATCTGCAATTTTGTTGTCGCGCAAATTAAAAAATGATCAACCGTTTCATCCGCTAAAAGGTCACCATTCAGGTCATGAACCACCTGGTGCACTTTTATTTTTAAAGTTCCGTTTCCATCGTTAATTTGCAAAGGAGTTACCTTCGAACTTACCATTTTAAATTGTTTCGTCCGGTATTCGCACTTCAGGGTGTCCATAAAAATATCCTCCTTCCATGCCGTTTGCCCATTTCATTCGGCTATCATCTGAGAAATAACCAAATTGATTTTGCGGTCATTAAAGTTCTTTTATAGTTCTTCAAAAAAATTATTAAAGTGTTCCATTTGTTTGAATTTATTTGGGGAGAGCCTGGAACGCTAACTAAATTTATAATTTTAATTTCAATGTTGCCTAATTGTTACACGCAATTGTATTTTACTTCCAATACAAATTTTCTTGTGAAGGAAATTAAGCAAAAAAATGTTCCTCAGAATATTTATGATGAATATCACTCAACCAATTTTTAAACTGCATAATCTGTTTATGAAGTAATTCCAACGAATGCCCCTTACTTGATAATACGGTTTCAATATTCATTTTTTTTTCAGATTCTGATAAGACCTGTGATGGCCGGTTGTAATTGTCACCTCCGCATTAATCATATCCTTCAGAGTATATTTTAATGTCAGAGCTTCGAAGTTTTCTATTGGCTGCATTCTCATGTTTCCTGTTCTGCCTTCAGGTAATTTTTCAGTAACCAACAGAATGGCTTCTTTACTTTGTGTAAACTTCTGACTTTAATCTTTTTGGTATAGCCACCAAGAAGCGTTTCATGCGCATCTACCTTACCTTTCAGCTTATTTTTATGCTTTGTTTCATGGCTACCGGAACCTTTTGTTTAAACAACCAGGCGGTCTTTTGCTGAACATCAACTTCACTTTTTAACCCGGTTGTTGACATGTCTTTTTTCTTGGCGGTTAATCTAAATATCATGTGAAAAGCCTTCAATATTTGCATTTTCATTCCGTGAAAAACAGAATTGGCTGTAATACTCCCGCTGTTTCCGCATTTTCTACATTTACGGTAGTAATAGGTTTTGCCTTTATAATACTTGTCATGTACACACTGGCTAAATGAAAAGCCTTTACCCCATTCTAATTCCATCAAATATAAATAGTAGCTTTCACTATCCTGAAACCATTTCCCGAACACAATGGTATTAATACCTTCAGATATAACTAATAATTTTAGACCAAAATACTAAATTAATTAGTTCTAATGAATGCTATCTTTAGTTTTATATGGTTCTATCTAATCCTATGGGTTTTTATTTATGTTTTTTATTAAAATTTTTAATTGTCACCGCTATCCGGCAACCTTTTGGATAAAATCTCCGATATACATATTGATAAATCATTTATGAGCAGATCGTATGCGAAAAAAAAACAGAAATATACTTTTTATTTTTTCAGCCATTGTGCTGTGTGGTTTCGTTATCGCCTGGTTTATCTGGAATAAACCTCATCGGGATGTGAAGAGTGCCGCTGCAATTTCCACCGCCGCCACCACCTTATACAATAGTTTTTTAAATGATTCTGCAAATGCAAACTCTACTTATCTCAATAAAATAGTTAAGGTTTCAGGAGTTGTTAATAAAGTGTCCCTCAATCAGCAACAGCAACAAATAATTCTTTTAAATACTTCCGTTCCCGGGGCTTCCCTTAATTGTACGATGGAACAAAATAGCAATAATATAAACGAGGGAGACCAAGTAGTACTGAAAGGCATTTGCCGCGGTTATATACCCGGAGATGCTGAAATGGATATACCGGGAGATGTAGTTTTAACCCGGTGCTATGCCATCAAATGAATAAATATGAAAAGAACTCTTATTAGTGTATTGATCGTAATCTTGCTTTGCAGTTTCCAGTCCTCCTTTGCACAAGTTTATTATACCAAAAATGGGAGAATATCCTTTTTCTCCAGTACTTCCTTGCAGGATATTAAGGCCGATAACAACCAGGTTTTAAGTGTATTGAATTTTCAAACAGGAGCAATTCAGTTTTCGGTGTTGAATAGTGCCTTTTATTTTCCAAAGGCAAAAATGCAGGCCGATTTTAATGAGAATTATATGGAAAGCAATAAATATCCAAAATCAACTTTTAAAGGAACAATTGCCGATGTCAGCAACATTAATTTATCGAAAGACGGCTCTTATAAAGTTAGTGTGAAGGGCGATTTAACCATACATGGAGTAACGAAAAATATTACTGAACCGGGAACCATAACCATTAAGGACGGCAACATTACAGCGCATTCCTCTTTCGATGTTTTATTAAAAGATTACCATATTGACATTCCTAGCATTGTGAACAATAAGATTGCAGAAAAGATTAAAATTACTATTGACTGCAATTACCAGAAAAAATAATAAAATAAATTTCTATGCCATTAAAAAAACCTTTATTAATAGTTCTGATACTTTCCCTCCTACATGTCAATCTATTTGCCCAGGACACTTCCCGTGTTGCGGAAGACACTTCCAATCTTATATCGCAATTGGAGAATAGTGCCTGGAAAAACAGGAATTCTTATTCTACTCCTACCTTTGCATATACCCACGTTATCGATGGTCAGTCGGTCGAAAGTCTTCCCGCACATGTTTTGGATGTAAGAATACTTCATCGTTTCGGGCCTATCAGCAGCGGGCTCTATAATTTTTTCGGTTTGGATTATTCTCCTTTTAATGTAAAGGTGGGGTTTGATTATGGCATATCTGACAACTTTATGATCGGTGGGGCACACAGTGGTTACAACAAGACCTATGATGCTTTTTTCAAGTGGAGGATATTGAAACAATCAACAGGAGCGCATAATGCTCTCATAAGTATTTCTTTTGTTCCAACCTTTGCGATAAGTACTTTAAAGCCTGAACAAATCGATCCTTCGGTTAAGCCTCCTTCAACTGAAATCCACAGGTCATCCTATGTTTTACAAGTTCTCCTGGCACGTAAGTTTTCGGAAGGATTTGCCTTACAACTAATGCCCACGTTCGTTCATGCAGACAATATTTCCTTCTTCCATAACAATCCCAACGTTTTCGCTATTGGTATTGCAGGGCGGCAGAAACTTTCGAAAAGAGTGAACGTGAACTCAGAATATTATTACCAGCTTCCGGATATGAAAGCTCCGGGCGCACACAATGTATTGTCCTTCGGCATTGACATAGGCACGGGTGGGCATGTGTTCGAATTGCTTTTTTCAAACTCTTACGGGTTAACCGAAAAACAATTTATAACAGAAACCTCAGGCAGGTGGGATAATGGCGATGCCTTGTTTGGGTTTAATATTTCAAGGGTATTTCAGTTGGGTGATAAGCATAAGAATAAGAAGCACTAAGGATTAAGAATTTCATCTCAGTTCTTGAGAAACGCATCCGAATGCAAGTGATAGCGACAAAACCAGGCAAATGAGAAAAATAGATTAAACAACTTTATTTCGAATTCAGGTGAACTTAAAAAGCAAAATCAGTGAATGAAAAAAGTAGTATCCCGGCTGGTAAAAACAATATCGCTTCTTCATTTCAGGTAAATAATTTGATAAACCGTGGAACCATTGGTGATGATTTTTTAGCAGATTTTAATGGGAATAAGAGCTTAGCACACTTTCTTGATTTTCAAACAATCTCATCTGTTTCCTTTCTTTCACCGCCATTGGAGTTGGGCATTAACAGGATAATAAAAAGATGGATCGACCTAATTTTTGCAACGGTTTTCATTGTTGGTATTCTTACATGGCTTATGCCCATCCTCGCTATTTTAATAAAATCAGATTCGAAAGGGCCGGTATTTTTTTTACAAAAAAGAAATAAAAAAAATGGCAGGATCTTTAAGTGTATAAAATTCCGTTCCATGATTGTGAATGAAGAATCGGATTGGGTGCAGGCAAAAGAAAATGACATTCGCATTACGCCTATTGGTAAATTTCTAAGAAAATATCACCTGGATGAGTTTCCCCAGTTTATTAATGTATTGCTCGGCGATATGTCGGTTATCGGGCCTCGCCCACACATGGTAAGTGATAATTTAAAATATCAAAAGATTATTAACCAGTACTCTTTTCGTTCTAAAGTAAAACCGGGAATGACAGGACTGGCGCAAGTATCCGGTTATGCAGGACCGGTTACTGATATTGAAAAAATGAAAACCAGGGTGAACATAGATAATTTTTATATAAGGCATTGGTCTTTAAAACTGGATACGATCATTTTGTATAAAACATTATTAAAAACAATTTTGTAAATCATACTCAAATTTTAAGTTTTGCCATTTCCTTCTACTTATCCACTTATATCTGTGATAATTCCCACATACAATCGGGCATCCTTATTGCAGAAAGCAATTGCATCTGTGGTTGCACAAACGTATAAAAATTGGGAATTGATTGTTGTAGATGATGGATCAACAGATGGCACTATTGACGTAGTAAATGCAATCAATGATTCACGGATCCGTATTCTCCAGTTACTCCATTCAGGAAATATCGCTTCCTTACGTAACTCCGGTACAGAAGCAGGCTCTGGAAAATGGATTGCTTTTTTAGATTCTGATGATGAATGGGTTCCGGATAAACTTGACATTCAATTGCAATTAATGGAAAAACAAAACAAGCGGTGGTGTTATGGAGGTCATGAATTTATAGATAAGGATTCTAAAACGATCATTGAGAAAAAAGTAAAATTTATACCGTTCTCCGGATGGATTACACCACTGGTATTGACTTGTGAAGCAACGGTTAATATCGGCTCATTAGTTGTGGAGCGCAAACTTTTTGAGGAAACAGGGGGCTTCAACAATATAGATGAACTTATTTTAAGAAAAGATTATGAATTTGTACTGCGATTATCCGTGTGTGCAGAAGCTTTAGCTGTACCAGATTTGTTGATACGTATCATGGAGCATGAAGGCCGTACTACAAATGCATTTGATGATGACCATGAACGAACTGCATTTGTGTACAAACACTTTTTTAATTCAAATCAAAATTCTAAGCTAAAAAAAATTGCCCGGCAACGGTTAGCGCATCATGTAGCAGAAATAGGCAGGAAAAAAATTGAACAGGGAAAATTATCTTCAGGTATGATCCAGATTTTGAACGCTTTTAGAAACAACGATCCTTTAAGGCATGTACTTTCTGCAATTCGCCGTGGGGTTTACGCAAGGAGAAAAACAGGAACAAGAAAAATAAAAACAACTCTATAAATAAATTGAGAAAAATTATAACAAATATCTTCACAATTCTCACTAGAAAGGAAAAGAGTAAAGTAATACAACTTATTCTCTTCGATATTTTGGTAAGCATATTGGATATAGGTTTCCTGGCGATGTTGTTATTGGTGATCCAATTTTATACAAATCCGGCAAGCTCAATATCGACCTATTTGTCATTTAATATTTTTAAAGAATCTCCGCTTCTCCTGATAGCGCTTTTTTTTATTCTTTTCAGCTTAAAAAATTATTTTGGTTTCCGGGTTATACGGATGCAATTAAAATTTATTTACCAGGTATCATCAAGGCTTTCCGACAAAAATATAATCAGTTATCTTAATGGAGATTATTATAATTATGTCAATATTGATTCGTCTGTGCATATACGTAAGATCAGCCAGCAGCCTATTGAATTTGGACATTATGTGTTAGGAGGATTTCAACAAATCATAAGCCAGTCTGTTTTGATCCTGATAACAATTATAGCAATCCTGATTTATAATCCTGTTTTATTCGCCCTGCTTTTTATCATTCTTGCGCCTCCCGTTATTCTCGTTGGCTTTTTAATGAAAAAAAAAATCAACACAATTCGTAAAACTGCAAAGACTATAAGTGAAAAGACAATTCAACACCTGAAGGAAGCTTTATCGGGTTTTATTGAAAGTAATTTATATAACAGTAAACCCTTTTTTGCAAAAAGATATAACGTTTCTCAATCACAATTTAATGATGTTCTTTCTGAGCAATTAGTAGTTCAAAATATGCCATCAAGACTTATTGAAATATTTGCTATTTTAGGATTGTTGATTTTAATTCTTATTCATTCGTTTACCGCTAATACAAACTCAATTTCAATAATAACCTTAGGAGCCTTTATGGCAGCGGCTTACAAGATCATTCCGGGGATCGTAAAAATTTTAAACAGCAGTGGACAAATAAAAACTTATGATTTCACTATTGAAGATTTGCTGCAAAAGAATGATGCTTCTTTCGAAAAAAAATATCAACATAACTTTAGCCTTCAATGTATCGCGTTTAAAAATGTTTCTTTCAGTTTTAAAAGTGAACCGGTTCTGAATAATTTTTCATTTACCATCTCAAAAGGTGATTTTATTGGCTTGTTAGGAATATCCGGGAAAGGAAAAACGACCGCAATAAATTTACTGTTGGGATTTTTAGATCCATGCAATGGCTCAATTTTAATAAATGGCATTGCGACAGGAAAAGAGGAACGACAGCAGTATTGGAAGCATATTTCCTATGTAAAACAACAATCTTTACTGATCTATGATTCTATTTTAAAAAATATTACGCTCAATGAAAATGATTTTAATTTACAGAAAGTCGAAGAAGTAATCCGCTTAACTGGATTGAACCAACTGATTGCAAATTATCCTGAAGGCTATAACAAAATAATTACTGAAAACGGGAAAAACCTTAGTGGTGGCCAGCGGCAACGGATTGCAATTGCAAGAGCGCTTTATAAAGAATCAGACCTGATCATTCTTGATGAACCATTTAGTGAACTGGATTGGGATTCAGAAGCAGAATTGCTCGATTATTTTAGTGATCTCACAAACGCCGGAAAAATGGTCATCCTGATTACTCACCACAAAGAAAGTCTTTCATTTTGCAATAAAATTATTTCGTTAGATGAAAAACAACCAGCCTGTATTGGTGATATTAACGCCAGGCTTTCCTAAAAATGAAAGCGATACTTCATGTCTTCCATTTGTTCAAAGCCTGATCAGGACAATCAACAAGGATTTTCCCTTTCTAAAAATTATCGTTTTAAGTTTTCAATATCCTTTTACTTCAAAAGAGTATTTATGGAATAATAATCTTATCATTCCTTTTGGAGGTAAAGATAAAGGAAAGTTATTCCGGCGTTTTGTATGGCTAAGGGTTTGGCGAAAATTAAAAAAAATAAAAGATGAAAATAACCTTATTGGTATATTTTCTTTATGGTTTGGTGAATGCGCTTTAATCGGAAGCCGCTTTGGGAAAAAATATGAAATCCTGCATCGTTGCTGGCTTCTGGGGCAGGATGTCAGGACAAACAACAAATTTGTTGCGAAAATAAAACCTGATCATAAAGAGTTGGTGGCAATATCAGATTTTGTTGCTGATGAATTTTTTAAAAATTATTTAGTGAAGCCGCTGCATATTATTCCAAATGGAATTGAAAAGGAATTATTTCTAAGTAAATCTTATGAAAGAACGGTTGATGTTTTGGGTGCCGGTTCATTAATTCCTCTAAAGCGCTATAATGTTTTTATCAATTGTATTGATGAATTACGAAAAACGATTCCCGATATTTATTCTGTTATTGCTGGTAAAGGAACTGAAGATTATTTTTTGCGAAATAAAGTAAGTGAATTGAAACTTCAGAATAATATTTATTTAAACGGCGAAGTGAACCATAAAAATTTATTGATTTTGATGCAACAAACAAAACTGTTTCTTCATACATCTTCTTATGAAGGTTTCAGCATGGTTTGCCTTGAAGCTTTGTATGCAGGTTGTCATGTAATCAGTTTTTGCAAACCCATGAATAGAGATTTTAACCATTGGCATATTGTGAATTCAGAAAAAGAAATGATCGAAAAAGCATATGAAATTCTTTCACAGCCACATTTGGAATATGAGCCGGTAATGCCCTATTCTATTAATGGAACTGCCAAATCTGTTTTGGAATTGTACAATTACTATCATCGGGCGGAAAAACAATAAAAATCAATAAAAGCACCATTGCTCTTAATAATATTGTTTCAGTGCTCTCGAAACGAATCAAAAAATAAATGAAAAAGGTTTTTATTGCCTCTCTTATTTTCTTATCTGTTTTGATAAATATTCTCAGCTTCAACAAAGTGCAGGATTGGGGAGATGATTTTGCAGGCTACGTAATACAAGCCAAAACCATTCATACAGGAAGCTATAGCGCTTTGAGGAGTGACATTAAAAGAAATGATTTTATATTAAATTACCCTTGGGGGTTTCCGCTTCTCATTTCACCCGTGATTAAATATTTTGACAGCAATATTATCGTCATTAAAATCTATGTTTACCTGTTTTTTTTAGCCTCATTGTTTGTACTGTTTTTCCTGTTCATAGATGATAAAGAAAAAGCACTTCTGACAATATTGTTCCTGGCCTCAAGCACTTATTTTTGGGACTTTAAAAATTATATCCTGGCTGATATTCCTAATTTATTTTTCGTCCTTCTAACCCTTCTGGTTGCTAACCGATATTTAATAAAAGACAAGAAAATCAACAATGATTATTTCACTTCCCTGATAATCGGGGCTCTTATCTTTTTAACGTATATCATCCGAAATCAATCATTGGTGTTATTGCCATCAGTTATGATTGTTCAATTCATAAAATTGCGAAAGGACCTTTTTAGAGCGAAAAGCTTGTTACTGATTTTCCTCCCGGGCTTAGTATTCCTGTCATTGCTATTTATGTTTAATCAGCTCATACCAATTAAACCGGTTACTTATCTTGATCAATATGCTCAATTATCGTTGGGCAAAACAGTTTGGAATAATTTCTTTTACTATCTCAAAGCCTGGCAGGAACTATTTGCAATAACGGATGTTATAAAGGATGTGAATACAGCTTTTACAATTTTCTTCCTCGTTTTCGCTTTTATTGGCGCCACTATAACAGCAAAAAAAAGCCTGCTCTTTATCACTTTTTTTGTTGTAAGCATCTCGCTTGTTTTGATCTCGCCTTTTTACCAGGGTATACGGTATCTGATACCGCTGGTTCCATTTGTATTTAATTTTTTTATTACAGGAATCCGATATATCATTTTCCATATCGATACAAAAAATAAGTTTAAACAGGCGGCCTATTATTCAGTAATCGGATTTATCATTTTTCTTTCTATAAAAACTATTTCAGTTTATACTTATCAAAGTTCAAAATCAGAACAGGAAGCGGAATGGCCTTATAAAAAAACAAGTTTAGCAATGTTCAGCTTTATAAAAAACAACACCAATAAATATGAAATTATTGGATTTTGCAAACCAAGGGCTATGTTACTCTATACAGGAAGAAATGCGGTGATACCGGTATCTTATGAAGATTGTATCAGAAAAAAAATTGACTACCTGGTATATTACAAAAATGCACTTGCTGAACAATTACCACAGGATTCCATCAACAGTCATCGAAATGATTTTAGTGAGGTATTCAGAAACAACGATTTTGTAGTGTATAAAATAGGAAATCCTGCTTCTCAATAATTTTTTTTCGAATTGCTTAAAAATCTTTTTGTAAAAATTAAACTCCTCTCGGCTCAAATAAGATTAATCGGAAACTAATTTTTCAGCAATCGCGGATAAATCTTCAGCAATAGCTTTGAAAGAAAGATGTTTTTCAAAATGTTGCAATGCTTTTTTCCGCTTCTCCTGCAAATCAACTTCCCTTGTTTTCAAGAGTGCATCAAGTAGGGCTTTTTCATTTCCTGGTTCATACAAGAAGCCACAATCTCCGTTAGCAGTTATAGTTCTGAATGAAGGTATATTTGTTACAATAGGCACACAGCCACAACTCATCGCCTCACAAACAACTATTCCACTTCCCTCATAATGAGAACCGGAAATAAGAAAATCAGCACTGTTGAACCAATAAAGCATTTCAGCATGTTGCATAGCTCCAAGCAAAACAATCGAATTATTATAGTTTTTATTTTCAGCGATAACGTTTTTCACTTGATTTAATAATTCTGTTGTTTGATAAATCATATACAGTCTTGCGCTTGGGTGTATTGCTGAAAATTTTAAAAATGCTTTTACCACGGTTAATGGATCTTTATTTTCATTCAACCTGCCAGCCCAAAGAAAAACAGGATCACCGCTGATCTGCGTTTTTGATTTGGCAAATAGTTTATCGACAGGGTAAAAAACAGAAGAACCTTCCATGATTTCATATATCTTTTTTTGAGAACCAATATTTCCGTTGCTTACCCATTTTGCACCTATGGCAGAAGCCGCGAAAAAATATGCGTCAATGAATTTATCCGCCAAACGTTGCAAATATTTTTTTATTCCCCTAAACGGTTTTTCCGCATGATTTTGAACGATTATTTTCACTTTTTCACCTAATATTAAACTCAACTGTATCAACTGTATCGGAAAGTGAAAACTACTTATGATAACAATATCAGGTTTTAAATTTTTAATGAACTTGTGCAATTTCAGTGGAAAAAAATTCTTCTTCTTTGTTGCTTTTACAAAGAAATATTGAACACTGTTATGTACGAAATTCCCTTCGTAATTTATTTGGTCAACACGAATAACTGTGTTTGTTTTACTTAAGCATTCAAGCGAGCCAACATAAAAGTCTATCCTGCTGACCCATGCTTCGGGTGTATTTATATCAGGAGAATAATGGTAACTTAAAAAAACAAACTTCATAAAAATTATTGTGGGAGGAAACTTTCAGCGATTTTTATACGTTACGAAAGTAAGAATTTAAAGAACCGGTTTATCTGCTTTTATAATTAATATTCACTGTAACTCATGTTTATAAAAACTACTTCCATTCCTGAAAAAAATATCTTGTATTATAATTATATTCGCCGCACAATACAATAAGATGGTGGATACAGACCTGGATAAAGCTGTGAGACAAAAAGTATCTGAGATCTTCTCCAGTAATGTGCAAAATGCCACAGTGGTTGATTTTGGAGGAGGTACCGGCTTGGATTTAAAATGGCTGGCAGAAAATAACAAGAAAGTATTTTTCTGCGAACCAAGTAAAGCTATGAGGGAAATTGCTATTTCAACTTTCAAAAAGGCTGCCCAAGGGCATGTTGTTTTCCTGCAGGAAAATGCAACAGATTTTCGCGAATGGCAAACAAATCCGCCATTTGTTGAAAAAGCAGATGCACTTCTTGCAAATTTTGCTGTTCTCAATTGCATTCCCAATATTGAATTATTTTTTCATAATGTTGCCCTTCATATAATGGATGGTGGAAATGTTTTTGCCCTCATCCTGACTAAAAATTTTAGAAGAAGATTGTTTTCAAATTTCAAAAGCTCTTTGCAATCACTTATTTTTAAGCAGCCCTTATCGATAAACTTGCAATACCAAAATCATCAGCAGACAGTTTATATTTATTCGATAAAAGAAATTATAAAAGCATCTAAAAATAATTTTATTCTTTATAGCAGTGAAAGTACTGCCAGCTCTGAATTTACCCTTATACATTTAATAAGAAAATGAAAAAAATATTAAGACGATTACTTTTTGGAGATGTGCTGATATCTGAATATTCAACGGTAACAGTAAACGAAGAAATAAATGAAAAAGTGTATTTACATACGGGAGCAATTATCGTTGATATTTCACAACAACAGTTTCTTCTATGTCTTGAGCCGGTAGTTTTTGGAGTTTGGCTTGAAAAGAGATTTCTAAAAGATAATGCAGACTATAAAATGTATTTTAAAACGTCAGCACGAGAAAAAAATAGTGAAGAGAAAACTTTGGCAATAAGCAACCTCGTTTTCTTTGATAAGATTGAAACCGAAAATAAAACGCTGCTTTTATTGAAATTGAAAAACACTAAAATCTATCACACAAATCTCATTAAAACGCATTTATTATATAACAGGTTTTACAAAAAGCCCGGATTTTCTTTCAATAAATTAAAATCATTTGTTGCTGCTTATAGTTATCCCCGAAGGGTGCGCATAATATCTTTTAAACAAGATGATTATTTTAATATTTTCCCGATGGATTTGTTGGGAGATATCAATGAGAACAATCATTATGTATTTGGTTTAAGACATACAAACGTAACGCTCTCAAAAATTATTGAAACAAAAAAAATTGTTGTATCTGAAGTATCGTATAAATACAAAGATGTAATTTATCAATTAGGAAAGCATCACGGCTCAAACCCTCCAACACTTGATTCGCTTCCTTTCAAAACCATGCATAGTGAAAAATTTGGTTTCTATATTCCTGATTGGGTTTATAGTTATAAAGAGATAGAGATTTTAAATACCATTGATCTTGGAAGCCACATGTTGCTTTGGGGAAAAGTGGTTCATGAAAAAAAACTTAAAGAACCTGCTGGTAATTTATATGATGTTCATTTTTTACTTTACTACCGGCAAAAATTAAAAGGATTGGATTATGCGTTAGTATGAATTTGAAATGAACATTTTTCCTGAGTTTAAATTTGTATATAAAAAAATGTAATGGCGGTTTGCAACATTACATGTCACC
This sequence comes from bacterium, assembly GCA_027364635.1. Lineage (GTDB taxonomy): Bacteria > Bacteroidota > Bacteroidia > Chitinophagales > Chitinophagaceae > Ginsengibacter. Next base: position 31,729 of record DAHXOZ010000004.1, on the reverse strand, counting down.
AAAAAAATTAATAGATGGATTAGTGGAAAATGTAATTTTTTAACTTTTATTGAGAAATAATTGTTATGTAATGTTTTTAATATTGGAGCATTTTATGATTATGCTTGATAAGAATTGAATAAGTGCAGTGCCTTTAAATATTCATTTAAGTTTTCTGAGTGAGACAGGTTGAATAACCTTGATGTTAGTATATTTTTTTGTTAATAAAACCAATATGCACAAATAAAAACTTATATAAAATCGGTCTGCCAAATCAGGATATAAAATAAATCTCACAAGGATGATCGAAATAAGTAACAGCGAAAATAATTGGTCAAATTTCAAACTATGGAATAGCTCAGAAAAGGGAGATACAATTAATAAAACCAAGAGTGTAAATAAAGTGAAATCATGAAAGACGATAGCTGTTAGTGCTTGTGAATATAATAATGCGAAATATGCTTTTAAGGGAGATACTGCATCAAGCTGATGTGGCAAATTGTAGTATCGTACAAATGTTGGATAATACAGAATGTTCCATCCAAATGGATGAACAGTAATAAGAGTGATGCCGAAGTAACAGACAACACACAAAAATAACATGAGTACATATTGATAGCCTCTTATGCGTTTTTGCCACTTATTGGAAAAAAGCAAAAAAGATAAAATAAAAAAGCAGGTAATAATGTTATCAAGACGCGTGAAAATAGCGAGAATGAAGAAAAGGAACATTCGTTTTATGGATGGCTTTTCAATAATAAAGTAAAATGCAGTAAACAGCAGAAATGCCGATAAGCTATCAGGAGTAGAGATACGTGCTATGTTAACCATAAAAGGAGAATACATTATTAGTAAACCGGCGATAAAAGCGAAAAATGGTTTAGTATATTTTTTTAGCCAATAAAATAATAATAAGCCAATTAGGAAATAGGCAAGTACAGAAGGAAAAACAGTAGAAACCGGTAACGGAAATCCTGCTTTATAAAACAGGTAAATCATTCCTATGTATAAAGGCTTAACAGCATAGAAAGGTAATTGAGCATAAAAGTCAGCAGGGCTGGCAGCCATCTTTTCCCTGTATGCACTTGTTATTAAATAACCATATTCGGTAGAAGGAATATCTTTTCTGGCAATGTCGTAAGTAATTTTATGAATCTGGTTAATATCCTTATGTTGATCGATTTTTATTACAATTGCCATATAGGCTAGCATGTCCCAATTATAAACAGGCTTTCTAAATGCAAAAAGGCAAATCAGGAAAATGAAGAAAGCATAGACAAAAAGAAGAAGAGCTTTTAAAACAGTGGCCCTTAAGTTGACAGCAGTAGTTTCCACGTATTATAAATTAATTGTAAAGCATAATAAAAGAGATCGTAAGATTTTACTTTAAGGTTGCCTTAATTTCCCTTAGTTATCAATTCGTTTATTTTTACGTTGATTTTATTTTTACGAAATACTGATTGGAAACACTTCTGAATAATAAAATTTTGTTTATCATCACCCGTTACATCACAAGGATATTTTACTTTTTCACTGAGGTATATTACCATAGTTATGTCTATTTCTTTTGCGCCAGCCATAACTGATATATCTCAATTTTTGGCGCTTTTTTAATTGGCGACATAGACAGCCTCTTTAAAAGATGTGTCTTAAATCCGGCCTCACTGAATAGCTTTGCCAGAGCTTCTTCAAAAAGCCAATTTTCAATCGGTTCATCGGGATCGCCATATTTTTTCCATTCAGCTTCAGCATCTTTTCTTGGAGTTGTTAATATCAAAAAGCCATCTTCTTTAAGAAGTTTTTTTAATTCGGTTAAAAATCCTATTTTTTTATCATCAGCTATATGCTCTATAACTTCCTAACATACAATTATATCAAAGTGCGATGAATAACCTTCATTTATCAGGCTTTGTGCTGTTCCAACTTTTAAATCAAGGCCGGGAAACAATTGCCTGCCATATTCAACAACCGTCTTCACAGGTTCAATTCCGATAACATCGCCATGCTCTGACAAAATATTACTTAGCCAGCCACGTCCGCATCCCACATCCAATATATTGCTTTTGCTATGATTTGATAATGCAGAATGATATCCTTCAATAAAATATAAAAAATTTTCAATAATACTCCATCTGAGGTTGTCATCATAGTTGGTGATGCTTTGTTCCACGCTTTATTTTCTATGAAAAATTTCTTGTAAAATTCATTCTCATTCAACTTATGTGAATCTTTCCGCTTGAAAATTTTAGCAAATTTTATTTTTGACATTTAGATTGATTAAAGTAACTGCAGGTATCAATCTAATTTTTTTACAATAGATTTTATTCAACATTAACAGGAAAATGTATTTCGCTATTATGTAACAAAATTTCATTCATTAAGCTATGAATATTTCCATAAACATATTTTACTTTTCCATTCATACTTATTTTGCTGAATTGAGAGATTGGGAAATGATAAACCTTTAACTGATCTTTTATTTCTTCATCAAATAAACGGATTTCACCATTATGTAAAACCAACAAAATGTCTTCAGGATTCATTGAATAAAATGCGTCAAACGCTTTATTGGTAGATGTTTTAGCAATCACAATATCGGCATTATTATTTACTGAAATTGATCCAGCATATTTTTGTTTCCACTTTTCTGCAGAATTTTTAGTAAGCGTTTCAAATAATTCTGTATCAGTCATCATCTTTGTTTCTCTTGCCATGCGCAGATGTTCCCATAAATTCCAGGAAGCAGTTAAGGTAGAATCAGTTCCAAAAAGAATCCGGATTTTTGTCTTCAATCTTTGAATATCAGCAGTCGCATTCAGCAAAAAAAAATTTGAACCGGGGCACCAAATTAATGCTTTAAAATTTTTAGCCTGCTCTTCATCCATCGCCACTCCATGTACAGTAAACAAACTTTTATTAAACAAATTCATTTTGAGCAATGCATCTATTTCTTTATGTGCCATCTCATCCGTTCCTTCACCGGCATGAATTACATAAGGTTGTTTTTTGGCGAAAAGATTATTCAACTTTAGTTTCCAGTTCTTTTCAAACTGGATAGAATGCAGGGAATGGTTGTCCTGTAGCACAGTGATAAAAGGATCACGGATTTTTAATTTTGCTCCATGATTTACAACCGTTGTAATGCCATTCAATAAATTTTTATAAAGCCCCCATTCAATTCTCAGGTGATGCGGAATTTTTAAAACCGCATTGATTGTTTCTTTGTTTTGAATATGAATATCCTTTCCCCACTCTGAATAATTATGGTAAATACGGTTCCCGGTTTGAGGAAATAAATTAAAATCAAGATGGTCGTGGGAGTTAATTAAACCAGGGAATGCAATTGCATTTTCAAATTCAATGCGTAACTCCTTCGTATTATTTTGAAGTGTTATTTCATCTTCTGAAATTGCTTTTATTTTTCCCTTTTCAACCTGGATATGTTGAATTCCTTCCCTTTCAATGATGTTGAGATTACAAAGCCGCATCCGGTTTTTTTAATTGAATTCCATATATGATCGGTGTTCCTTTCCATGCTTCATACACCGAGAGTGAATTTTGCTTTTCATAAAAAGGTTTTGCTGATTCATCAATTGATTTCTCCAATAAACGTAGTTCAGTAAGTTGTAGTTGCTTCGCAATGCTTCTTATTTGTTCAATCGAATGAATATAGTTTTTCACTGCAATAGTCTTTCCATTATGGTTAAAAGTTCTTTTACCTCCATTTGCCAATGCAGTTGGATGATAATCTGTGATAATCATTCCTCCGCCAGCTTTTAAAATGCGGTTCCATTCGTGTAAAGCTTTTTCTGCATTTTCAATATGAGCTATTGTAAGGGTTGAGAAAACAAGATCACAAGAACTATTTTCCAATTCCTCCAATTGATCATTTATTAAATGATACGTTACTGCCTGCGGAAATTTCTGTTGCAAAATCTTCAACATTCCTTCAGATACATCAAATCCGATGAGTTTCTTAGGCTTACGGCTTATTATTTTTTCCCAATGCCTTCCCGTTCCGCAACCAATGTCTGCGATTATTTTATCCTTCAACGGAATCTTTTCCAACAACTCAGTAACGATTTTCTCATCCCATGCCAGCATCATATTATCGGGCTGAGAATCATAATCATCAGCCCAAAGATCATAAGCAGCCTCAGGATTTTTAACTTTTGGAACTGAATTTCTATTTAATAAAAGAGGGTTCAGCTTTTCAAATATATTCATGGGTTTTTAATTATTTCTGAAGTAAAAACGTAGGTAGCTCTTGCAAGGTTGCCAACCTCCTAAAGCCTGGCAACCTTCACCATAGAAATATCGTTTGGAACAAGGTATGAACAAAATACTTCTATTTAATCCCCGTAGTGCCGTTGCCAAACACCGGATTCCAAATTCAATAATGAATATTGCCGCATCAGTAGACAACCAATTTGGGTGGTTGATTATTGATGCAAACCGCGAAGAGGACGCGTATGAGAAGATAAAAAGTTGCCTGCTAACAGGAGAATACAAATACATTGGCTTTACGGTAATGCCGGGGCCGCAAACAAGGCAGGCAATTCCTTTTGCTAAAAGGATCAAACAGGAATTTCCAAAAACAATTATGATCTGGGGTGGTTATTTTCCTACCAACCATTATAAAGTGGTACTCAATTCAGGCTATGTCGATTTCGTTATCAATGGTCCGGGCGATAAAGCTTTTCCTGAATTAATAAATGCTTTTGAAAATAATGAATCTTATGAAGGCATCAAAAATCTCATTTACAAAAAAGGTGACGAGATTGTCAGAAATCCTAAATTGGATTTGTTGGACCAGGATGAACTGCCGCCTTTGCCTTATGATAAGTTGCATCGTATTTATCCGGTTGAAAGATATCTCGGAAAGACTTATTTGGGCAATAGAACACTTGCCTATCATTCAAGTATCGGCTGCCCTTTTACCTGCTCGTTTTGTGCTGTAGTTCCCACGTATGAAGCAAGATGGAAAGCAAAATCAGCAGAGCATGTTTACAGGGATATTAAATACATAAAAGATAAATGGGGAGCTGATGCCATCGAATTTCATGATAATAATTTTTTTGTTTCTGAAAAAAGGGCTGTAGCATTTGCGAAATTAATTAAGCCTGAAAAAATGAGTTGGTGGGGTATGGCACGAATTGACACAATGGATAGGTTTAAAGATGAATCTCTGCAATTGATACACGAAGCGGGTTGTAAAATGATTTTTTTTGGAGCAGAAAGTGGTAACGATAAAATATTGCATCAGTTAGATAAAGGAGGAACGCAAACCGGCGCTCAAACCATTCGATTTGCAGAACGGTTGAAAAAATTTGATATTATCCCTGAATATTCATTTGTGTTAGGCACACCCGCTCCTACTAAGGAAGAAGTAGAGCAACAAATCGAATTCGATATTAATTTTATTAAAAAAGTAAAAGCAGTAAATCCAAAAACTGAAATTGTTTTATATACCTATAGTCCTGTTCCTGCTGAAGGAACAGAGTTGTTTAAAGAGGTAACGGCTGCGGGTTTTGAATATCCTCAAAAGCTCGAAGATTGGATCACGCCTCAATGGGAACGATTTGATCTTAGAAAAAATCCTTTAACTCCGTGGCTCACACCGGAAATGATAGATAAGATCCGCAATTTCGAGACGGTATTGAACGGATGTTATCCTACTGTTTCAGATATCCGCCTGAATCCTTTAAAACGAAAATTGCTGAAACTTGTAGCAGGTCTTCGTTATAAAATTAATTTTTACCAATTTCCGTATGAAATAAAACTATTACATCGACTTTGGAAATACCGGCAACCTGAGATACAAGGGTTTTAATTTTTAATAATAAAAACTTGAACAACTTAAGAATCATAAACGGTTTTCTTTCATCACACCATTCATCCAAACAAAATGAATTTGAAAAATTATATATCTCATTAAGAAGAAAAGAAGGAAGATTATTTACCTTAAAAGAAATTAAAAATCTGCCAGATGTACCGGCTTCGCGTCCGCATTTTAAAGAGTGGAAAATCCGGAAAAAATCCTGCAATAAACTTTTAAGATATCTTAAAAAGGAACGCCGGTTTTATGATGTGCTGGAAGTAGGATGTGGTAATGGTTGGTTGTGTTCGCGTTTGGCTGCTCTAACACCAGGCAAAGTTACGGGCATTGATATAAATACGGTCGAGATCCGGCAGGCGCAAAAAGCGTTTTCCTGGCTAAAAAATTTACAATTTATCTCTGGTGATATCCGTGAAGGTATCATTGCTGATAAAAAATTTGATCTGATCATTTTTGCAGCTTCAATTCAATATTTTAAATCTGCCACTGAAATTCTTAAAATTGCAATGTGGCATTTAACTCTGCAGGGCGAAATTCATATTATTGACAGCCCTTTTTATTCTAATGAGCAAAGAGTTATTGCGCAGCAAAGAACAAAAGATTATTTCAACCGCATCGGGTTCCCTGATATGTGTCGATTCTATTTTCATCACACTACCGCTGAATTTGAATCTTTTAATTATAAAATAATTTATAATCCACATTCTTTAATTAATAAGCTGATGTTTCGCAAAAGCCCATTCTATTGGATCGTTATTAAAAATCAATTTACCTAGTGTTACACCAGTCTTTATATCATACTTATAAACGCCACAGGACTTTACAAACGAGCAGGATCCTGGCTTTGCCGATTGTAATTCTCATGCCTCACAGTGCGTGCAATTGCCGCTGCATAATGTGCGATATCTGGAAAGGTAATCAACATTTAAAACAACTTACTGAAGAGGATATTTCCGGTTTGATGGATTCATTAAAGAAATTTGGCACGCAACAAGTGTTGATGTCGGGTGGAGAGGCTTTGCTTAATAAAAATTTTTTCAGGTTTTGTGAAATTCTAAAGAAGGAAAATATTAAAGTGTCATTGTTATCAACCGGACTTACGTTGAGAAAGAATGCGGAGCAAATAGTTGAATGGGTAAATGAAATTATTGTTTCAATTGATGGCGATGAAATAACACATGACAGGATCAGAAATATTCCCGGGGCATTTAAAAAACTTAAAGAAGGAATAGAGGATCTGAGGTTGCGGAATCCTCATTTCAGAATCACTGGTCGAACAGTAATTCACCGTTTGAATTTTCGTATATGGCCGGAAATTGTTGAAACTGCAAGACAAATTGGATTACAACAAATAAGTTTTTTACCAGCGGATGTAAGCAGTCATGCTTTTAACCGCGAAATTACCTGGGATGAAAATCGTCAGCATGAAATTCTTTTATCAGAAAATGATTTACCAGGTTTAAAAAATGTGATTGCTAATTTATTGATCACGAATAAAAACGATTTCAAAAATAAATTCATTGCAGAATCACCTGAAAAAATAATGAAAATATATGAGTATTATGCTGCGTTTTACGGGCTAAACATTTTTCCTTATAAAAAATGTAATGCTCCGTGGGTATCTACAGTAATTGAAGCCGATGGAACCGTTCGTCCCTGTTTTTTTCACGAGGCTTTTGGGAACATTCATGATAATTCTTTAGCAGAGATTTTAAACAGCAAAGAAGCGATCCATTTTAGAAAAACTTTGGATATGGATAATAATCCCACATGTTTAAAATGTGTTTGCTCGCTTAATTTGCCTGCAGGTCAAAAAGTTGGATGAGAATAAGCGATGATTTTCTAAAACAAATTTATTATCCAATCGATAACCGGTTAAACACATTTTTTACGATAACATCACAGCGCGAAAGATGGAAGGAATAAACATTTTCTTTAAGATAACCATTCAGATCTTGACGCAGCATATTTTTTGCGCGGTTAAGGCGAACTTTCACATTCGATTCTTCAAGCTCAAGGGCTTCGCCTGTTTCTTTTACTGATAGCTCTTCTACTTCCCTCAGGATAAAGACGATCCTGTATTTTTGTGGCAAGTTGGCGATGGCATTTTCCAAAACACCATTCAATTCTTTATTCATAAAAATATGAGCAGGCGTCTTCATACTACTTTTATTTTCCAAATATTTTTCTATCCCACCATTAGCAAAACGTTGATTCATTTTTTTCCTGGAGAGGCATTCATTTATCATGATTCTGATAACCCACGTACTTAAAGATGACTGTTGTTTGAACTGACTTAAGTGTTCGTAAGCCTTTACGTAGGTCGTTTGCATAGCATCTTCTGTATTCGCATCATTTTTAAGTATTGACATCCCTATCCGGTAAAGTCGCTGATTGTAGCGGCGTATAATTATTTCGTAAAGCCGCTTTTCACCGGCAAGTATACGCAATACCAGCTCCGGATCTGCAAGTTTATTCAATGATAAAAGAGTTCCTGATTCCATTTGTATATTTTGTTAGATAATGACGAAAGCAAAACGTTACAACTTTTACCAAAAATATTTTTGTAACCTTTTCCATACTCCTGAATCTAATTCTTTAAATAAACCAAAATATTATGACAACGATTGATCAATTACAAAAGACCTTAAAGTTCACATTTGGTATTGTTCCCATTGTGGCAGGATTGGATAAATTTACGAACCTGCTTGTCAATTGGGTGGATTATCTTGGAAAAAACGCTGATCTCATTCCTATAAACGCATTGGTATTTATGAAAATAGTGGGTATTATAGAAATCATTGCCGGCATTATTGTATTGGTAAAACCGCGCATAGGCGCTTATATCGTAATGATATGGTTATTATGCATTGCCCTACAATTAATCATTGGCTTAAATTACCTCGACGTAGCTGTGCGTGATATTGTAATGGCTATCGGCGCCTATACCCTTGCACAACTTACGATTATTAAGGAAAGAAAGCTAGCATAATGGAAATTGAAGAAATAATTGATACAATTAAGACGAATCCTCTCACTGCAAGCGAAAAAACGGCGCTAATAAAAAGGCACTTCGCTGAGATCATGTATATATTAGGATTAGACCTGGAAAATGATAGTTTGAAAGACACTCCACAACGGGTAGCTAAAATGTATGTCCATGAAATATTCAGCGGCCTGGATTCTGCAAAAGAGCCGGAAATCACGCTTTTTAATAATGAATATAATTATGGAGAAATTGTGCTTGAAAAAAACATCCCGCTTTATTCTTTTTGCGAACACCACTTTCTGCCGATTATCGGAAAAGTGCATGTCGCTTATATTCCCGATAGAAAAGTAGCAGGCCTTTCGAAACTGAACAGGGCAGTTGAATATTTTTCAAGGCGGCCGCAGGTGCAGGAAAGGCTGACAAGAGAGATAGCGGCATTTCTTAAAATAAAATTGGAAACCGAAGATATTGCGGTAATTATTGAAGCAGAGCATTTTTGTATCTCTTCCCGTGGCATAAAGGACAGCGGCTGCTTTACCACAACAACCAGTTATCACGGGCGGTTTAAATCCGAAAAGAAACAAGAACTCCTAAGTCTGTTGAAAATCGATTAGCAACAACTACAAGAACGGTGAGATGGTATTCTTATGCAGCTCCCTGCTCGAGGCAACCTTTAGTATTTACTTTTCGTTTTATTTTTACTTGTTTCAAATGATCAGCTCCATTGAGAATTACTATTATGCCGAAAGTTCTCTTCTCTCATTCTTATTTCCTCAGTTATGATCCCAAGCAATGGGCAACAGGCCTTCCATACGCTCCTTTAGGCACTTTATATGCTGCTTCATTAACGAGGCAAAATGGTTATGAAGTTTCATTATTCGATACCATGTTTTGTGAATACCCGATTGAAATTCTGCCGGTTCTTGAAAAAATAAAACCAGGGTTTTTTGTATTATATGATGATGGTTTTAACTACCTCACCAAAATGTGTCTCACTAACATGCGGAATGCAGCATTTAAAATGATCCGCTTGGCAAAAGCGTGTGGCTGTACCGTTATTGTTTCAAGCTCTGATGCTACCGACAGGTATGAAATGTATTTGAACGAAGGAGCAGATTTTATATTAATAGGTGAAGCGGAAATCACATTGTTGAAACTCCTTGATGCTATTCAAAAAAAAGAAACCGATTTTTTGAACATCGAAGGCCTCGCCTTTTTTCACAACGAGACAGTTATTAAAACCGGAAAGCGAAATGTAATGCATGATCTCGATGCACTTCCTTTTCCCGCATGGGATCTTATTGACCTGGCACCATACAGAAAATTATGGATAAAAAATGCAGGGTATTTTTCTGTGAACATGGCAACAACAAGAGGCTGTCCTTTTAAATGTAATTGGTGTGCAAAGCCGATTTATGGCAATCGTTATAATACCCGTTCACCGCAAAACGTAGTAAACGAACTAATAATGCTAAAAGCTAGTTTCAACTTCGATCACATCTGGTTTTGTGATGATATTTTTGGATTGAAACCGGGATGGGTAAAGGAGTTTGCAGATCTGGTTGAGAAGGAAAGATTGTCATTTAAGTTTAAAATGCAGGGTCGTGTAGATCTTCTATTAAAGGAAAATAATATAAAAGATCTTGCAAGAGCCGGTTGCGATAATATCTGGATGGGCGCCGAAAGCGGGTCCCAAAAAATTCTTGACGCGATGGACAAGGGAACTACCGTGCATCAAATTTTTGAAGCTACACGGTTGTTGAAAAAAAACAACATCAAACCTTCCTTTTTTATCCAGTTTGGTTATCCCGGCGAAACGCGTGAAGACATTGAAAAAACGATTTCTATGATCAATAAATTATTACCTTATGAAATCGGCATATCCGTTTCTTATCCTTTGCCAGGCACTGTTTTTTATGAGAATGTCAAATCCCAATTAAAAGAAAAAACCAACTGGACGGATTCTGATGAAATGGCTTTAATGTTTCACAACAATTACCAACCGGCTTTTTATAAACAGCTTCACAGCTATGTTCATAAAAGTTACCGCAAACATTTATCGTTTGAAAATTTTAAACAGCTACTTGCAAAACCTGGCCAAATAACTTTTAAAACAGCCAGGAAAGCATTGTCCGGATTTTATTATATTCCTGCTGCTTTTGTTGAAAAAATAAAACTTCGTCAATTGGAAAAAGCATGATCGTCGACAGTTCAAATAATGAAACGCTTGTGGCTGCCGCCTTTTCACAGCAGGCAAACCATTTTGATTCATTGTATTCGGGCAATACAATTATTCAATATAAGAGAGAGAGAGTTCGATCACATTTGAAAAAATTAATTCAATCCGGAAATTCTATTTTAGAATTAAATAGCGGAACCGGAGAAGATGCAGTATGGCTGGCGCAACAAAAATGTGAAGTTCATGCGACTGATATTTCTACAGGAATGCTTGAAGTAATCCATCAAAAAATACGAAACGAAGTGCTCGATAATTTAATTTCTTATGAATGTTGTTCGTTTACCCAATTAGAAAGATTACAGAATAAAGGCCCTTATAATATGATCTTTTCCAATTTTGCCGGTTTGAATTGTACCGGAGATCTAGATAAAGTGCTTACCTCTTTTTCCTCGTTATTAAAACCAAATGGAATTGTAACTTTGGTCCTTTTACCAAAATTTTGTTTGTGGGAATTTCTCTTAATATTTAAAGGAAAATTTAAAACCGCCACACGCCGCTTTTTCAGTAAAAAAGGCCGGAGAGCGAAGATAGATGGCCATCATTTTAAATGCTGGTACTATAATCCTTCTTATGTAATTAAATATTTAAAAAGCGATTTTGACTTGTTGTCAGTGGAAGGACTGTGCACTTTTGTTCCGCCATCCTATTTAGAAAATTTTGCAGAAAAATATCCGCGGGCTTATCAATATTTAAAAACAAAAGAAGAAAAAAAGAGAAAAATCTGGCCCTGGAAAAATATTGGCGATTATTATATTATTTCTATGCAGAAGAAGTAGTTTCCAAAAAGCTTTTGACCTTTCAATGGCTGGCAAAGCTTTTCGGCAATCCTATTGTTTCCAGAATTCCTGAATATATCGTTCCCCATACAAGACTAAAAAAAGTTGTTTTGCTATCTCTTTTAGAATTAAAATCCACGGTCCGCGGCTCACTGTCTTTTTGAGGGTTGTTATTTTTAATAAGAAATACGTTTCCAAAAAAATTTAGCAGACTTTTCTTTTTCATACCTGAGAGCTTACTTTCGTCCTTTTTAAGGCCTACCAGGTACAAATTTTTATACAATAATTCACCTTTCCCGTTTGCTTTAAAATTGTCACCTCTTACATGCGCTAATCCTTTTTCTATAGTTCCTTTCTTTATCATGAATCCGGCCATTGGTTCGGTGATTGGATTTAAAACAGCGCTGTCTATTTCTCCAATATTAAGATCCATCGTAAAGTTTCCGGATTTATATTTAGAAAGGTCAAATGTAAAACCGTTTGTTATCGGGATTTTATGCATGAACAGCCCTGATGATCTTAATACCAGAAGATTTTGTTTTTTTATTTGGTCAGGCATATTCGTAATATTCGTTACCTCACCATTCATATCATCAATATAGATGGTGCCTGTTTTATCAATGCCGGGGTTATATTCACTATAGGCCAGTTTGCTATGGCGTATATGCATTTCCGTTATAGATATTGGAACAGAAATTCTCATCAAAATCTGGTCCGGAAAATTGTTGATCTTTACCTTTCGAAAAGGCAATGATCTGTCAAGAAATATTTTACAGGAACCATTATTGATACTTGCTTTACGCGCAATAATATCTTTCTGATTTATAACATTCCACCAGTTAACATCCTGCAATGATATTTTAGGAATTATAATATTGTACATTTCTTTTCGCTCGTGCAAATGGCTTTCAAATTGTTTTTTGTTGAACCGGGGATGCAATTCGAAATCGTGGATAGTAACTATATTGTCAGCAGTAGAAATATTTAAGGAAGCAATTTTAAAAAAGTACAGGCTATCCGGCGTGCGGCTGTAATAATTTTTCGTTGAAAGCTTTGCCTGTCTTGCAAAAAGGAACCTTTTTGAATCATATTCTGTTGATGAATCTATTAGTATGTTATTCAAAACAATAGAAACGTCGTTAAATTTATTCATTTTATTTCCAGTGCCAATATGGCTTATAAAAGTCCCTCCCGCCAATTCAATTGTATTAATTGAAATGCTTTTCATTTTCTTCATGATTCTTTTATAAATGGTGGTAGAATCATTCTTTATGCGAATCGCTTTATTATACGATTTCTCTTTATGATACACTTCTATAACCGGTTCGCTTATCATAATTTTATGTAGCGATAAATGATTTTTTGATAACAGATCATTAATCACAATTCCATCCATATATAATGAAGAAAATGAAATTTTATATACATCATCCGGAAGCATGTGAAGACTATCCAAATTGTTGATCATTGCAGAGTCAGGAGTAAGAACAGCGTTATTAATATTTATTGACAAAGCTGAAATATCAGGATCGATTCTTTCTATTGACAAATGATAGAGCCCTGCGGAAGCATCTTTTACTAATTGCTGAAGTTTTGCAATTATTGCCGGTCGCAGATCGGCAACTGATTTGGATTTGGAGTAATCAGGTTTAAAATCTTTTGCTTTTAAAAAATGAAATCGAAGATAAAAATAGCCTCCGGTAACAAGGATAAAAATTGCAATAAGAAGCAGATAAAGTCTTTTCATACCTATCCAAACGGGAAATTTTTAGAAAAGGTTTCTTTAACCGGTTAGCAGTAAACCAACAAATATCAGGGATTTTTATTTTCTTCCTTTTGCTTTTCAAAGCATCCTCTTATTTCCCTTTCCCGTCTCATCTAATGCCGCTTTCAATCCTTTAGCTAATTTTTCAGCAGAACCAACTCCCCAATAATGTAGGAAAAATATTCTTGGTTGTTCGTGTACTATGTGGTTATGAAGCGCCACCACTTCTATTCCATTTTCAATCAATGCTTTTATTACCGGCGCTACTTCATTTTCAATCATCGTGAAATCACCGGCTACGGCCGCTTTATCATTAGTTCCCTGCCATGCGGCCCAGGTATTAAAACCGGCAAAAGAAGCGACCGCTAATCGATCTTTCAAATGAACATCCGGCAACGCTATTGTATATTTATACACCCCTTATCCATTTCGCCTTAGAGCCTATCCAGGCATTACTGCTTAATACTGCTATATATACAATTTGTTTTTTAAATTAAAGTCAAGATGATCTATGCATCCTTTTATTCATGGAAGCAAAATGGGTTTCGTTAATTGCAGATACCCTTTTCCAAAAGTTGACTGTCCTCTACCCCCTAAAAGAGGCAATACTGATAATGGTAAAAAATTGAAAAAATAAAAATCTCATACTTATGGTTTACATTCATTTATTCATCCGCTCTTCAATTCGTTCTTTTTAAAGATTACAGCTAGCAATCTATTTTTGAATTATCAGCACGAATAAGCCATAAGAGTGACAAGGATGACATCTGATTTTTAGAGAAAAGGAAAATCAAAACTGCAGCCATTACAATATAATGATTGCCAGTCCTTAATTTAAAGATTACAGCTAGCAATCTATTTTTGAACTATCAGCACGAATAAGCCATAAGAGTGACAAGGACGACATCTGATTTTTAGAGAAAAAGAAAATCAAAACTGCAGCCATTACAATATAATGATTGCCGGCCCTTAAAATGATCCGATGCAAAGGTATATGGCTGGCAAGGGAAGGAAAGACATCTCCTGAAAATAAAATCAAAAAATCAAAGACATTTTATGTTTACTGAAGTTTGTTCCACTCGCAGCAAATCTTTCACTCTCATTTCATATTGCTCTATCACTCGTGCCTGCAAATTGGCAGGATCAGGTTTGGAGAAATGCCTTCCTACCATCATTCCAATTGGAATATCGTGCGCATTAACCTTACCTCTTTGCACTTTTTTCTTCCAGCGTTTATCCGTTACTGCCATCAACCATTGATCCACCGCGTCTCCTAATGTTGAATTGAATATCTTTTCAAAACATTTGCAAACGAAGCCCTTTTTAACTTGCCATTCTTCCTTAAATTTTGGATGGTGTGCCGGGAAATAATTTTTTGTCCACTGGTTGGCTTCATTAAAAGTCCGAAAATTCCCAAATCCCTGCATCGGCAGAAGCGTAACAATCTCCATTGCCGTAAAGATGTTTTTTTCGGGTATTTCCAATCCTTTTTCATCCACGTAATAATTCATGCAAAACCAATGTTGCTTCCCGGTTATAAATGTAAGCTTTTTAAACAGGTGCATTAGTGTGCGGGCAATCCATAACCGATCGGTTTTTGTAATAATGAAGAAATCAATATCTGTATTTTCGTCCGCATAATATTTGGACAATGAACCCGAGACGGCTACCGTTACCACAAAAGGAAAGCCGCTCAGCAGTCTCGCAGCTTTTTCCGCAATGACGAGTTCCTGGATTGCCCTTTGGTTCCCTTTCAATCTTTTATCTGCAAGCCCGGGGTTGTTTTGCAATGAATAAAATTGCTTTAATTTAAAAATAATTTTCCGGCTTTTTAGTTCGTCTGCTGCTCTTTCAATCTCTGAAGGATCATAATTTTTACATGCGAATAAACACAGATCTTCAATGGTAAGCGGATAATTGAAGTGATCAAAATAAGCAAGTGTTTTTAATATGTCATGAGTAACATTATTCATAACTGTTTTAATTATTCATAACGAGTTTAGGGGCTTTCCTCTGCAGTTTTATAAGCTGCCTTAGTTTTTGATATTTTAAAAAAGATTGTCGGGCCGTTTGTTTGGCTATTATAAAACCATAGTAACCGTCCAAAAAGCCTAACCGAATAAAATAACCGTGAACAAAGGACCAGGCGGGGCTTAGAAAAATCTTCGTCCAGGGTTTTTTTATTCCTGCCTCAAACAAGGAATACGCAGCAATGGAGCTCACTTCTTCATTCCTTTGCAAGTGCTCATGTATAGAATTGTAAGCATAATGAATGATGTCGCCTTTAAGGAATTGAGGTTGAATTCCCGGAGTTAACTGTATTTTATCATGAGGATTCATTCCTCCCCACCAGGCGATGCGTTTGTCAAAAAGCCGCAATTTTCGGTTAGGATACCATAATCCATGTTTTATAAACTTTCCGCAATACCGGTTATAACGATTCATAAAATAGGCATCATACTTAAAATTATTTTTCTTTTCCGCGAGGATCGAATGGATAAGCTTTTCACTTAACATTTCATCCGCATCGAGGCTGATAACAAAATTGTTGCTGGTAAATTCAAGGACTTTATTCTTTTGTTCTATATACCCTGAAAAAACACATTGTTTTACAACAGCTCCTTTACTACGGGCAATTGCGACTGTACTGTCAGAAGAGTAAGAATCCAAAACAACAATTTCATCTGCTACCCTCGCAAGTGAGTCGATGCAGCGACCAATATTTTTTTCTTCATTTCGGGTAATAACCACTGCTGATAATCTTTCCATAGTTATTCTGTTGGAATATTAATTAACTGTTTTGATATTATGGTAAACGTGACGATTTAAAGAGTGGTTGCCTTGTAACCTTTAACTGCCCGTGCCTGTTTTAGTTCCGGCGGTAAAGAGCAGGAAGGGAAGAAAATATCCGTAAAATAAAACGCCCTTACTGACATCCAGTATGTTCTCTGAAAAAGAAACAATAAAGAGCAGGCTAAGTAATGAAAGCAGTAAAAAATCTTTTGTTTTGACCGATAGTCTTACTCCAAAATAAAATACAGAGAGGTATATCAGAAGTCCACCCAGTCCTGCTGTTAACCAAAAACTTAAGAACTGGCTATGTGAATTGAGATTGAGAAGAAAAGACCTGTAGAACTTATTTTTAAAATACTCTTTATCCAAAACAAATTTCTCTGAACCTGTGCCATATCCAAGCAAGGGTGCCTTTTCAATCAGCTGCCATTCCAGGTTCCACCGCGCCATTCTGGATTCGGTTAAGTCTCCGGGATCCCTGTATTGCGCAGAAAGATCATTTTCAAAATCAGAAAAATATCTTTTTCTTAAACTGCCCACCTGGAAGATGGCAAAAAGCATCAGTGCCGACAGAGACAAACTGGCTATCAAAAAAAGGACTCTTTTCTTCCCATGTAAAAGAAAAAAAGGAATAATAAAAATGAAAAGTATCCCTACCGCAATAATCGTAGCCCTGGAGGCAAGTTGTACTAATCCGGCCAGAAGGATCAGTGAATAGAAAATATATGTAAGGTTCCTCTTTAACCGCGAGGAATAAAACAGGAAAACAAAAATGCAAATAGAGAGCAAAACATACATGGAGAAATAGGTGGCGTGCAATCCAATCGGATCTGTAAAATTTTGATTGATAAAGGGCGCCTTTAGCAGTGAAGCGATCGGCAAATGAAAATAGTGGATGACTTCAAAAGCGGTAGAAAATAGGTATAGGACTGTAAGGACACAGGTGAGCCCAAAAATTTCCAGCAAACGATATTTATATTTTTGGAGTGGTAAGTGGGTAATTGAAAGAAAAACAGGAAACAAAAGGATCGCAATCTGATCAAGAGCGTCTTCAAATCCCTCATAGGGATGGGCACTGTAGGTCACAGCGAGGATGCTAACCATGAAGGCAGATCCGGCTATCCAGACTTTTTGATTCTTTAATCCGGCAAGACTTTCCACTTTAAAATGAATAAGGGTATGAAGGCAAAAAACAATGAAAAGCCATTCGCTGAAAAAGCGGGCAAAAGGTAAGGTAACCAGGAAGGCAGCAAGCAGGTAATAGCTGATCTTATTACTCATTGAATCCTCTATGATAAATAATCGTTTCATTGCCGTGATTTCCTGTAACATTCAATGATAAAAGAATTGTATTGCTCAATAACGGCAGCCCAGTTATAGGTTTTCTCAATTTTTAAAAAATTATTTTTTACCATTTCCTGTTCCCTTTCATTTCGTTTTACTGATTCAATTAAGTATTCTACATCATTGGCAGTTTCAAAGTAATAGGCATCCTTTTGCAATACTGCATGATTAAATTCATTCTGATGTGCGGCTATTAATGCACCACTCCCCATGGCTTCCAGCAAAGAAGGATTGGTTCCTCCCACACTATGGCCATGAAAGTACAAGTGGGAAAAATATTTGAGGGAATGGGTGATAGCGCCATCGTATACCGCACCACCAAAAAGTATTCGTTTGTCTTCCCGGAATTTTCGTTCAAGCCTTTGCCCAAAAGAGTTTTGCGTATTTCCAATTACAAGAAATTTTTTCTTTGAAGAACTTCTGTAAAACCCATCCAGTATCACTTCTACATTATTCTCCGGCTCGATGCGTGCCATCAGCAGGTAATATTCCTGGGTAGAAACATGATAAGGCGCCAATAATTTTTTATCATCTATTTGAGCCATTTCACTTCCGTAGGGAATGTACTTACAGTGTATCTTGTATTTCTTATCGAGATAATTTTGGATCACTATCGAATCGGCAATAAAGAAATTACTTGATTGTACAGCCCACTTTTCCGCATATTTTAAAAAATGTTTTACTACCACATTGTACTTGGCTCTTTTCCATTCCAGCCCGTCCATATTGGTGATAATAACGGGTCTCTCCGGAAATAAGTTTCCCCAAACCGTGTTGCTGGTGTAGCCGAGAAATAAGATGACATCGAAGTTCTTTCTTCGCAAATCTTTGATGCAATTCAGGTCATAAATAAACTGCCCTGCTGTCCCCAACCGGTACTCAGGATCATAACAATGGA
Source organism: bacterium (assembly GCA_027364635.1). Classification (GTDB taxonomy): domain Bacteria; phylum Bacteroidota; class Bacteroidia; order Chitinophagales; family Chitinophagaceae; genus Ginsengibacter. The sequence continues at coordinate 13,107 of DAHXOZ010000004.1, read as the reverse complement.
CAATTTCAACTCCATGAAAATCCTTTTTCTGATAAGGATGGTTATGAGAATTGTAAACGGTTACTTCATGTCCTTTTCTTACCAGGCCAACGGAAAGGCATTCTGCCAGTTTTTCAAATCCACCGTAATAGTTGGGGATTCCGCGGCATCCGGCAATTGCAATTTTTAGTGTCATGATGAAAGTATTTTTTTATAAGCTTCATGGGTTTTGATGGCAGCATTTTGCCAGGTATATTCTGATGAAATCTTTTGTTGGAATATCTTACTGGTTACGGAAGCACTTGCCGCATCAACCGCTTGTTTTATAGACGCAGGAGAGGATGGATCACAATAAAAAGCATAATCCTGGAAGTATTCAGCAGCATAACCTTTATGGGTAATCACAATTGCACAATCCATTGCAGCAGCTTCCAAAGAAGCCAGACCACAGGTTTCAAACCAGCTTGGCAGTATGTGTATCTTTGCTTTCTCATAATATGGAACCAATTCTTCCTGCGTAAGGTGACCAATGAAATGTATATTTTTTGCGGCTATTCTTTGGCATTCATTATAGTACGTTTTTTGGTTAACTGCAGGTTTGCCAATAATGTAAAGCTGATACTCAGTATTATTCAAAGCCCTGATAAGATTTATTTGATTTTTTAACCCCTCAATCCTTGCTACACATAAGACCATTTGAGTATCTTTTTCACACTTCCATGAATTAGTAAACAGCTTTGATTCAACACCATTGGGTACTTCCACATAATGTTTCTTTATTCCATACCGATCTGTTAAAAATTCATATTCCGTTTGAGAATTAGGCAGTACCATTGCCGCTTCTCTTAAAATTTTTTGTATGCTGTGGCGCTGCCCTCTCGCCAGAAATGCAAAAGATGTAAGGTGTTCCCGTCCTCTTAGCCACCTTGCAATCGTTTTTAAATATTCTATCCTGTCGGCAGAAACAAAGCGAAATATTTTGCCGGATATTCCTTTACGATATTGTTTGTCAAATTCTGAATAGTCGATTAGTAAAGGCGTTATTACAAAGGGTTGACTAAGCTTTTTGACGTGTCCTAATATATCAGCAGGCCGAATTATGCTAAAGAAATGAATCAAATCATATTCATTGTAATTAATTTTTTCATGCGTCATTTTTATCTCAACCGTTACATTTAATTTTCCCAGGTAATTAGCAGTATTTAAAACTTGCAGCGTATCGCCACCTGCTGATGAAAAAAGAGAAGAGCGTGTTATGAATGCAACTCTCATGTGTTTTTATATTTTAAAAGAACCATTTTATGTACACGGTTTATAAAGGAAGCCGGAAAATAACTAAGAAGGTATAACGCATAATTATCTAACCGAAACGGATGTATTTGAATGGCTCTTGCCAATGAAGCCCTTGCCTTTACCGGCTGATGATTGTTTACCAAATATTTTTTCGCGCATAAAGAATGATATGAGCTCTCCTTTATTTTTTTTACTGCCTGGCTTTGGATGATTGCCTGCAAAATGCGTCCCTCCTTTATGGTGATCGTTTGGCGAAGTATAATGTCTCGTTTCATTTTCCTGAAAAGCCGGCCCCTTCTTTTTTCATCAATCGTAGCAGAATCAGGATTAATTCGAACCTTAATTAAGGGCTCTGGAAGATTGGCAAACTTTCCATATTTATGCAACCGGACCCACAGGAAGTAATCTTCAAAATTGTGTGCATATTTAGAATAGCCACCTGCTTTCAAAACCGTTTCTTTACGGTACATAACGGTTGAATGAATAAAAGGGCACTGGTGATTTATCTTCTTTGCGATCTGTTCGTTTGTATGACCAATACATGTGAAGTCAAAAAGATGTTCGCCGTTTTCTGAAATATATTCAGCATCTCCACCGGTTAAGATATAATCAGAATGAGTCTCAAGAAAATCAAGTTGACGTGCCAGCCGTTCAGGGAAACAAATATCATCTGCATCAAATCTTGCAATGTATTCCGCCTTTGCATGGGATAAACCAGTATTTAATGCTGCTGCAATGCCTTTATTAACTCCATGGTTGATAATAACAATTCTTGGATCAGTAAACGAAGAAATAATCTGCTTGGTAGTATCAGAAGATCCATCATTTATAATCAATAATTCAAAGTCGGTAAATGTCTGCCGAAGGACCGAACTCACCGCTTCCTCAATATATTTTCCGGCATTAAAGGCAGGCATTACTACGGATATCTTTACCTGTTTACGATTCATTGTTAAGTTGACTTTCTTTTAAATTGAGAAACATGAATAATTCAAAAACCGCGACCACAGACAATTGCTCAAACCAGTAATCGAAAAAGAAAATGCCGCAGATCATTATTAGCAACGGTCTGCCATACGTGAGGTGAGGAAGCTTACTCAAAAAAAATCCCAGATAAAAAATGAGGAAAACTCCGAAGCCAATTATTCCGTATTCTGCGATAAGCTGGTCATACACAGATCCCGGATTATTGATCACGGAGTGAAATCCATCGGATTTGCTGAAAAAATAGAGATAGGTATCTAGATGATTTTCAAGAAAAGCGTTATTAATATATTTATGTTGCGGAAGCCAGGATCCTGCAATACCCAGGCCTGCAGCTTTGAACGCCACCTTCGATGAAAAATTACCCATTCCGGTTCCCGTAAATGCCTTGATGGGATTTTTTGCCAGGTAATGATAGGTTTGTTGCCAGGCAATAATTTTCCCGGGATATTCCGGATGATACATCGTATCCGATGACATGGGCAAATGCCCGGAATTTTCTATTATAAATTGAATGCTCTTTTCTTCTGAGGCGGTGATTACAGATTTGTGTTGAAACTCCGGGCCGTTAATATTGTCCTGCGGAAGAATATAATTGGCGCGATGAATTGATGTATTATGGTGCGAACTGTGTTGTGTTCGCTTTGTACTCCAGGTACTGTCGAGGTATAACAGGGCAATTTTTTGTTTCCTTTCTTCTTCGCTTAGAGAGGTATCAGGCATATTTTCCAGGGAAATAACACCCGTAATCGAAGGTTTTGAAGGTGCAGATAGATGAAGAAGGTGGCTAAGTGATTTGCTTACGTACTGGTTGTTCTGCGGAGAAATTTTTGCCATAAAAACCACGAGCAGAAAAAAGCAAACGAGGATAAGACTCTTCTGATCCCGGTCACTTTGAAAAATGAAAACATAAAGCAATGCGATACATAGAATTCCGTTGGTTATATTACTACCGGTAAGTAATAGTACTGACATGCATAGAAAAATCATGAAAGCATTCCTGTGAGTCAAAAAATAGATTACACCAAAAGCGTTTAAGACAGCATTGGTAGTAGAGGTGTCAAAGGAGATTCCCTTTATATAATCTCCCGTTCCTATAAAATATTTTTGATATTCTCCCTGGTACAAATAAGGATTAATTGTGCCTGTTTTAATTATTATTATCAAAAGAGCGGCTAAAGAAATAGCAGCATTGATTTTAAAAAAAACGGCAAGGGTCTGATCAATCACTCCGGGAGAATGAAGCTCAACTGAATGTTTAAGCTGGTGTACTGCAAGTATGGAAACTACCCAGAAACCAATTCCTGTCATAACCACTATTGAATAATCAAAGCTTCGGGTTCCGTGAAATAAAAAGTAATCAATGATCCCGATAGCAATAATGAACAAATAAAAAAGCGGAAGTCTTGAACGTTGAAAGCGGAAGCCAAAATTAAATTCATTCCGCACGAAGTAGATCCATACAATAGCGGCGAGTTTCACTACCAGTTTTACATTTAAGAAAAGCAAAAGGAAAACAAGCAGTTGCCAGTCAACTTTGTTAACTGCCTGCTTACTTTTCGATATTTGTGTTTTAAAAATCAAACGCCGGTACCCGGACACTTTAGATGTGTCGGAATTCTTCCTTTAAAAATTCCAAACGCAATAAGCCTCTTCCGGGTTGCCAGTCAGGTAGAAATGAGCCGTTTTATTGTATTACTGTCTTTCACTATCACTTGGCCGCTTATGAGCAGCAGGAGAATGAAAAGTACAATCGAGAACAGGAGGATGAATACAGTTGCGGAAGAAATTTGTGCCGCCAGGATCCCCGAAAAAAGCGCCGCCAGCGGACAGGTTAAAATTGCATAATCATACGTTCGAAAGCTATTCAACGGTGTCTTTATTCTGAATAAAATAAATTGAACGCAAATGGCAAGAAGATAAGCAAAGGCAGCCCCTTCTGCGCCAAAAGCCGGAATTAAGATAATATCAAAGATGAAGTTTACCAGGAAAGTAAAAAGAAAAACATAGAAGATCAGTTTAAGTTTCCCCCTGGCGAAATTGATGGTCCACAAAAAATTATTTGCATAAACAAAGGGCATACAAAATGACAAAATGAAAATAGTATGGCTATTGGCAGCGCCATATTTATTCCCGGTAATAAAATCGATCACCGGAACCCAAAGAATATTAAGTATTAAGGCGACCAGGGATGAGATGATCATTTCAAATCTGAACAGAACTACAAGTATCTCTGCCTTTTCCTGCTTTTCAGATGTTGGTGAAGACTGGAATATTCTTGTAAATCGCGGAATCAGGATGGGGGAAATGATCAATAATGGAAGAGAAGCCATTTCAAAGATCTTAAATGCAAAACTATAGTCCGCCAGTGCAATGTTGGAAGCAAGGATTCCTAGAAAAATCCAATCAAATCTCGCAATGGCAGAGGTGAACACCACCACTCCGGCCTGGGGGAGTGATTCTTTTATAAGGCGAAAATAGCTTTTATAGCTAACGGTTATTCCTATTCTGATTTTTTCTATTTTCCTGGTGATTATTGCTGAAAGAAAAAATTCTGTGACATCACCGGTAATAAAGATAATTACCACAAGTGACATGGAGAGATGGCTGAAAACGGCAATAGTAATTAAAGCAATACTTTTCACTATATTGGAAGAGACAGACATGAAAAACAAAAGCCTGAATTTTTCAAGCCCGTTGGCGACCTGTTTAAATGGTGAGGCAAAAAAAATCATAAGTTTAGCAATTCCAAGATACAGCAGTAAGGGGTGATGAAAATCCGGAAAGACTAAATGAACCAGCAATAATATAAGGTAGAAAAGAGTGCCGGTAAGTAACACATGAAGAAGATAAACAGAGAGCATCATTTGGGGAGAAACTCCCTGGGCAATTTTTCTTACTACTATCTGGTCGATACCCAAAGAAAGAATGCTGAAACAGGTAAGCAAAACAGCCAGACTCCAGCTAATTTCTCCAAAATCATTCTTTGAAAAATAAACTGAAAGCACATAAAAAATGACAGCTCCGCTAAACTGGTTAATAAATACCTGTGAAGTATTGGCAGAAATATCCTTTAATAATTTCCTTTTCATAATTTATAATAAAGGCTCTCTTTTAAGAAAGCCTTCAATTTTATTTTCAAAGGGATAATTATTTATTCCAAAGAGATCAGTCGAAACCTGACTGTAATGGTCTGTCTGGAACTTATCTTTTAAACGGATTCATCGTTAATGAAAAAAGTATACCCGCACTATTTAGTTTTATTTTCCCCGCCCCTACGCCGCTTAGAGGCAATTTCACGTAGGGTTCCACCGCAACGGAAAATCTCTTATTAATGTCATATTCATAGCCTCCCGAGAGATCCAAAACCGAAAAATAATGTTTGTTCTGGTTGCGAATCGACAAGTATTTATCATAGGCATTCCCCGTAGGGTATTTGTAATAGTATATATAGGATTCTTTCTTCATTAAATAAGAAGAAAGACCGGTTGCCACAAACCACCGGTGATTTTTCACAGCAGCAAAATTGAAGTTTAGGATAAGAGGTATTTCATATACTCTGCAATCTGCACCAATATGTTGCAGGTATGTATAGTTAAATTGGCCTGACAGAGGTGCATGGTAGTCATTGGCTCCGACATCATAAATTTTACTGGAAACATAAAATCCTGATCTCAGTGTAAACTTTGGAGAAAAATCAAAACGTAATCCTGCACCATATCCAATTGTTAACTTCCCTGCTTTTTGAATACTTAACCCACTGACATCGGGGCCTGCGCTGAAGGTTAGGCCCCATTTACTATTAAAAGTTTTCGATGTACGGATAGGTGATTTTGGTTTTGATTTCTCAGTAACCGCACTCTGTTCATCTTTTAGGGTATCCTTTGTTGCCGTTTCAGTTTTATTTTTATTGTTTTCATTTAGGACAGTTTCAGAAACCTCATTGCCGTAATCTTGGGTTTTAGTTGTTCCCTGGTATTCAGGCGGGTTTTCCTTTGCAGCTTTATTTTCATTGCTAATTTCTTCGATAATATTTTTATTACCGGGTCTGTCTCCATTCTTTTTGGCGGACAAAACATTCTCCTCCTTAGTATTATTACTTAAAACAGAAATCCAAATTTTTTGTTGGTCTGCTAAAGCAACCTTATCCACTCCAGACTCAGTTGCCATATTCTTGTTTGTGGTTAAGTTGATTGATTTTAGTTCAAGCTTTTGCGGATTTTTTTTGCTGGTATCATTTGAAATTTGAAATGAAAGAGGAGAATGTATATTCTTTTGGGGCGGATAAAAAATGAACAGTAATCCACCCGTCAAAATAGTGGTTAAAAAAAGAAAATAAAATATTTTCCTGCTTTTCTTTTTTTGGGGAAGATGCTCATTCAGCATTTTTTCCATCCTGTTCCATGCTTCATCGTCATAAGCCGGATGGTACTGCTCCGCAGCTTCATTAATCCTTTTATTTATTTCTTCATCCAGCATTTTTTGTTCTTAAGATTTTATGATCTTTTTTTAAAATTTTTTGTAATTGTTGCCTTGCTTTTGAAAGATTAGATTTAGAGGTGCCAACCGCAATTGCCAATTGGTTGGCAATTTCTTCATGGCTAAAACCGTCAACAATGAACATGTTTAAAACTGTACGATAAGCGGGTGATAACTCTCTTATGGCCTGTATTATTTCATCATAAGAAATCCTGTCAAAAGCGTTTTCTTCTTCGGAAGGTAAGAAAATCATAGCGGAATCTAATTCAACCTTAAAGCTATTCTTATGATACTTTCTATGATGGTCGATCGCTGTATTAATCATAATCCTTCTCAGCCATCCTTTAAAAGAATTCAACTCATCATCATAAGCAGGCTGGTAGCGGTGGATCTCTTTAAAAATCTTCAGGAAACCGTCATTAAAGATTTCAATTGCATCCTCTCTATCCACGGTATAACGGTCACAAATAGCCATTCCATAACTGTAGAAAGAGTTGTAAATCCTTTTTTGACACTCTCTATCGTTAAGGACGCATCCCCCAATTAGCTTGTTTAGTTCATTTGAAGATAACAAATTCTCTGTTTATGGCATTATAATCGGAAAAATCATAACAAAGGTTGCCTGGTAATGTAATTATAATTATTTGAATATTCAAAAAGACAAAATAATAAGTACTTGGTTTTTCAAGGGTCAAACACTAAAAGCAGATTTTGCTAATCTTGATCTGGGATTGTCTTAAAGGATGCATACAAATGAATGATCGATTAAACAAGGATAATGCAAATTTCATTTATCATAAAATAAAGAAACATCTCGACTAATGTTTGTCTAAGTTTATTTTCAAAGAAAAAAATCAGGATTAAAATAGTGTAAAAAATTTCACAACTAACCAATTAAACTGAAATTATTAATGTATGTTAATAATACCGGTCTTTAAAATTATTCTTTGAGGAGGTTGATTTTACTTACAGCAATATTTTTTTACAAAACTGAAGCCCTTTTCCGTCAAAAAACATTGGGATTGCCACAATAGATTGTGCATATTTTTTTTGCTAGTCTTTTTCTGTTTTTTTAATTAAGTCAGAGAGCTTTTTTTAGCTGAATGAGTGCTGTCTTGCAAAGCTGACCAATTTAGAATTAAAGCCCTGAGAATTAAATAAACGAAAACACCCTCCATCATATAGGCGAATAAAAAGAGGCAAACTCGTATTTTTTAGGCTGCCTCTTTTTATTTAATTTTACCCTGCAACCATAAACTGGAATACCAAAATAAGATTAATAGCCCATAATGAATAACTGTACAAGAAGATAACTTCTTTAGTTCCCGATCTATTAATTCCAATTATGCTGAACGATATGATTTTGAAAGGGTGAAGATTAGAACTGTTTGATAAGGTTATTGCAATTGAATTTTATTTGATAGTGGCTCATTCAGTGTTATTCAATTTTTCGCATCTGTCTGATTTAACGCGGCTTTTAATCCTTTTGCTAATTTTTCTGCCGGGCCTACTCCCCAATAATGCAGAAAAAAAATGCGTGGCCGTTCATGAACCATGTGGTTATGTAATGCCACCACTTCTATTCCATTTTCAATTAATGTTTTTACTACCGGATCCACTTCATTTTCCAGCATTGTAAAATCACCGGCTACCGCCGCTTTATCATTAGTTCCCTGCCAGGAAGCCCACGTATTAAATCCGGCAAAAGAAGTAACTGGTACTCCATGTTCTATTAAATTCACATCAGGACGGCCAATGGTGTATTTATAAACTCCTTTGCTCATTTCTCCTTTGTATCCCATTATAGCATCCAATTTTTTTGTATCTATTGTATTAACTACACTATCAGCCGGTGCGGATGCAGGATTTTTCCCCCTTAGTTCTTTTATTTTATCTAATACTGCTTTTACTTTTTTTGCCATCATCCCGGTGTTGCCCATACCTCCAATATGCATAAACATAACGATAGGGCGATTGCGCAAAAAATGATTATGAATAGCCGAGATAGTTAAACCCTGGCGAATAACTTCTTGCTCAAAAGGACCCAAATCAGTTTCAGTTAAAACTATATCACCCATAACCATAGCGCCATCAGGCGAAGGGGTAAACGCAACCCAGCTTCCTAAACCCATTGGCGGTATTATTTTAAAACCATCTACTACAACTTTTAAATCATTTTGCGGAATTGTAATCTTATACTGGCCATCATGTTCCTGTCCTTTCATGCCAGTCACCTTTTCAATGGTTGCAATATCAAGCGGTTTTACCGGGCTCATTGCCATGTGGCGCTTTACTTTTTCTATATGCCCATGCTTTTGACTGTATGAAAAACTAAATGCACAAAGCAGAAGAATTAAAAAGGGAATAATCTTTTTCATAATTGATTTTTTTTATTGTTTAAAAAGAATACCAAAACCTGTCATCTGATTTTAAGAAGCACATTAGACGTTGGGCATTCAATATTTTTTATTTTATCATAACTCTGGTTTCCATGTGTGTTTTTCATCTTGTGCATATTTTGCCCAACTATATAAAGCATCATAAATTTTTATTCCTGTTTCAAGCATTTCATAATCATTTTTATAATTGAAAGATAACCCTGCAGATATTGCCCAAAGTCCCGCCGACTGCGCTGCAAGGCCGAAACAATTTGTATCTGCACCGCGAACAATTTGGGCTATTACCTGTACTCCGCTATCAGTAATTTTATGTTTCTTAACTATGTAATCAAAGGTACAGTATGCGCCTTCATGTGAATATTCAGCACCCGGAATATCGTAAGGAATCGCATCTAATTTTTTTGCTTCTGTAAAAACTTTTTCTTTTGGCAAATAAATAAATTCTGCTTCTTTATCTACATAGTTTTTGATGAGCCAGGGACAGGCAATCCTGTCAATTTTGGGGCGTTCACGGGTTATCCATTTCATACAATTTGATTTAATTGGATATTTCAGAAATGATTTTAGTTCCACTTTTTAATTCTTCTGTTGGTTTTAAAACAATAGTATCTCCGGCATTCAATTCGCCAAATACTTCCTGCTTACCTCCCATAGTAAAGCCCGTTCTTACATCTGTCCATTGTGTAATATTTCCGGATAATTTAATGACAAATTTCCTTTCTAACGTAGTAACAACCGATGAGACTGGAACCACTAATGATGGCGCAGAACGAATGAAATTTAATTTTACGTTTGCATAGCTGCCCGGTATTAGTTCATTGTTTTGATTGGGTACTTCAAACTCCCAAATTTCGCTTCTCGTTTGATTGTCTATGCTACCGGATTTACGAGCAAGTTTTGCCTTAAATTTTTTATCAGGAAATGAAAGTGTTGTCATTTCAGCTGCGTTATTCATCAAAACAGCTCCTGTATAAATTTCAGGCACTGACACTCTCAAACGTAATGTTGAATTATCATCTAATTCAAATAACGGCTTTTCATTTGTATTACCCACAAATGAACCTACATCAATATTTCTTTTGGTAATAATTCCGCCGGAGGGAGCAATAATAGCAAGATAATTCCCTATCTGGCGATAAGAAGAAGCTGCAAACATAGCCGCATTATATTCTGAGCTATCCGCCATCATTTGATTTTTGGTACGTTGAAGCTCACTGCCTGCGATTACACCATCAGTTTTTGATGCATTATTAATCCGGTCATAATAGTCTTTACTGGATTGATACCGGGAGTTGGCTGCTTTTACTTTTTCATTTAGTTCTTTCACACGGCTATTGATTTCAGGTGCATCTATTAAAGCCAGCACCTGTCCTCTTCTCACTTTTGAACCAATGTCAACATTCAGTTTTTTAATGTATCCCTGCACTTTAGCTCTGATCTGTACACTTTCATTTGGCAGCAACTCGCCCGGCAATGAAATAGTCTTTTTCGCTGAATCCATTTTCAGTACAAATGCTTTTACAGAATCGGCTTTTCCTGCCTTGTCGGGAGACAGGGTTTCTTCTTGCTTAGAACCGGCAGTTCGTTGATTGTTGTTACATGCTGATACTGTAATAAATAATATAATAGCTGCAAATATTCTCATTGCTTTTTATGTTTAAATGTTCTTGTTATAATAAACTGACGTTTCATCATCCGGGTCAAGTGAAACATTGAGGGCCTTCTTGTTACCTATTATCAAATCATACATCAACGGCACTAACCATAAACTTATAAACATGCTGAATAACAATCCTCCAATTACAGCAATGGCCAGAGGTGCCGTTTGTTTGCCGCCTTCTCCTAATGCCAAAGACATGGGTATCATACCTGCAATCATTGCAAGGCTTGTCATCAAAATAGGGCGTAAGCGGTTCACTGCTGCCTGAGCCCCTATTGAAGTATTAATATTCTGGCCAGACCTTAATTGTTCTGCATTTGATATTAATAATATAACATTGGATACTGCCACACCTATGGCCATGATGCAACCCATAAAAGATTGAATGTTGAGTGTATTGCCGGTAAGCCATAATAACAATAATGACCCGGCTAATACTCCCGGCAATACTAATAAAATAATTAAAGGAATTTTGAATGATTGAAAATAGGCTGCTATCATCAAAACAATAACGACGAGTGCAAGTAAAAGTCCGAGAGATAATTCGCTTGTGGTTTGCTTAAGTATTTCTGACTGGCCGCGTAAATAAACTTTTACACCTTGCGGCAATTTTCCTAATTGTTTTATGGCATTGTTTACATCATCAACAGCTTTACCCAAATCCTTTTTGTGAATATTTGCAGTAATAGTGATAAACCGTTGTTGATTGATGCGATCATATTCGCCTATAGTATTTGTTTTTTTCAAATCAGCAATATCTCTTAAAAAAATGGGGTTACCACCTGCCTTTCCAACTTCAATCTGTTCCATCTGCTCTGGACTGTTCATTTCAAATTGCGGATATTCTACCTGCACCTGGTAAGAATTACCTGAACTGTTGTCCAGCCAATAGACAGGTTGTGTTAATCTGCTCGATGATGTTCCTTCCAAAACTGACCGTCCCGCCTCATCAACTGTTATGCCCATCTGCCCCATTCGTAGCCTGTCGTAATTAATCTGAATAGTTGGATAGTCGAGTGGCTGAGCAATTTGTTGGTCCCGTAAATAAGATATTTTATTTAATGATTGCATTAGGCTGTTTGCAATTTCACGGCTCTGAGCAATATTTTTTCCTTGTATTACTACTTCGATAGGATTATTTGAACCCAGGCTCATTACCTGGCCAACAAGATCTGCCGGTTCGAAAGAAAGTTTGGCGCCAGGAATATTTTTTATTACTGATGAACGTAATTGTTCTTTGAGTGTTTCTATGCTGATACCGGCATCTTTTGTAAGATTCACTTTAATTACTGCTTCCTGCGGGCCGCTTGTAAATAAGTAGATAGGATTAATTGCATAAGTCGGTGGCTGAAGCCCGACAAATGCAGATGTAATGGCAATATTTTTTTTGCCTGTTGTATCTGCAATTAGTTGTAATAATTTTTTGGTAGCTTCTTCAGTCCGTTCAATTCTCGTTCCAGGGGGCATGCGCAATCGTACCTGCATTTGTCCTGCATCTACTTTTGGAAAGATTTCTGTGCCGGCGCCTTTGTAACTGACGTAAGCAATTACGAGGAATAATACTATCACAAAAGAAACAATGAATATTGCCGGTTTGCCAGCTTTATTAATACGCCTCGATAAACCTTGCTTTATTTTTTGCAAATGGTCTTTACTTCTTGTTGTGTTTGCCTTTTTTAATAACCAATTAGAAAGTACAGGAACCAACGTAAGAGACAGCAGGAATGAAGCAATCATAGCAAAACCTACAGCCATTGAAAGTGGTATAAACATTGACCTCGGCACCCCGGTCATAAACAACGCCGGAACAAATACAGCTAAAATGCTGAACAATATAAGAAGCGTTGGCGTGGCTATTTCCTTGCACGCATCAAAGATGGCTCTTGATTTTGATTTACCGAGTTCCAGATGATGATGGATGTTTTCAATAGTGACAGTTGCTTCATCTACCAGTATTCCCACTGCCAAAGCCAGGCCGCCAAGCGTCATGATATTAATCGTTTGTCCTGCCAGATACAAACAAACAACTGAAGTAAGCAACGCCAAGGGAATAGTAATGATAACGATACCGGCGCTTCGCAGGTCTTTTAAAAAAAATAACACCATCAGGCCTGTTAATACAGCGCCCAGCAATCCTTCGAATAATAAACTTTGCAAGGAGTTTATTACATACCCTGACTGGTCAAATTCATAAGATACTTTTAAATCTTTCGGTATGGCTGCCTGCATATCAGGCAAAGCTTTTTTTATAGACTGCACTACATCCCATGTAGAGGCATCTGCTCTTTTTGTTACAGGAATATATACCGAACG
>DAHXOZ010000049.1 GCA_027364635.1 bacterium | reverse complement strand
AATACTAACGGTGCAGGGACACCTAAAAGGCCCATTAATAATGATGGATACCCAAGCCAGATAATACCGCCGCTATCCTTAGCGCACCTGTAACACTGATGGGTGTGTATGGCCTTGAAAGAATTATTCCATTGATTCCTAAAAATGAAACGTGGAATATTGTGCTGATTTTACTCGGAGCTTTTTCTGCCTTTTGGGGAGGCCTTCAGGCCGTTGGAGTAAATAAAGTGCGGTTACTTCCTGCGTATTCTACTATTGAAAATAACGGGATGATATTGACAGCTATCGGGTTTTATGCCATTGCGGATGGTATCACCGATCCGAGCCTTCATTATTTATCTTTATTTGCCCAGGCAGCTTCTCTTGTTCTTGCTTTATCCCACACGCTTGCAAAAACACTCTTGTTTATGTCGCTGGGGCATGCGAAAGAAGCGTATAACGTTCATACCATAGACGAAGCGAGAGGTGTCTGGAGTGGTGTGGGCAAAATACCTGCATTGGGAATTCTCATTTCGGCGCTTTCCTTCAGTGCTTTTCCGCCACTCATTGGATATGCGGGCGAATGGATGGTTTTGGAAACCCTTTTCCAGTCTTATCGTTTTCCCAGCGCTGCTACTGAATTTTTTGCTGCCATTGCCGGCGTGCTTACTGCGTTGGCTATTGGCTTAATTGGTTTCGCTATGGTTAAACTAATTGGCTATACGGCATTGGGATATGATCATGGTCGCAAGAGCAGGCCCATTGCTAACCGGCTTTTACATTTTACAGAAATAAGTATGGAAGTATTAATAGTGCTGTGTGGTATAGGACTTCCTGCTATCATTATCTGGCTTGGGTATCCATCATTATTAATGGGCCTTTTAGGTGTCCCTGCACCGTTAGTATTAGCTTCAGGGTCGCCGGTATTCGGCGTGATTGCTCCTACATTTATTGCCTTGATTATGGCAGTATTGCTCATCGTTCCCATCTGGATATTTTTTAAGAACCGAAAAAAAGTGCGCAGGGTACATTCCTGGAATGGCGGTGTGCCTTTGGAAGAACAGGATTTTTTCAGTGCATCAGCCTATTCACAGATATTGGAACACATTCTTCGCAGGATATTTCATACCAGGGAAGTTCGCTCAGAAACCAGGGGAAGTATTGAGGTCGAAGATATATTGATACGTCCCGCAATGTTTCTTACACGTCTTGTGCAAAAGGTAGGAGAAGGCGAAGCGCTTGTATTGATGAATGGGAAAATCAGCGCTTATGTGACTTACATTCTTGTTCTTTTTATATTGGTATTTGTAATTGGGATGATCGTTATATAAGTAAAGTTTAACGTGGAAAATAAAACACAACGAAAAATATATTTATGAAAAAAGTATTAGCAGCAGGCGGCCTTGTTATCAACCAAAGTAGTGAAATATTAATGATATACAAACGCAGCAAATGGGATCTACCCAAAGGGCATCTTGATAAAAATGAAACATTTGAAACCTGCGCATTGCGGGAAATAACGGAAGAAACCGGCCTCGAAGATATTTCGATAACACGATTTATTGGTGTTACTGAACATGAATATTACGATGGCCTTCTCCATGAAGAAGCAATTAAAGAAATCCATTGGTATGAAATTAAAGCCAATAAAGATGAAGCCTTGCATCCTCAATATGAAGAAAGTATCGAATGGATAAGATGGGTACCCAAAAATGAATTGGTAAATTATCTGAACAATAGTTATACCAACATCAGGGAAATTATTACAAAGGCATTGGAATTGAATCAATATAACTCTAAAAAACAAATCCGGAAATCATAGCGAGATGACCGCTGAATTTTTTTGGTTTCTTTGCAAAAACTTAAAAAGGTACTGTTGTCATTTCAAAATAATATTTCGTTGCCAATTATTTTTACGCTATGAATAAAAAATACTTTCTGCTCTTTATCATTTTTCTTTTTTGCAGCATCATTTGTATTGCGCAAAACCGGGACGTTGACCTTTTAAAACAAATTAATGTTGGCCGGAATCATTCTTTTGATAATGCATTCAGGATTATTAAAGAATTAGGATTAAGCAAAGATTTTAATAAAAGATAGCTTATTTTCAAATCTTAAATAATAAACAATTAAACTCCAAATAAAAATTCAAAAAAAGTGAAACAATTTATTTTATTATTAACAGCACTAATAGTAATTCAACACAAAGGGAATGCGCAGTCAACAACGATCCAACGTCCAAAACTGGTTGTTGGAATTGTCATAGACCAGATGCGTTATGATTATTTGTATAAATATTATAACAAGTATTCAGAAGATGGATTTAAAAAGCTACTGAGCCAGGGCTTTAATTGCAGGAATGCCAATTTCAATTATGCACCTACTTATACTGGTCCCGGGCATGCCTGTATTTATACCGGCACCACACCTTCGCAAAACGGAATCATCAGCAACGACTGGTACGTGCGCAACACCGGGAGATCGATGTATGTCACTGATGACAGTACGGTAAATACTGTGGGCAGCCCTAACGTAGCAGTGGGTAAAATGTCGCCTGCAAATATGCTCGCAACAACAGTTACAGATGAACTGCGTTTGTCTTCCAACAAAGCCTCAAAAGTTATTGGCATCGCTTTAAAAGACAGAGCGTCTATATTACCGGCAGGTCATTTGGCTAATGGCGCTTATTGGTTCGATTCCGAAACAGGAAATTTTGTAACCTCTACTTTCTATATGCAGACTTTGCCCGGCTGGATGAAAAAATTTGATGACAGCCACCTGGCACAAAAATATGTATCGCAATCCTGGAATACATTACTTCCTATTCATCAATATACAGAAAGCTCGCCGGATGATAATCCATACGAAGGTTTGTTTCCGGGAGAAAACAAACCTGTTTTCCCCCATGACATAAAAAAAATGTGGAAGCCCAATGATTTTGAAATTATCCGTTACACACCTTTTGGCAATACCCTCACCAAAGATGCTGCTATTGCAGCAATTGAAGGTGAACAATTAGGCAAAGGAAATGCAACTGATTTTATTACCATCAGCTTTTCTTCTACCGATTATATAGGTCATATGTTTGGCCCGCAATCGGTAGAGCTGGAAGATACTTATATACGCCTCGACCGTGATTTGGGAGAGCTTATTACCTACCTCGAAAAGTCATATGGAAAAGATAATTTCCTGCTATTTCTTACAGCGGATCACGGTGTCGCCAATGTGCCGGAACAGCTAAAAGATGATAAAATTCCTGCCGGATATTTTAATAGTGGAGCAATGATAGACTCTTTAAAAAACCATTTAAATACTATCTATGGCAATGGCAACTGGATTTCCAGCTACATCAATCAGCAGGTGTACCTGAACCGGAATTTGATCGCTCAAAAAAATATTTCTTTAAAAGAATTGCAGGAGAAGGTGGCCGCATATCTATTGCGATTCGATGGAGTGGCCAATACGTACACAGCTTCCCAATTAAGTGCCACTACATTTAATAACCGGCCTGAAGCCGATTTACAAAACGGATTTAATATACAGCGTTCCGGTGATGTGAGTATATTATTACAGCCCGAATGGTTTGAATCTCATAGTGGAACAACGGGCACTACCCATGGAACACCCTACAGCTATGATACACACGTACCGTTGCTTTGGTACGGATGGCATGTTGAAAAAGGAAGTTCTTCAGCACCGGTAAGTATTACAGATATAGCACCAACGGTAGCTGATATGTTAAACATTAGTCAGCCGGATGCAGCAACAGGAAAGGTGATAACAGATATGATTACCAAATAATATTAAAATGTTACAAAATAATTAAGCCTGTAAAGTCGGAAAGTATCGGATATAAATTGCCGGCAATCACCCGGCAGCATGATTTTTTTTGGGATAGTATCTTGCGGATTCTTAGCGAGAAGCTTTCCATGGAGCGGTGAGTAAATTAAACCTTTCAGATAAGACTGTATTTTATATTACCAACAAGATGCTTCCATAATCAAAGAGCTATCACTGAAAATCAAAACTGATAAAGACCCGGCAGCAAAAAATAAACGCCAAAAAGTTTGAAAAACCAAAAGCAGAAGCTTTAGAAAAAATTATCTCGCATACCACTTACCACGCGAAAATTAGCAATCACTTTTTTGTAGAATACAAAGCAGTACCCCAAAGCGTGAAGTTATCGCAAGGTAAATTTTCCCCCTCAAATGATTACTATCATCCTCCAATGTAACATTGGTCACATTCCATCGCTGAATCCAATCGTAAATTTGCGATGAACAAACAACTGGTATGCAACGAACAACAACAGAGATCAATTACACAACCAAAGAGGAAATGCTCGCTCGTTATGCAAAAGCGCTGTCGCATCCCATCAGGGTGCGTATCCTGAATTTTCTTGACAAACAGTCATGTTGTTTCACAGGACAATTAACTGAAGAAATTCCAATGGCGCAATCAACTATTTCGCAACACCTGAAAGAGTTGAAAGATGCAGGTTTGATACAAGGCGATGTAATGCCGCCGAGAATAAAATACTGTATCGATCAAAAAGCATGGGCAGAAGCTAAAAAAATGTTTGCTGCTTTTTTTGAATAATAAATATAAAATTAAAAAGACATGAAAAATATAAAAGTATTAGGTCCCGGTTGCCCTAAATGTAAAACCACTTACAATAATGTGCTGGAAGCTGTAAAGCAAATGGGCATTGAAGCCGATGTTACAAAGATTGAGGATATAGAAGAAATGATGAAGTACAATGTACTCACTACACCAGTATTAATGATCGATGAGGTAGCAAAAGTGAAAGGCCGCATAGCAGATGTAAAAGAGATAAAAGAATTACTATCAAAATAAATAACATGGAGACAAAACAAACTTTGGTAAATGAAATTTGCCCCACTACCACACAGTCGTGGGTAAAGAAAGGTGCATTACTCGTTGATGTAAGAGAAAGAGAAGAAGTAGCACAACTGGCTTATGATGTACCCAATATTGTAAACATTCCACTTAGCAAATTTGAATCCCGCTATGAAGAATTACCATTTGATAAAGAAATGGTAATGGTGTGCCGGGACGGTGGCAGAAGTTTACGGACAGCAGGTTTTTTAATTAATAACGGTTATGATCCCTTCAAAGTCGTGAATATGAAACATGGCATTATACGTTGGGTGCAAAAGGGATTTCCAACAAAAGGTGATACCTCAACCGTATTAGGTACAAATACCAATAGCGGCTGTTGTGGTACATCAAATACTAAATCTAATACTGAAAACAATTCATGCTGCGATTCGCCCAATAGTGATGGAAGCGCTTGTTGCTAATTTTTATTAAAATGAAATTAATTACCACTTCAACGATTACGTGTCCCAAATGTGGATTTGAAAAAGAAGAGTCAATGCCGATTGAGGCTTGTCAATATTTTTATGAGTGCACCAATTGTAAAGAAAGGATAAAACCTAAACCCGGCGATTGCTGTGTGTTTTGTAGTTATGGTACGGTGAAATGCCCACCCATGCAATTGGGAGATAATTGTTGCAAATAAAAATAATTTATAAATCATGTTTAACTGGTTACAAAATTTTGCAGACTGGCTCATCTATTCAGTCTTTGGCATTTCGTCTGAAACTCATTTAGGTGAAGCGCTTAATTTTTTTGTGAATGATACATTGAAAATATTTTTGTTGCTTTTTGTTATTACCATCGTAATGGGAATTGTCAATTCCTACTTCCCGGTAGATAAGGTTCGCAACTTTCTAAGCCGGAAAAAAATGTATGGCCTTGAATACTTGTTTGCGTCTTCTTTTGGTGTTATTACTCCTTTCTGTTCCTGCTCTTCTGTTCCTTTATTTATTGGTTTTGTAAAAGGAGGAATTCCGTTAGGCATCACATTTACATACCTTATCACCGCGCCATTAGTAAACGAAGTGGCGATTGCCATTTTTGCCGGTGCATTTGGTTTTAAGGTAACTGCTTTATATGTAGGTACCGGAATCGTTTTAGGTATCATTGGCGGTTTTACGCTTGGCAAATTAAAGTTAGAAAAACACCTTTCTCCCTGGGTGCAGGGCATCATTGCCAATGCGCAAACCGAAGAAGAATTATTGGAAGAGAAACTTACTTTATGGCAGAGGTTCCCTTCAATTCTTAAAGAAGCATTTAACATTGTAAAGGGCGTTGCCATCTACATCATTATTGGTATTGCCATTGGTGGAATGATGCACGGATTTTTACCAACAGGATTTTTTGAACACTACATAAATAAAGGCCAGTGGTATGCTGTACCTCTTGCCGTAATTATGGGAGTGCCCATGTATAGCAATGCTGCAGGAGTTATTCCGGTCATACAGGTATTGGTGGCCAAAGGAGTTCCGCTCGGTACCGCCATTGCGTTTATGATGGGTGTCATTGGTTTATCGTTACCGGAAGCCATGTTGCTGAAAAAAGTAATGAACTGGAAATTGATTGCTGTTTATTTTGGAACCATTGCCTTCTTTATGATTGTATCGGGCTATTTGTTTAACATCATTCTTTAAAATGAAATGAAATGAAAAATTTACCTATCTCAATATTTGCACTTATGGTATTTCTATTAGCAGGTTGCAACATTGATGCCCAGAAAAACGAACAACCCATTGCAAAAAATAAGGCTACCATCGAAGTAATTCAGTTTCATTCGGAGCATCGTTGTGTATCCTGTTTAAAGATTGAAAACCTTACCAGGACAACACTGGCTAAACATTTTCCATCAGTATCATTTTTACTGGTAAATGTCGATGAAAAAAAGAATGAAAAATTGGCGGAAAAGTTTGAAGCCGCCGGTACTGCTTTGTTTTTATACAACCCTAAAACCGGCAAGAAAAAAGACCTTACAGATTTTGCATTTATGAAAGAAGGAGATGAGAAAAAATTTGAGGCAGAACTGAAAAAGTATATCGACGACTTTATAAAAAGCTAATAATGGATTGGTTAAACGATATTGCACAAAACAGGGAAGCGCCGCTACTGGCAGCTTTCGCATTAGGTTTACTTACTGCCATCAGCCCCTGCCCTTTGGCCACTAACATTACAGCTACCGCTTATATTGCTAAAACAATCACCTGTAAGAAGAAAGTTTTATTGAGCGGTTTGTTATACACTTTGGGCAGAATGTTTTCCTACACTGCCTTAGGCGCTATCATTTATTTTGGCGCCAGCAAGTTCCAGGTAGCCAAATTGTTCCAGGGCAATGGTGAAAAATTTATTGGCCCGGTAATGATCATTATTGGTTTGATCATGCTGGATGTTATCAAACTCAACTTTCTTTCCAAAGGTAATTTTACAGACCGGCTTTCAGAGAAGTTTAAAGACAAAGGAATGCTGGGCAGTTTTCTATTAGGAGTCGTTTTTGCCTTGGCGTTTTGCCCTTATAGTGGCGCTTTATTTTTTGCCATGTTAATACCAATGACCTTATCTGCATCTGCAGGTTTGGGTTTACCTGTAGTGTTTTCAATTGGCACAGGGTTACCTGTTATCTTCTTTGCTTTTGTGATTGCCTTTAGCATGGAAAAATTAGGTGTGTATTTTAAAGCTATTTCTAAAGTAGAGAAAGTAATGCGGGTTTTAGCAGGCGTTACATTTATATTAACTGGTTTGTATTACCTGAATATTTATCTTAAAATAATTTAACCATGACAACAACACAGGCATACCTTCAAACATGGACAGAAGCCCGAACAAGGTTTACCAATTTGCTGAAAGATATAAAAGAAGACAATTTGAAAAAGAAATTGGCAAACACTAAAAACAGTGCAGGCTTTCTTATTCGTCATATTGCTGATGTAGAATTACTATTTGCTAAAAATGTATTTGGTGCAACGGAAGTAAAAGTACAGGCTAAAACGGTAATAGCCCAACACGACACCGGCGAGTGGATAAACCTGGCTGAGTTACTGGAATACCAGCAATATGCTTTTGATAGCCTGAAATCTATCATTGAAAAACAAACCGATGAAGACTGGCAACAATCAATAACTACAAAAGAATTTGGTACCAAAACAAAAGCAGAAGCTATCGGCAGAATTATATCACATACAGCCTATCATGCAGGGCAATTATCTCTGACTTTAAAATACGCATAAAATATACAGTAATCATTAAATAAAGTAACATGAAAAATGGACATAAAAACAACAGCTCTTTCAAAAGAATTATTTATAGCATAACCGGTTTTGTTTTGCTTTTTATTTTAATCATTACTATAGAACCGGAACTCATTTTTGCACAAAAAGATAACGTAGTAAACACTACTTTGGCTACCCCTGATTCAACAAATTACAAAGTAACATTTATTGAATTAGGATCTGTTCGTTGCATCCCCTGCAAACAGATGCAGGCGGTGATGAAATCAATTGAAAAGAAATATGGCAACCAGGTGAAAGTGGTTTTTCATGATGTGTGGACAACAGCAGGTAAAGAAGCCGCTAAACAATTTGTCTTTGATGCAATTCCAACACAAATATTTTTAGATCAATCCGGCAAGGAATATTTCAGGCATGAAGGCTTTTTCCCGGAAAATGAATTGGTGAAAGTATTGAAGCAAAAAGGTGTAAAATAATTAACATCATCAGCCTTACTATTAAAAAAATTTAATATGCTTAAAGAAAATAAAATGCAATATCAATTCCCATTTACCAGCTCCTATTCTAAAGCTGCGAAAAAATCAATAATAACCCACAAACATGAAACGCTACAATGAAATATTCAATAAAGAAATCAGCAAACTGTTATACCTGTTACTACTGATTCTTTCCCCACTGCTGATCCATGCACAGCAAGCCATCACCATTGATACGCTCTTTAACCAACTCCGGTTACACCCCATATCAAAAGCAGATAATATAAAAATATTACAGGCAGCAGCTTTTAAAAATATAGCCAACAGTCAACTCTATCCTGCTATTGATTTAACCGGCAGGTATGACTATTCATCTATTCCTTCTTCCATGTATCCATTGCCGCCTAATGAAATGCTACCGATGGTACAAAACCAAAGTATAGCCCAGCCATTCAGTAAAAATATTTACAGGGCCGGTGTTGGTATCTCCATGCCCCTTTTTGTAAAATCAATTTTTTCCATTGCCTCACAGGCGCAAATGATGCAGCATTCCGCCGAAGACCAGCAATACATAAATCTATTAAAAAATGAAGCCATTATCGTAAGTGCCAATGCCAATCTTATTTACATACAGCAATTAGACTCTTCCCTGGAAAAAAAGAAATCTTCGCTTCTCAAAACAAAAGAGATCGTGGCAATAAAAGTTAATAATGGCAGATCTCCGGGTTCTGTTTTGGTCAATATTAATAATGCCATTAATGAAATAGATATTTTAAAAAATGACCTCGCTTTGCAACGGGAAGAATTGATAGCATCTATCGCTAACCTAACTGCAGTTAGGCTCACTGCCGCCATCCCGATGATACAAACCGGTACTTATAAAGAAGGGGAAATAAAAGCATTGGACCCATTGCGCAAAAAAATAGAAGCGGATAAACTTGCAGTAAAAGCAGAAAAGGAAAAGCTGTTACCCTCCTTGTTTTTGCAGGGAAATTACAGCAGCAATTTTGCCAAAGCCTATAACAATAATAAAAGCATCAACGGCGACTATACCACTGTTGGAGTTGTACTAAAAGTGCCCATTTTTTCAAAAAGTCAATATGCACAAATTAATAAAAGTAAACTGGAAGTAGCGGCATCCCAAAATGATTTAGATAGAATGACCTTAGAATTTACGGTGCAGGCACAGCAATTGGAAAACACATTGCACCTGTTGGAAAATTCTGTTCAATTATATTCCAATAGCATTAAAGACAAAGAAGAACTTTTAGAAATCGCCAGGGTTAGTTATTCGCTTGACCAAATGACGATAGACGATTATTTAAAATATGAAGATGATGTGGTACTTGAAAAAACGAAGTTATACAAGACACAATCTCAAATCTGGCAAACCTTGATGAAGCTGGCAGTAATTTATGGAAATGACATTCAAACTTTAGTACAATGAAAAGAAAAACTTTTAAAACAATTAGCTGGGTAGTAGCCATAGCTATCATAATAATAAGCGGAATACTGGTTATTAAAAAGGCGAAACAACGGGATGCGGATGCCCCTGTAGCCAAAGTTTATCCTGTTTCAGTGGCTACTGTAAAAACAGTATTGGAACAGGTAACACTTACACTTCCTTACCTGGCACAGGTGCAGAACGACCAGGATGTAACACTAACTTCAAAAGTAGCTGCCCGTATTCAATTTTTAAAACCAAGTGGCAGCACTGTAAATAAAGGAGAAGTAATTGCAAGATTAGACAATTCCACCTTTCAAACCAGTTTGCAGAGTGTTCAATCGCAATTGGCGGCGCAAAAAACAGCATTAAATAATTTGTTGGCAACACATAAAAGAACACTGGAATTGCTTGCAGTTAAAGGCGCTTCAAGAGAACAATCGGAAGGTGAAGAAACAAGAATTGCTGATATAGAATCGAGGATTGAGGCTTTGAATCAAAACAAAAATGAGCTTGGTAATTCCTTTACCTATACCACAATTACAGCTCCTATATCCGGTATAATTTCTAAAACAATGGCCAACACGGGAGATGTATCCATGCCCGGCCAGCCAATTGCTTTCATCAGTTCTATGAAAGGATCTTACCTGAAATTAAGCGTCCCTGCCAATTTAAAAATTTACGGCATTACCAGGAACAATCAACTATATAAAGCCATTTCTCTCAACAGTACTTTTAATAGTTTGGCAGAGTATAAGGTTTATATCAACAATCTGAATTTAATGAGTGGCGAACGGGTTCCGTTAGATGTGGTAGTGTATGATGGCAAAGCAATTAAAATACCCTTTGATGCCATTCTGAATAGAAATGGCAGGAGTTATGTTTTTGTGAAAGAAAATGATAAAGCCATAGCTAAAGAAATTCAGATCATTCAAACCGGCGAAGATGGTGTGGTAATCAGCAATGATGAGTTAGCGGGGAAAGATATTGTAATTGCCAAGCAAGACATCTTGCTCAATCTGCTGTCAGGTGTTTCCATTCAACTTAAAAAAGACTAATCATGTTCGACTATTTTTATAAAAGGCCATACTTGCTGTATTCCCTGATTTTTGGCTTTTTTGTTGTTGGAATTATTGCCCTCATCACTTTACCTAAAAATCTTTTTCCCGATTCTACTCCGCCGCAGGTAATTGTTATTACCAAAGTACCCGGCGCAACGGCGCAGGTGGCAGCCAATACTGTTTCAAAACCTATTGAACAGGAGATTGCCCGGCTTGGATTATTGACAGATGTAAGCTCTGTAAACGTTGCTAATTTCTCCATCGTTAAGGCAGAATTTACTTATGAAAAAGGATTGAATGCCGCTGCGGTAGATGTGGCCAATGCCTTATCCATCGCTAAGGGAAATTTACCTCCAGATGTAAATCCTGCTGTATATACATCTGGTGATTTTACACTACCTGTTGATGTAATAGCTATTTCACCCAAAACAGATAATGTAAACCTTGGTGATATCAGAAAAATGGTGGACGGATTTATAAAACCCTACCTGCTCAGTAATCCTGAAATTGGAAATGTAGAAGTTTTTGGCGGCTATGAGAGTTCTATCAATATAGAAATAGATCCGTTTAAAGCAAAGCAATATAATATCGATTTTGATAAGATTGCCAAAGTGTTACAAACGTTGAATCATGATATGCCGGTGGGATTAATTAAAGGAGAAAATAATTTTTACACCATTACCTTTTATGCTGAGAAAGATGAAATTGAAAAAATAAAGCAACTGACAATTATACCCAACGTAAGAATAAGTGATGTGGCTAATGTAGAATGGGGTTATAAAAAACGCACCAGCGGTTATATTGGTAATGGCAAACCAGCCATTGCCCTTGCCATTCAAAGAGCACCCGGCGGCAGCGTGTTAAGTGTGAGCAATGCAGCCCGGGACGAAATGAAAAAATTAGCGGCGAAGTATCCCAATTTTAATTTTGAAATTGCCGATACACAAAGAAATTTAATTGAGCTTGCCAATGATAATATGCTGGTTGCACTTCGGGATGCAATTTTTTATACGCTGCTGGTAATACTTTTCTTTCTTGGAAATTTAAGAGCCATTGCAGCAGCGGCTATCACTATTCCGATGGTATTCTTTTCTACCATGGCAGTTATCTGGCTCACTGGCGGCAGCCTCAATATTGTTATTTATACCGCCATCATTTTAGCATTGGGTATGCTGGCTGATGATGCCATAGTAGTATTGGAAAATATAGAGCGGCATTTGAATGAATTAAAGGAAGATTTAAAAACAGCGGTACGATTGGGAACCAAAGAAGTTATTGCACCTATCTGGTCGGGCACCATATCTACCATTGTGATAGTGCTACCACTCATGTTTATCGGCGGGTTTCCCGAAAAAATATTTAAGCCGTTGATCTTTACTTTGATCATCGCCTTGCTGATGTCTTTTTTCCTTTCTATCACTTTTATTCCAAAATTGTTAGAAGCTTTTTTAAAAAACGGAGCTAAGAAAAATAAATTTGAATTATGGTTTGAAAATTTATACAACAAGTCCGTTGGACGTTTGGTGGAGCCTTATGTGAACGTCATAAAATTTTCAAATGGAAAACGAAAGGTATTGCGAAGGGTGTTGCTTTCGTTAGGAGTAGTCTTGCTTTTACTTTTCAGTGTTAAAACAATTATGCCCATCATTGGTAAAGATGCTATGCCACCAATGGATACAGGTATTATTAAAGCACAAATTGGATTCAGTTCCAACGAAACCGTTAATAGCTCTGAAGCTAAAATAGAACCCTTTTTAAAATGGCTGCATCAGCAACCCTGGGCCGATAAGAGTTCGGTAGCTTTTGGAAATGAAGTAGGCGTGTTAAGTTTAGGAAGCGGCAACCTCCCAACAGAAGCCACTATTACCATTAATTGTGTAGATCGTTTTCACCGTAAATTAAATATCTGGCAAATTGAGGATACAATAAGAGATAAACTTTCAACCTTAGAAGGTATTAAGAGAAATGATGTATTTGACTTTGGAGCTACCGCGCTTTCTACCATCAAAGCCACACTGGATGTTCGGTTAAAATCGCCTGTTGTAGATGGACTTGCCGAAAAATCGCAACAGGTAAAAGATGCGCTTAAAGATGTAAAAGGGCTTACTTCGGTATCTACAAGCTGGAATGAAGATTTCAGTGAAATAGTGTTGAACATTGATGAAAACAAAGCGTTGAGTTATGGAATAACACCAACCGAAATTATATCACAGATATTGGTAAAGGGCCAGGTAGTTAGTTTGAATGCGAACCTGCAATCTTTAAATACGCAACCAGTGTCGCTATATTTTAAAGGAAAGTTTAGTGAGAATGAACAAACCCTGCAACTGCTGCCGATTCATACTGCAACCGGTGATGTACCGCTTGCACAATTAGCTACTATCTCTAAAAATCTCACGTTCGCAAAAATTGAAAGGGATAAAATGTTGTATAGTATTGATATAAATGGGTATCGTAGCAACAGGCCGGTGACTCACATTACTGATGACGCTGAAGCAGCACTAAGCAAGATAAAAAATGACAATGATGTAATTCTTACTCAGGAAGGGGATATTGCACAAATCAATGATAGTTTTAGCCGGATGATTAAAGCAATCGGGCTGGGAATATTTCTCTTAACCATGGTACTCATTTCTATCTACCGTTCCGTAAAAATGGCACTCATCATGATTGTAGTGTTGCCGCTTTCTATGATAGGTGCATCATGGGGTATGCTTTTATTTAATAAGCCGAGTTGCATGCCAAGCCTGTTGGGAATTCTGTTACTCTTTGGTATTATCATAAAAAATTCAATTCTGCTCATAGACTTTTACCAGAAGCACCGTGAAAGTGGCGAAAGTCCTTTTGATAGTGCTATTGAAAGTGTGCGCATTCGTTTCCGACCTGTACTGATGACAGCTTTTGGTACCATTGCCGGAATGATTCCTATCGCAATGGAACAGGCAGTAGGGCTTGAAAGGTTAAGCCCGTTGGCTGATGTGGCCATTGGCGGTTTATTGATTGGAACATTATTGACGTTGATTTTTGTTCCGATGTATGCCTATATGGTTGATAAAAAAGATAAGAAAACACAGGTAGTCCCTTTAATTGAAAATTAAATTAACAAATAACATTAAAATTTTAATCATGGAAAATCAACCCACAACAGAGCAAATCTTTTCAAATAGGCTTAAAAATATTTTTTGATCTTCTGATATTATTCGTATCTTTACGAACTGAATTATATCGCAAATAATACAATATGGAAATAACGAAAGAAAAATTCACAGTCAAACAGGAACTTATAGCCAAATTTGGCAATGCGTTAGGCAATCCCGTAAGGGTTAGGATACTGCAGTTATTGTCAAGGCAAAGTTGTTGCTACCATGGCGATATGGCTGAGGAACTTCCTATTGCCAACAGTACGCTTTCACAGCATTTAAAAGTTTTGAAGGAAGCAGGTCTCATACAAGGCGAAATAACTCCACCTAAAACCAAATATTGTATCAACCGGGAGAACTGGAATTTGGCCAAAGGCTTATTCATCGGTTTTTTTGACTAAAAAAAATTTGCAAATAATGTTCGTATTTAAACGAACTGTTCGGTAAATCACGAAACGATGGGTACTTATAAAAAATAAACAAAAAAAGTGTCGGGTATGAAAATTTCGAAATAAAATATTCCTCATTTCTAATCATCAATCCTAAATTAAAAAAAGTATGGAAACACAAACCTTAGCAAAACAAATTTGTCCAACTACTACTCAGCAATGGGTAAAAAACGGAGCCTTATTAGTAGATGTCCGTGAAAAAGAAGAAATAGAACAATTGGCCTACGACGTGCCCAACATCATCAACATTCCTCTAAGTGAATTGGAAAACCGCTTTACGGAAATTCCTAAAGACAAAGAAGTAGTAATGGTTTGTCGCGGTGGAGGCAGAAGTTTAAAGGCTGCCAACTTTTTACTTGATAATGGATACGACCCGGAAAAAGTAGTGAACATGCAACACGGCATCATCCGTTGGGTGCAGAAAGGATTTCCAACCAAAGGCGATACCAGTGCTGTGGAAACAAAAAGCGAAGGCAGTTCCTGCTGCGGAACAACTTCATCTGATAAGAAAGCTGCTTCGGCTACCACTACCGCTCCAGCCACAAAAAAACAAACAATAACCATTCTTGATCCGGCCTTATGTTGCAGCACCGGCGTATGCGGACCGGATGTTGACGATGCTTTGGTACAAACAGCCGCTAATGTAAAATGGCTGAAGTCTCTGGGGTACGAAGTGAACCGGCATAATCTTTCCAATGACGCAACTGCTTTTAAAAATTATCCGAAAGCAGTAGAAAAATTGCAAAAAGAAGGCGCAGATTCTTTGCCTTATATTTTGATTGACGGTGAATTGGTGATGACAGGAAAATATCCACAAAAATCAGAGTGGCTAAATTGGTTGGAAGAGGAGCAAAAGGAAACATCCGGCACCATCAACGAAAGCAATGAATTGACCGAAGAAAAGGTACAAACCTTAGTGGCACTTGGCGCTGCAATAGCTGCCGCAAGCCAAGCTTCTTTGGAATTTTATACTGCACGGGCGAAGGAGCAGAATATTTCCCTGAAAGATATTGCCATGGCTATGAATACAGGCAACCAGATAAAAGATGTGGCCAGCCAAAAAATAGTGGAGAAAGCCAATCAATTACTCAATGAGTTACAACCTGCTCAAAGCAGTAGTTGCTGCGGAGGATCAGGTGGTGGCAGTAGCTGTTGCTAATTTAATAACTATTTGGATCTATAAAAATGATAACGATGAAAGATAATAACACCTCATTTATATTTTTTACCGGCAAAGGTGGCGTTGGAAAAACGTCTCTGTCGTGCGCTACTGCTATCAACATGGCGGACCAGGGGAAAAAAGTACTGTTGATCAGCACCGACCCGGCTTCCAATCTGCAGGATGTGCTCGAAAGTCCCGTAGATGAAAAGATAAGCCCGGTAAAAGCAGTAAACGGACTTTTTGCGCTAAATATTAATCCGGAAGTTTCAGCTTCGGAATATCGCAAACGGGCTACGGAACCGCTTAAAGGCCTGCTACCCGAAGCGGAAATAAAAAAAATGGAAGAAGAACTTTCCGGTGCCTGCACCGTAGAAATTGCTGCCTTTGATGAATTTTCCCGCTTTATCTCCGGCGAAAATGAAGGCGCTCAATATGATGTAATTATTTTCGATACAGCGCCTACAGGCCATACCTTGCGTTTGTTGGAATTGCCTGCGGCATGGGCTGAATTTAGTGAAGAAAATCCGGATGGAGCCTCTTGTCTCGGTCCTACGTCGGCACTCAAAAGCAGCCAGGACCGGTACAACAAAGTAGTTAGCCGTTTACGCGATGCTTCACTCACCACTTTTTATCTTGTTGCCCGCGCAGAACTTTCTTCATTGAAAGAGGCTTCCCGCACCAGCGATGAGTTGAAGGAACTTGGCATGGATCATCAAAAATTATTGATCAACGGTGTTTTTAAAGCGCTTGATAAACAGGATGCTTTTGCTGCAAAAATGGAGGCGCTCGCAGCCGCACAATTAAATGCCATCCCTTCCAATTTGCAATCCCTGGAAAAGCAAAATTTTCCGCTGCTGCCTTACAATGTAATGGGCATTCAGAAACTACGCTCCTTATTAAATACCGGTTTGCAAAATGTACTTGTGAAAGAACATCTTAGGGCATCTGCTCCTGTTGATTTTCATCTCGATGGTTTGGATCAATTAGTAGAAAGCCTGACGGCTGAACAGGATCACGGCCTCATAATGACAATGGGGAAAGGGGGTGTTGGGAAAACCCTAACTGCATCTGCTATCGCTGTGCTGATAGCTCAAAAGGGTTTTGATGTGCACCTGACTACCACCGATCCGGCAGCGCATGTGCAGGATTTTATGAACCAGGTAAAAGAACTTCCCAAAAATCTAACGATTGACCGCATTGACCCGAAAGAAGAAACACTGCGCTACACGCAGAAAATACTACAACAAAAAAGCAACATGCTGGATGCAGAAGGCGGGAAATTGCTGGAAGAAGATTTGAAATCTCCATGCACAGAAGAAGTAGCTGTGTTTCATGCTTTTTCGAAAGCGATTAATCAAGCAAAACGAAAATTTGTGGTGATTGATACCGCACCTACAGGACACACTTTATTGCTGCTGGATACTGCCGGTTCTTATCACAGGGAAATTATGCGAAATGCGGCCTTAGATACGGATAGAATCCGCACACCCTATATGGCTTTGCAGGATCATGCCTTATCTAAAATATTATTGATCTCTTTACCTGAAACCACGCCTATGAGGGAAGCCGCCACCTTGCAGGACGATCTGAAAAGAGCGGGTATCACTCCTTATGCGTGGATCATCAATCAAAGCCTTTCTATACAGGAAGGATTAAGTGACCCTTTGCTGCTCCACCGGGCATCTGCGGAAGGAGAAGTCATAAAAAATATTGAAGATAAATTAGCGGACAAAACTTTTGGAATACCTTATCTGCCCGAAAAACATTTACTTCCTGCATTACTTGATTTTTATCAAAAGAAACTGGTGGGTGCGGTATAAGGGAAAGTAAACATTTCGAAACAGATGAAATAAACTCTCTTTAAACATTTCCGCTCTCAGAACCTGGTGTTGAAAATAGAAGTGGGGCTTAAAAAAAATTAAGCGCCGGATGGCTTTTCATGTCATTTGGTGAACTGGCCGTTTATGTGATCATTATCAATAAAATAGGTGATGCCTGTCATAGTAGGGGCATTTTAATTATGGTAGATTACACAAAGCATATAAAATGAATTTGCATCTTTAAAATTTAAGAAAATGAAAAATAAAACAGTCATCATAACCGGTGCCGCATCAGGAATTGGAAAAGCAACGGCAATACTTTTCGCCAAACAAGGTGCCAATGTTATTGTATCTGACATACAGGAAACTGAGGGAAAGGAAGTTCTTTTACCTGGTTCATAAAATCCTGCACATGCGCTGCCGGATCGGTGGTAGTCAGGTGCACATCAAAACCCTTTTGAGCTATCAGCACAGCGATAGCAGATGCAGTTAGGGTTTTCCCAACACCCCCTTTCCCCATTGTCATTATGAGGCCGTGATCCTGTTCAGCCGTCAGGCTTTCTACTAATTGATCCAAACCATCGAGATGAAAATCAACAGGAGCAGATGCCCTAAGATGTTCTTTCACAAGTTCATTTTGCAAACCGGTATTTAATAAGGAGCGTAGTTTCTGAATGCCCATTACATTGTAAGGCAGCAGCGGAAAGTTTTGCTTTTCCAATGATTGCATAGTATATAAAATGAATTTGCATCTTTAAAATTTAAGAAAATGAAAAATAAAACAGTCA
>DAHXOZ010000499.1 GCA_027364635.1 bacterium | reverse complement strand
CGGCCGGCGTGTAGTTCTGCTTAAAGATATTGCAGATATAAAAATAGAGGAAGGCGTTCAGTATGTGAAGATCAATGCCAACGGAAAAGAAGGCGTACTGATAGCGGTGGTAAAACAACCTAACAGTAACCTGGTGGATGTTTCTTCTCAAATGAAAGATAAGATAGCCCAACTCAAAAATATCCTGCCAAAAGGGGTCACTTTAAAACCCTATTACATCCAGGCAGATTTTGTAAAAACGGTGGTAAGGAGTGTAACAGACAGTCTTTGGGTCGGGCTGTTACTTGCGATCATAGTCGCCATTATTTTTCTTCGTTCTTTTAAAGCAAGTGCAACTATTTTAATCACGATTCCGGTAACGCTGGGGCTAACACTCATCGTTATTTATATTGTTGGCTACACCTTAAACATTATGACACTCGGCGCGATAGCGGCTTCTATCGCTTTGATCATTGATGACGCGATAGTGGTGATGGAACAAATTCATCGATCGCACGAGGAAAACCCGTACGAGGAATATAAGCATACTGTTCAACAAGCCA
>DAHXOZ010000498.1 GCA_027364635.1 bacterium | reverse complement strand
GGAAGAAATTCAAACACATGTGCCTGGTGTTTAACGGTATTAAGCCACGTGGATTTAATATTTATGGTTACGGTTTTGGTGGGTATGGAAATGGTTATGGCTATGGCTACGGCTATGGATATGGTTACGGCGGTGAGTATGGAGGAGGCTATTATTTGGAAGACCGGAAGGGCGTTTTATCACATATTAAAAAGCTTTTCCGCAGGTAGGAAGAGGCCATTTTTTGATCTATGACCAAATTAATATCCCAGTTAGATAAATAGTGTGACTGAGAGGGGCGAAGCCGTGGGTAATTAGTTAATTAGCTGATTAGCCAATTAGCTAATGTGCTAATTTGAAAATGTGAAAATTAGCTAATATGCTAATGTGGTGATTTGCCAATTGCCCATTACCTAACACCTACCACCTGACACCTCATACCCAATAGGCAGGATATTTGTAAATAAAATCGATTGAATGATGAGCGGGAAGCTCATAGAAAAGATGATAAAGGATTATGGAAATAAAAAAAACGTGGTACGCGGTGTATACGAAACCAAGGTG
>DAHXOZ010000497.1 GCA_027364635.1 bacterium | reverse complement strand
TTCGATTCAACTATTGAAGCAAGCCGGTTAATAGTTTCTTTTACAGTGTAGTCGCTTTGAATAGTTATTAGCCCTTTCATAGTGTTTAAATAATGTAGGGTTACAACAACAATTCTCTATCAATTTTCATGGAGAATGTTGGTTAAAAAAAATTCCGATGAATTTGTATTTACTAATGTAATTTATAACCCTAACTTAAAATTAGAAATTTTTTTTCATGTGCCACCAAGCCGTTGGCCCCGCCTTCTTACAGTAAACCAATAAAAAACAATAATTCCTGTTTTTGCTTTAGGCGGTTAGTAAAAGAAAATTTTACAGGGTAAACGTCCCGTTGGGAGACAATAAATTATCTCTCACCTTTTTACAATTTAAACAACATGGCTTCCCATGGTCTCATGTTAACCGATGAACCCGACTGCCGCTGTATTTTTTCATAATTATCAATCAGCAGGCTTCCCGGTGAATTTCCAATGCCGGAAGGCAACGCAAAATCTATTGCCTTGTTCGACATATTGAGCAGCACCAGGTACCGGTCGTTGCCACT
>DAHXOZ010000496.1 GCA_027364635.1 bacterium | reverse complement strand
GTAGATAAAGTAATTGAAATGGGAGCCCACATAGTTTTATGCGATCCTCACAGAGCAGTAGTGGTAGGGCTTGCCAGGAAGTTTCCGCTTCGCGGGATTACAATGAGCAGCCCCGATATCAGGGCGGGCGTTGCGCTGCTAATCGCAGCATTAAGTGCTGAAGGTAAAAGTACCATTCAAAATATTGAACAGATTGACAGGGGCTATCAAAATATAGATGAAAGATTAAGAGCGCTTGGAGCAGAGATAAAAAGAATGAGCTAATTAAGAATAATGAAAAAAAAATATAAAAAGATCATTTTAATAACTGCCCCTTCAGGATCAGGGAAAACTTCTATTGTAAACCATTTAATGAAGAAATTTCCTGAGCTTGCTTTTTCAGTTTCTGCTACTACAAGAGAGCCAAGAAAAAACGAAATTAACGGGCATCACTACTATTTTATTAATGAAAATGAGTTTCGTGAAAAAATCCATAATAAGGAATTTCTTGAATGGGAAATGGTATATGAAGGCAAATATTACGGCACCTTAAAATCAGATATTGA
>DAHXOZ010000495.1 GCA_027364635.1 bacterium | reverse complement strand
CGCAAAGGTTGTTTTGCCATATTATCAAAGCATTAAAATAATATTACCAATATGTTAACGGGAAGAATATGACGATTTCATTACATTCTAAATATTTTGGTTCCTGCCGGTTTCAGAATAACCAAAGGCCAAAAAAAACCACCCTGCAAAAATGCAGGATGGTAGAGAGAGTATGAGAAAATTTCTGTTTATACCGATTATACCATCAAATAGTCCAATGCCTTTTCTATCGGCATAATACCATCTAACATTTCAACGTACTCCTTTGGACTACTTATTAAATCAAGATGGTATTACTTAAAAAATCTTTTAGAATAAATTTTATTAAAATTTTGTCCATCCTTTAAACCATGCATCATTAGGCCCAACGGCGCCACGATAATTTACCGAGATAAATCCACTTAACAAAAACGAATGTGTAAAAGCTGCTCCTGTCAATGCAGGAGAACCTGTTTGTGGTGTAAAATCCGGATTAGTATAATTAAAGGGTGCAGCTAATTTTACATCTGTTGTTGCACTTACAATTGTATTTCCATAATCAGCAGTATTGAA
>DAHXOZ010000494.1 GCA_027364635.1 bacterium | reverse complement strand
CGTTTCGGATACATACCTAATGGAAACCGCACTTATTATCTGGGAAGGTCACAACCACCGTTTTTTGCCTGCATGGTCAGCTTGCTCAGCGAAGAAAAAGGAGAAGATATTTTAGTTAAATATTTACCGCAACTAAAAAAGGAATATAAATTCTGGATGAAGGGAAAATCGCTGGTGAACCTTAAAAGTTCTTCGCTTCATCATGTTGCCATGCTGCCTGATAAAAGCATTTTAAATCATTATTGGGATGAATCAGATACTCCACGACCTGAAGCCTACAAGCACGAGGTAGCTTTGGCAAAAGATGCTAAAAATAAAAAAAGATTATACCGGCATCTTCGTGCAGCGGCTGAATCGGGATGGGATTTTTCTGCGCGCTGGTTTAAAATAAAAGGTGTTTTTTCAAGTATCCATGCAACAGAAATTATTCCTGTTGACCTTAATTGTCTTTTGCTGAATCTTGAGCAAACGATTGCAAAGGCTTACCAGGTGTCAGGCGAAATGGCTACCGCCGAAAAATATAACAGCCTCGCAAAGCATCGAAAAAATACT
>DAHXOZ010000493.1 GCA_027364635.1 bacterium | reverse complement strand
CGTGAGGTTTTTGTTGTTAAATGTTACAGCCAATATTTGAGGTTTGGCGATGGGCGGAATTCAATGTACTTTCAGACTGAAACGTCAGCCGATTGAAAAACAAAAGCCGAAGGTAAATACAAAAAGCCGATATTTGTTCGTCTGCTGGAACTACTGCTAATAGTGAACTACAGCCGATTCTTATTCCTTCAGCCAGCCTATCGCCAAACCTTTTGTTGCCTACTGCCTTTCTTCGAGTTCGTCAAAGGTTCTTTAAAAAATCGTCTTCCGAAATAATTTCAAGTGTCGAACCTTTTTCAATGCCCTGCCATCGGCAATACCTGACCGTTATGCGCTACCTGCCAAAATTCAAACTCTGTTGTGCCGTAGCGTTGACAAATCTTTTTTCGGACGCTTCACAATAATCTTTATCAATTTCAAAACCGACAAAATCAAAACCGTTATTGTAACAAGCAATCCGGCTGCTTCCACTTCCTACGTGTGTATCTAAAATTCTTTGTCCAGGTTCTGCAAACTTTTTTAATATCCAGTTGTATAATTGAATAGGTTTTTGC
>DAHXOZ010000492.1 GCA_027364635.1 bacterium | reverse complement strand
ATTAAGAACAGCCTTGGACCTGCATTTGCAAAAGCGAGTGTTTCAACAAAAATTATTTGCTACGATCATAATGCAGACGAGCCGCAATATCCTTTGACAATTTTGCAGGATCCTGTTGCAAACCAGTATGTGGATGGTTCCGCTTTTCATTTATATGCTGGAAATATTTCTGCCCTCTCACAGGTGCACAATGCTTTTCCTGGTAAAAATATTTATTTTACAGAGCAATACACCGGTTCGAGTTCTACATTTTCCGGAGATCTTTCATGGGCCATACAAAACCTAATCATCGGCGCTACTAAAAACTGGAGCAGGAATGTATTGGAATGGAACCTTGCCTCAGACCCCGGCCTTGGCCCACATACAGATGGAGGATGCACCACCTGCCTCGGCGCCGTAACTGTCAATGGAAATACCGTTACCAGGAATCAATCTTATTATATCATTGCGCACGCTTCAAAATTTGTAAGGCCGGGCTCATTCCGTATTCTATCAAGTGATGTTTCAGGACTTTCAAATGTTGCCTTTCTTACCCCGGATGGCAAAAAAGTTTTGATAG
>DAHXOZ010000491.1 GCA_027364635.1 bacterium | reverse complement strand
AATAAGGAACGAAATTATTAGGTGGCAAGGTCGGTATACAATTGTAAATAGTCTGTTAAATCTGACTCAGCGTTATACTTAATAACTTTTTTACCACGGACCTTACCGAATTCCTCAACTAATTTTTTATCCACTTTATCCGCTCCAAAAGTAATAGCGTCTGCAAAGTGAGCGCCGCCTTTGAACATAGCCGTATTACTTCCTTCGTTGTAAATTTCAATATCCTTTTGTTTGATATTGGAATTAATGCAGGCTATACTTGAAAAATCAGCCCCCATCTTTTCTTTATAAGTATTCTGGCCTATTGTATAAACAACTTTGCAGTTGCTAAAAACCGGTTCTTTTTTATACGCTGTTTTTATATACATAGGAATAAGTCCTGTCATCCAGCCACTGCAGTGAATAATGTCGGGAGGCCATCCAAATTTTTTTACGGTTTCCAAAGCCCCCTTACAAAATAATACCGTTCTCAAAGCATTATCAGCAAACCATTTCTCATTTTCATCATGAAACAAAGATTTTCTTTGTGTTCTGTCAATCTCTCTTCTTCATCGTCTTC
>DAHXOZ010000490.1 GCA_027364635.1 bacterium | reverse complement strand
ATTTTTGGAGTGGTGGCAATGGTTGATTTTTGGCGCTGGGAGTATAATTATGGCCACAACCTGAATCCGGATGCGCTAATTCAGGGCCTGTTGGCAAATACCTGTCCTTGGTTATTTTATTATAAACAATCACATATTTACCGTTTGGTTTGCGCGTGTCGCCACCGGGAATACTTAAATGGCCCGGAGAATAAAAAGTCGGCTGCCTGTCAATTATTTTCAAACTTTTAAGATTCCATTTCACAATTTCTGAAGAAACAAACATAGTGGTAATTGCATTTCCTCTTCCATCAAATTCTGTATGCAATGGCCCTAAGCCAGGTTTTTTTACTTCCCCATAAAGAGCTGATTCATATTTAATCACCGGAATACCATCATACGATCCAATGAAATCTTTATCTGCAATTGCCTTTTTAATTTTCTCAAAACTGAAAACAGGAATCAACGCAGCGAGCTTGCCGCTGCCCACAATATATTCACCGGTTGGGTCTACATCACAACCATGCGGCGATTTGGGACAAGGAATAAAATAACAGATATCTTTCAGGTCTTTTGAATC
>DAHXOZ010000048.1:9257-18590 GCA_027364635.1 bacterium | reverse complement strand
CAGTTTTTATTGATGCCGAGATTGGCTGACGCATCTGTTTCTGCGAATCCGGTATTGTATACTCTGCCGTCATATTTGTCTTTATAATTGGTAGCCATTTTATGAGTAAAAGTTCCACCCCATGTTATATCATTGGTGTTTCCGGCGATAGTGGCTGAATTTTCAATCAGGCGATTGTTGGTTTGATATTCATTTAAAATGTTGCCAACGATTTTGCCGGGTGCAGGTGGATGAGCAGGAATAAGATTTACTACGCCCGCTAATGCATCTGAGCCATAAATCAAACTGGCAGGGCCTTTCACCACTTCTACCCTGTCAACGGTATTTTCATCCACTTCAATTCCATGTTCATCTCCCCATTGTTGC
Organism: bacterium; assembly: GCA_027364635.1. GTDB lineage: Bacteria > Bacteroidota > Bacteroidia > Chitinophagales > Chitinophagaceae > Ginsengibacter. Next base: position 18,224 of record DAHXOZ010000048.1, on the reverse strand, counting down.
CCTTCAAGGCGAACGCCATCATATAAAGTAAGTATCCTGTTAAAACCCAGTCCGCGGATAAAAGGTTTTGAAACATTAGGCCCTGTAGTCACTTCACTCACACCCGGCACCGTTGCAATCGCATCAATAATATTGGTATTGAGATTTTGTTGCAGGAATTTTTTGTTGACCGCAACTATAGGAACAGGATTCCTGATAATAGAACTTGCCCTTGATGAACCGGTAATAACAATCGCACTTTCTTCCACCACTGCAATCTGCATGGTAAAGTTTTCGGTTTTATTTTGATCGAAATCAATGTTTTGGGTAATGGTTTTATAGCCAATGAATTTTATCTCAACAAGATAAGTTCCTGCAGGAACATAGGTGAGGTTATAATTTCCATTGGCGTCTGCAATGCTTCCTTTTTTAAGATCAGGAATATATACAGAAGCGCCTGCTAACGGCGCACCTGAAGTATCTGTAATTTTTCCTGAAAGAGAATAGCGTGTAGATTTTTTTTGTGCATATACAGGATTCATAACCAAAGAACCCGCAACTAAGACTAATATAGATAGAAGAATTTTCATTTGAAATTTTTAAAAGATAATTCATTCATACATGAATGTTGAAAACAGAAATCGTAAAAGAATGTTCTTTTACTGCCTGAGAAAACTAAAAATCGATTGAATGTTACGAAATCGATGGTGGACCTCTTAGTCCAAATGAAAGGGGTTGGGAAAAAACAATTTTCGAAATTCCTGCAGCTACGTAATTAAAAAAAACAGGAGCCGGAGCCTTAATCACTACAGCACTTTGCATTGTATAAGGCGCAATTACCACAGTGCTTTCGCAATGGCAATCAATTCCGGGTGCATTAATCTGCGGCTTATTGGAATTGGTTAATGTTTTGCTTACAAAATCTTTGTGATTGGCAAACAGCCAATGTAAATATTTTGTAGGGGTATTGCTAAATAAAAAGATCGCGAGCAATAAAGCGCCAAAAAACTTTTGTATGTAAATGTTGCGATTCAACCGGATTAATTGGTGATTTTGCAAATGTAGAACTTTCTATTTTATAAGCATGTAAATCAATTATTAAATTTTGATGAACGGCAAGGAGTAAAAGCGGAATAACTTTTGCGGACATTATATTTAAAATATTTATTAATTATTTTAAACCATTTATTATGCCTATAGTAAAAGTAATAGAAGTGATTGCTTCTTCAGAAAAAGGTTTTGACGATGCCATTCAAAACGCAGTAACGGAAGTTTCTAAAACTGTAAAAAATATTGACTCCGTTTATGTAAAAGATTTTAAGGTGCATGTAAAAGACGAAAAAGTTTCCTCGTATGGGGTAATTTGTAAAGTATCTTTTCGGGTGATAGATAAATAATTCCGGGCCTGTTTTAAAGTATTATTTAAAGAGGGGGTTTTATCGCTCCCTCTATTTTTAACATACCTTTCCGTGAAGGTTTTATATAAACACATTTTTTGTTTATGTGTTGTTCGTAATTTGCAAACCTTTAAATCGTTAATCAATTTTATTGAAAAAAGATGTTACAAACTGCAGAAGACATTAGATTGTTGAATGAAAAAATTCATCACTCCGCAACTTTCATAGATAAGATCCATGATGAGATCGGAAAAATCATCGTTGGTCAAAGTCATATGCTTGAAAGATTGCTGATAGGCTTATTAAGCAATGGCCATATTTTACTGGAAGGTGTTCCGGGACTTGCAAAAACACTCTCTATAAAATCGCTGGCAAGCACTATCAATGCTAAGTTTAGCAGAATACAGTTTACACCTGATCTTTTACCGGCTGATGTGGTTGGAACGATGATCTACAATCAGCAAAAGAATGAATTTGTTGTGCGCAAAGGACCGATTTTTGCCAACTTTATCCTTGCAGATGAGATCAACAGAGCGCCTGCAAAAGTTCAAAGTGCCTTGCTGGAAGCGATGCAGGAAAGGCAGGTTACCATCGGAAACAGTTCTTACGAGTTGGAAGAACCCTTCCTTGTTTTAGCTACGCAAAACCCTATTGAACAGGAAGGCACCTATCCTTTACCCGAAGCGCAGGTAGACCGTTTTATGTTGAAAGTAATTATTGATTACCCTTCAAAATCCGAAGAACAGGCAATCATCAGGCAGAATGTTATAGGTATGCAACAGCCACGCATAAATGCAGTGGTTTCTGCTTCAGAAGTATTAAATGCACGGCAGTTAGTGCGTGAAGTTTATATGGATGAAAAGGTAGAACAATATATCATTGATATTGTGTTTGCTTCACGTTATCCCGATAAATATAATCTCGCCAAATTAAAACCACTCATAGCATATGGTGGTTCTCCAAGAGCCAGTATCAACCTGGCTTTGGCTTCAAAAGCCTATGCTTATTTGAATAAAAGAGGTTATGTAATTCCGGAAGATGTAAGAAATATTTGCAAAGATGTGTTACGACATCGTATCGGCCTCACTTATGAAGCTGAAGCAGAGAATGTAAATATCGAAATGGTGATCAATGAAATTTTGAAGGCGGTGAATGTTCCGTGATGAATGTGAAAATGTGAAAATTCAAAAATTCAAAAACAGTAAACCGACAAATAAGTGAAGTTTTTATTTTGGGATTTAGTAAAATAATTAATAATTCAATAATAAAATAATCAACCATCCTTACCACCGCAGACATAATAAAACGAGTGAAAGAACTGGAGATCATCAGCAAGAAGATCACAACGCATCTTTTTACAGGTGAATATCATTCAGCGTTTAAAGGCAAAGGCATGCGCTTCAGGGAAGTGCGTGAATATTATCACGGCGATGATGTGAGGTTTATCGACTGGAATGTTAGCGCACGATATGCTCATCCTTTCACTAAAGTTTTTGAAGAAGAAAGGGAACTTACGGTTATTCTTTTAATTGATGTAAGTGCCAGCTCATTATTTGGAACGGTTCACCAGAACAAAAAAGATATGATCACCGAAATAGGCGCAGTACTCACTTTCAGCGCCATAAACAATAATGATAAAGTAGGTGTCATATTTTTCAGTGATAAAGTTGAAGAATACATTCCTCCTAAAAAAGGAAAAGACCACGCGCTCTACATTGTACGCGAGTTACTAACGGCAAGCCCTAAGCGCACCGGAACCAACATTCGCGAAGCATTAAATTTCTTTTCACGATCCAATCACCAAAAGAGCATTGCCTTTATTATGAGCGATTTTATTGATGAAAATTACGAACGCGCCTTGCGTGTATTAAGTAAAAGGCATGATGTAATTGGTTTAAAAGTGTACGACAAAATGGACAGCCAATTGCCGGATATTGGGATGGTCAAAGTGCAGGACCTGGAAACGGAGAAAGCTGAATGGCTCAACACTTCAGACGCAATGGTAAGGTACAAATACCATCAGAATTTTATTGATCATAGTGCCTCAACCAAAACCATTTTTAAAAAATCCGGCGCTCAATTATTGCATATCCGCACAGACGAAGATTATGTAAAAATTTTACAACAGTTTTTTACAAGAAGAAAAAAAACGCACTAACCCGATTTGAAGAAAGGAGTTCACGATATAAGGTTCGTTACGGTTTTAATGATTGGCCTTTTGCTTTCAACTCAGCCATCTGTTGCTCAGTCGCCCACAGTAAAAACAACAGTGGATAAAACCAATATCCTTATCGGGCAGCATATACATTACAAGGTAGAAACTTCGATGCCTGATAATACCTTCAGGCTAAGTTGGTTCTCAGTTCCGGATACTTTTGGAAATTTTGTCCCGATAATTAAAGATAAAATTGATTCCTCTTATTCAAACGGAAATTGGAATTTTAGTCAACAAATAACCATCACCAGTTTTGATTCCGGCAGGCAGGTGATTCCACCTATGGCCCTTACTGTTTCTACACTTGACGGAGATTCAACTTTCAATATTTATACGGATTCTATTCCAATAAATGTCACTTATTCTCCTGCCGATAGTACGCTTCCTTTTCATGACATTAAAAACATTATTGAAGTAAAGAAAACCTTTCAATGGTGGCTATGGCTGTTGATTGGCATAGTTGTTATTTTATTAATCGTATTGATAATTTATCTTATCAAAAGGTCGAAGAAGAAAAAAGATACAGGAATATTCGAATCCAAACTTTCACCTTATGAGGAAGCAATGCAATTATTAGATGAATTGCAAAAAGAAAATTTATTGGAAAAGAATGAGTTCAAAGAATATCATACAAGATTGTCAGATATTTTTAAAAGGTATTTATCGAGGAAAACCAATACCTACCAAATGCATCTTACTACCGATGAGCTTTTGGTTGAAATAAATGAACTGGATCTTTCAAAAGAAAAGGTTTTTGATTTTGCCAATTGTTTAAGAATGGGCAATGCGGTTAAATTCGCCAGATATGTTCCGCCGGATTATGAAAATCAAAAATGCTTTTCTGAAACCCGGGAAATAATCACCAATATCAATAATATCAAAAACAAAAAACCGGAAGATGGTATTTGAGTATTTCAGAAATATTACTTTTGGGCAACCCTGGTTATTGCTTCTTTTTCTGCTGATCCCGGTATTGATTTATTGGAATTTCAATAAAGGCAAAAAACAGGTGGCAGCAATCGCCATCTCTACCACTAAAGGATTGAGGGCATCAAGATCATGGAAAAATTCTTTTCAGCAATTTCCTTTTATTTTACGATTACTGGCACTGGCCTGCATCATCATTGCACTTGCACGGCCACAAACAAAATTTGATGAAACACAAACGGAAGGCGAAGGGATTGATATTATCCTGGCAATTGATGTAAGTGGAAGTATGACTGCCCAGGATTTTACACCTAACAGGATGGAAGCTGCCAAAAAAGTAGCTGAGGAATTTGTAGATGCTCGTCCGTCTGACAGAATCGGCGTGGTAATATTTGCCGGCGAAAGTTTTACTCAGTGCCCACTTACCACAGATCACTATGTTTTAAAAACACAAATAGCAAACATTAACAACGGTTTGCTCGAAGATGGAACTGCAATTGGCTCGGGCCTTGCGACAAGTGTGGATCGTTTGAGAAACAGCAAATCAAAAAGTAAAGTCGTTATTCTTCTTACCGACGGAGTAAACAATGGAGGTCTTATTGATCCTTCAACCGCTACAGAAATTGCCAAAACTTTTCATGTAAAAGTGTATACAATTGGAGTAGGAACTGACGGATATGCACCAACGCCGGTAAGCACACCGTTGGGAATCGTCATGCAAAATCAAAAAGTTTCTATTGATGAAAAACTGCTGCAGTATATTGCCACTCAAACCGGGGGGAAATATTTCAGGGCCACTGATAACAAAAGCCTCGCAGAGATATACAAGGAAATTAATAAGATGGAAAAATCAAAAGTTGAAATCACCACATTCCATCATTATACAGAAAAATTTTATCCCTTTATTTTTGCCGCTCTGGCATTATTGTTTGTAGAAATTATTTTAAGATTTACCTTGTTTAAAAAATTCCCCTAATTAGCTCATTGGCTAATTAGCTAATCAGCTAATTAATATGCAGGCATTAATTTATAAATCTACCGGAAGTTGGTATGTGGTGAAAAATGAAAACGGGGAGGAATTTAATGCCCGCATCAAAGGAAAATTTAAAATTGACGATATCACTTCTACCAATCCGATTGCCGTTGGAGATGTAGTAGATATTGATAAAGAAGACGGTGAAGAATCAATCGTTATCACCAAAATTCATGACCGCAAAAATTACATTACCCGCCAATCGCCACACAACAAGCACATGCATCATATTGTGGCGGCCAATCTTGATCAAAGTATTTTATTGGCCACTTTAAAAGACCCCAAAACTTCTACTGGTTTTATCGATCGGTTTTTAGCCGCGTCTGAAGCCTACCATGTGCCGGCAATAATTGTTTTTAATAAAACTGATCTGTATAAAACAAAAGAGAAAGAAAACTTCGAAAGAATAAAATCGGTGTATGAAAAGATTGGCTATCCTGTTTATGCAATGAGTATTTCGACCAATGAAGGAGTGGAAGAAGTAAAAGAATTATTGAAAGATAAAATCACTTTATTAAGCGGGCATTCAGGCGTTGGAAAATCTTCTTTTATCAATACGATTTTTCCTGATAACATTATAAAAACCCAGGAAGTAAGCGACTGGAGCGGCAAAGGGTTACATACCACTACTTTCGCTGAAATGTTTGATCTTCCTTTTGGTGGAAAAATAATTGATACACCGGGGATGAGGGAATTTGCGATGATGGATATCGAACCGGAGGAACTTTCACATTATTTTCCGGAAATGAAAGCGCTGATAAACGATTGTAAATTCAATAATTGTATGCACATTGAGGAGCCGGGATGTGCAGTAAAATCAGCCGTTGAAAAAAATAAAATTGCACCCGAACGCTACATCAGTTATTTGAATATCCTGGGAACTATCGACCATAAAAAATGGTGACGAAATAAAAAATTGCAGTTATTTGTTGGTTTACTATAAATCAGGATTAATAGGCATTTCTCTCAAGGTATTCTGCTACTTCTTCTACCGCTTTATTTACTTTTTCTGTATGATTGATCCTACGGGGCAATATTGAAACTCCATTAAAAATATTGTAATGAAGTGTCAAAAAGTTATTCTTGTATTTGAAATCCCAATCAAGCGTATCAGCATCATCTACCTGGTTTAAAAATCTTACTTTCAATCCGTCAGCAAGCGTTCCGGCTATTAAATAAAATTTGGAGATGCCGCAATTATCGTCAATTACAGCTTCGGTACCGCCATATTTTGTTTTTAAATGATAACACATAGGTTTCGTTTTTATAAGGAATAGAAATTCAATTAATATTTAAATTTTTTCGCTTTTCTCGCTGCCTTTATTGCGGCTTTGTCTCCTGATAAAATTCTTTCAGCACCTATATTTTTCCCGTTGGTAGGACAGCCATATTTTTCATGACTTCTGAAAATAGAACATCCTGAAAAAATCCAGCAACAAACAGTAAGAATAATTATTTTTTTCATTGATCAGAAATTCTAAACCATCTAAATTCTTCTAAACGATCTAAACCTACTTTTGTCAACTTTTGTACCAGCCTGCATAAGCCAGGTAATTATTAGCAATCCTTTCAATTTCTCCTTTAATCAGTTCCTGCGAAATATCTTTTACTTTTTTTGCAGGAACACCGGCATAAATACTTCCGGATTCAACTATCGTATTTTCAAGAACTACCGCCCCGGCAGCAATGATACTGTTGGCACCTATTTTAGCATGATCCATAATAATGGCCCCCATACCAACTAAAACATTATCCTCTATAACGCATCCATGTACGATCGCATTGTGTCCGATACTTACATTATTTCCAATAATGGTTTTTGATTTTAAGTAAGTACAATGGATAACGGCTCCATCCTGCACGTTTACCTTATCGCCCATTCGGATAGAATTTACATCACCACGAATGACCGCGTTAAACCAAACACTACAGTCGTCCCCCATAATTACATCGCCACAAATGGTTGCATTAGGCGCTATAAAGCAATTATTTCCCCACGAGGGATTAATGCCTTTAATTTCAAATAAAAATGACATGGAATAAAATCTTTGAAATCATCTGCAGATACTCAGATGAATATGGTGATAAATAAAAAAAGAATTAGTGTTTTAACCAGGCTTCCGGATTGACATTGTTATTTTCATCCATTAAAATAAAATCAACTTCTCCATTGCCGTCATCATTTAACCCGGCTTTACCAATTACCTGTCCGGTATGTACTTTATCACCACGCTGCACACTTGCTGAAGCAAGATTACTGTAAACCGTAAAATATTGCCCGTGTTTGATAAAAACAACTTGTTTATCGTCCATATAATTTACAAGCGTTACTTCCCCGTCAAACACTGATTTTACAGCTGCTCCCGGCTTCACACCAATACTAACGCCGGGGTTATTATAATCAATTCCACCGGGATATTGATTGGGGCCAAAATGGGTTATAACGTAGCCATCACACGGCCATGGAAGAGTACCTTTATTTTTTTCAAAACTTGCATTTAAAGCCCTATCGGCCTCACTGCTTACGAGTACACTACCTGAAGGAATTGAAGTAGTTGCCCTTGAAGCAGTGGATGCAGTATTGCTTTCATCAGCTTTTGTATCCGCTTTGTTATTTTTTGCAGATGCCAGTCTTTCTTTTTCTTTTCGGGCCGCCTCTGCTCTGGCTCTTTCAATTTCGCGCCGTATCATGGCGGTAATCGCATTCTTTAATTTGGCATCTTGTTTTCGTTTCTCACGCACCTGTGCCAAAAGTTCCTTTTGCCGCCCTTTTAATTGGTTTACAATATTTGCCTTTTCTTCTTTTTGCTTCTGCAATTTATCTAGTTCTTTATCCTTTTCACTAAGTACATCCTTTTTTTGATCTTTCATGCCAGACAGTCGCTGTATCTTATCTTCAAGCAAGGCCTGGGTTTTCAGAATATTCTCGGCCTGCATTTCGCGGTAATTGCGGTATGATTTCAAATAAGCGATACGTTTGATAGCATCATTAAAATTATTGGCAGAAAAAATGAAATTCAGGAAATCATAATTGCTCCTGTTTTTATAAGCATACACCATACTCTTGGCATACTCCACTTTTAAGGTATCCAGAATTCTTTTTATTTTATTAATCTCAAGCTGCGACAAATAAATATTGTCGCTCAGCTTTCTGATTTCGTAGCTTATGTTGTGAACCACGTTATCCTGCAGATCAAGTTTTTTATTGATCAATGAAAGCTGCCCAACGTTTACTTTAGTTGTTTTTTGAGTTTCTATAAGTGCTTTTTCAGTTGCCTGAATTTCTTTTTTTAATTGCTCCCTCTGCTTCTCAAGTTCATCTTTACTAAGTTGCTCCTGGGCAAACGCCGAAAAGGCAATTAAAAAAAAGATGAAAAATGTTACAATTTTCTTAGGCATGCACGCAAAATTTTTTA
>DAHXOZ010000048.1:0-9249 GCA_027364635.1 bacterium | reverse complement strand
TGGGCAAACGCCGAAAAGGCAATTAAAAAAAAGATGAAAAATGTTACAATTTTCTTAGGCATGCACGCAAAATTTTTTATAAGAATGATGGGTCAATATCTATGCAAGCTGCAATAGGTTTAAAGTAACAATTATTTTGTTTTATAATTTCGTGGTATGGCAAAAGGAAATGATAATTCCTTGTTAAACTCATACTGTTTAAATTCTATTGATACATCCACTTTAGATTTTTCAGAAACATTTATTTCCCTATCGGTAGAAAAATCAAAGCCGTCATTTTTTTCATAATTTCCATACAACAATGCAGCAGTGCGGTTTTGACTTAAATCGATATCATCCAGTTTTATCCGTTCCAAATGATTGGTACCTGCAGAAAGAGTGATCAGGTTTTTAAAATAAGCTCCAACAGTTCCGATCAAAATATGATTTTCTATTTGCCGGTACGACACAATACTATCCCCTACATAAACAGGGTTACCCATAAGAATATTTTGCAATAATCGAAAATTCATCGGAATGTGGGCAAAGTTTTCGATATAACTGAAAGGATGATATTCGACAGATTTATCCAGTTTATTTAAAAGAATGAGCGTGTCAGGAGTAATGTAAAGTCGAAATGCTTCAATTCCTAAAAAAGTAGAGCTAATGGATATCCACAAAACTCTATCTTTTTGTAACCGGATAAAGGCATTAAAATCCGGTTGCTTTCCGTTATGGTCTTCATACTGAACCTTAGCTTTGGAAGAAAATGTTTTAAAATTAATTTTATTTTTATTCAGTGCATTTAAAACTTCTGCAGCAGGTATTTTATTAAAAGAACTGTCTTTTAAAATTAAAGGGCTTTTTATAACAGTAGTGTCCTTTTTACTGATGGCAGTCTGCAAGCTTTTTGTAGAATGGCAACCGGTTACTACACCTAACAAAATAATTCCCAAAAAAAATTTACTCCGGAATTTCATTCAAACAATTTTTGATTTTAAATATTTCCAGTATGGCCAAAACCTCCTTCACCTCTTTCTGTAGATTCTAACTGTAATACCTCCTTAAAAAAAGCCTTTTCCACCTTAGCCACTACCATTTGTGCTATCCGGTCGCCACTGTTAATTGTATGTGCTTCTGACGATAAATTTATGAGGATGATCTTAATTTCACCACGGTAATCACTGTCAACGGTTCCTGGAGAATTTAAACAGGTAATTCCATGTTTAATTGCCATACCGCTTCTGGGTCTCACCTGTACTTCATATCCTTCAGGAATTTCAAGAAAAAGACCTGTTGGGATCATCTTTCTTTCCATGGGTTTTAAAGTAACCGGTTCGGGTAACCAGGCACGAAGATCAAGTCCTGCTGAACCAGCAGTAGCATACGCCGGAATTGGATTATCTGAACTATTTACAATTTTAATTTCCACATGATGCATGGCTACAAAGATAAGAATGGCTAAGAGGAGATAAAAAAATAAATAGATGGAAAGAATTTATTGTATTGCTGTTAACAAAACTGTTGCATACGCTGCAATTCCTTCTTCACGCCCTACAAAGCCCATCTTCTCTGAAGTAGTAGCTTTAATAGAAACCTGGTTTTCATTTACATCAAGAATACCGGCAATCACTTTTTGCATTTGAGCCGCATGTGGTTTTATTTTTGGCAACTCGAGGCAAACGGTAGAATCAATATTTCCAATTTGGTAGCCGGCTTTTTTTATCAGCTCATTCGACTTCTTCAACAAAATTTTACTGTCAATATTTTTATACTTTTCATCGGTATCAGGAAAATGAATGCCAATATCTCCGAGACAGGCAGCGCCTAACATCGCATCGCAAATGGCATGCAATAATACATCAGCATCACTATGACCAAGAGCACCTTTATGATGTTCCAGTTTTACGCCGCCGATCCATAATTCACGGTTAGGTACCAACTGGTGAAAATCGATCCCAAAACCAATTCGAAAAGGTATTTTTAACTGCATCCCATATGTTTTCAGATAAGAAAATAAAATTCTTGCTTTTTTGTTGATTTACTGTAAACCAAACAAAAACGCCCCAAAAGTAGGGGCGTAAAATTATAATTAAAATAAAAATTTAATAATTACTGTCCTGAATCCGGCGTTCCAAGATTGAAAAGAATGCTGAATCGCAAAGTATTTGACAATGGATTTCGGTTCACACCAGTTCCCGAAGGGATCAAATAAGAAAAGTTTAACCCAAAAACATTGTAATTCAAACCTGCACCTACGGTAAAATATTGCCTGTCGCCTTTAGTAGGATTTTCATAAAAATAACCTAACCTTAAAGAGAACTGGTCATTGTACGTATATTCTGTACCCACAGAAATCTGGAATTCTTTTAATTCTTCACTAAAACCTCCGGGAGCATCACCAAAAGAACTAAACCAGCTTTGTACAACACCTTTGTTATGATAAGATACAAGCCCTGCAGAGTCACCAATTGCTGGTGGCGTAGGAACCAATAATTTATTTACATCCAGGCCAAAAGTAACTTTATTTGTTTCGTCCACTACATCTACATAGGCTACGCCCAAGCCAAGATTGGCAGGAATGAAATCTTTTTCTGAAGCATCATTGGTATAAGATATTTTGGAGCCAAGATTAGAAATAGCAACGCCCCAGTTTAAACCTGAAACCGTTCCACCTTCTGAACCATCATTGAATAAAGACAAATCACCTGCAACAGCAGTTCCTGTTTTATAAGTAGAACCACTGGAAGATTGACCGCTGGCCAGATTAGAATTAATATATCTTAGAGAAATACCCAGGCCTAATTTATCAGAAAGTTTACGTGAATAGCCTGCATCTACAGCAAACTCTCTCGGCCGGTAAGTTTGAAGGTCGTTTCCCAAATTATCAGTAAACTGGATGTTTCCCAAACTAAAATAACGAACTGATGCAGAAATAGCCTGCACATCATCAAGTTGATGATATCCGGCTGCAGAAACCAGGTACACATCGTTCAGGTCAAGCCCTTTTAACCATGGAGTATACGTTAATGCAATAGCTGATTTATTTTGCGCAAAAGGTATTTTTGAAAGGTTCCAAAAGATTGAATTTGCATCAGGAATGGTAGCGATACCCACATCACCCATACCGCCTGAACGTGCATCTGGTGAAATACGCAAAAAAGGAACAGCGGTGGTTACTACATTTATTGAATTAGCAGTTTGTGCATTTACAGATACTGTCGCTCCTATCAGCATTATCATTGCAGTCAACTTTAACAAGGCTCTTTTCATGTGAATTTTAAATGTACTGGTTAGGTAGAGTTCTCTTATAAATGTCGGGGTTGAAGATTGTAAAAATAATTTTTTTTTTTAAACATCCAATTAAATTTTCGGTATCTGTTAGTTCCTGCGGGATGATGCACAATGAACGCAACCAAATATTATTTATTGCATTATTAAGATACAATAAAAAGATTTTAAGCAACATGTAGTGCGATTGATTAAACATTATAAAGGAAAATAAATAATAAAAGAAGACTATTTGTGAAGACATTGCAAAATTATTATTAACGCTATTTTTTAAGTTGATTGAGAAATCAATACCGAATAAAGTAATTATATTCGCAAAACAAACAGCCCTTTCACAATAAGAAAGAAAACCTTTCGTTAATTAATCTGCAAAACGAATGTACATGTCAAAACCATTATCAGCCGGGAAATTTACCCTTATAGTACTGGCAGCCCTGGTAGCTCTCCCTTCATGTAAGAACGGAAGTATCTTTGGTAAAAAGAAACAACAATCCTCTGTTACAGGATGGAATTATGATGATAAAAACTTTGGTAATTTCCATGTATTAAAAGCCAATGAGCAAAAGACTGGTCCCGGACTTGTATTTATACAAGGTGGTACTTTTGTAATGGGAGCCAAAGAAGAAGATGTAATGGGAGATTGGAATAATGTTCCAAGAAGAGTAAGTGTAAATTCATTTTATATAGACCAAACAGAGGTTGCCAACGTTCATTATCGTGAATACTTATATTGGCTTTCTAATACTTTTGATGGTGACACCACCATTATGAGAATGGCCCTTCCGGATACTTTGGTTTGGAGAAGCGAGCTTGCTTATAATGAACCCTATGTAGAATATTATTTCCGATATCCTGCTTATAATTATTACCCTGTTGTAGGGGTATCCTGGGAACAGGCTCATGATTTTTGTATCTGGAGAACAGACAGGGTAAATGAAAAAATATTAATTGATAAAGGTTATTTAAATAAAAGAGCGCCACTGGCAGAAATGAAAGGAGGTGAAGGAGATGAAACTTTTAATACAGACACCTACATCATGAACCCTGAATTGATTAATAATAAAACCGCTCCCAAAAAAGGCGCACTAAAGGATGTAAGTGGCAGACCAAGAAAAGTGGTAACATTGGAAGACGGAATCCTTTTGCCAGGTTATCGTTTACCGACAGAAGCAGAGTGGGAATATGCCGCCTATGGTATTATTGCTGAGAATCCAAAACCTCGCACCAAGGAAAAAAATCGTGGAGAAGAAGTTATTTCCAATCAACAGGTTTATTCATGGAGTAAAAATGTAAACGGGCTTCGTGACAATCGTCGCGGTAGCTGGCAGGGAGAGTTTTTAGCCAACTTCAAAAGAGGTAGCGGTGATTTGATGGGCGTTGCAGGGGGCTTAAATGACCGTGCAGCAATCCCGGGGCCGGTGAAATCATTTTATCCAAATGGATATGGTTTGTATAACATGAGTGGTAATGTGAGTGAATGGGTAGCTGATGTGTATCGCCCGATGACTTCAATGGATGAAGACGATTTCAACCCATTCCGCGGTAATAAGTTTAAAAGATTTTACAAAGACGAAAACGGCGACTATGTAAGAGATACACTAGGAAGATTGAAAAAGGAAGTAGTTCCTGATTCTGTTGCCGATAAGCGCCGCAATTATCAAAAAGGTGACGTGATCAACTATTTGGATGGTGATTCTATTTCTGATGTTACTTATGGATATGGTGTTACCACTTTAATAAGTGATAAATCACGTGTAATTAAAGGTGGAAGTTGGGCTGATATGCCTTACTGGTTATCACCAGGTGCACGCCGTTATATGAATCAGGATGACTCAAGCAGTACCGTTGGTTTCCGTTGTGCCATGACAAGGCTTGGAAGCCCGGAAGGAAATGGATTTAAAGAAGGAAACATCTTTGGTTCAAGAAAACAGAACAAAAGCAAAAAATATTAGTCTTTCAGATACTAAGTTTATAAAACACCTTTTATTTTCCAATAAAAGGTGTTTTATTTTTAGCACATTGCCTCCTGTTTAATATTTTTGCTTCCCCTAAATAACCGCAATTCATGTTTGAATTTCATGCAGATAGAAAAAGATATTTCGAGATACAAGTCCTAAACTCCCAAAAATATATACTTCCTTTCATTGAATCCAATTTTACAACCAAGGAAGGAATGCGTGTTTTGGAAATTGGTTGTGGAGAAGGAGGCGTATTAAAACCTTTTCTTGATAAGGATGCTATTTGCGTTGGGGTTGAATTTGATCAGACCAGGATTGAGAACGGCAAAAAATGGCTTGCAAATGAAATTGAAAATGGAAAACTTTCTTTTGTAGTAAAGGATATTTATGATACTACCGTAGAAACCCTTGGTGGAAAGTTTGATATAATTATCCTGAAAGATGTCATTGAACATATTCACAATCAGTCAAAACTATTAGTAAGATTAAAGGAATTTCTTACTCCTGCAGGTATTATTTTTTTTGGTTTCCCTCCGTGGCAAATGCCTTTCGGTGGCCACCAGCAATTATGTAAAAACACACTATCAAAAGTTCCTTATTTTCATTTACTGCCGAAACCTCTTTACAAAAGCCTTTTGAAATTATTTAAAGAACCTAAACATGTTATCAATGATTTACTGGAAATAAAAGATACCGGAATTTCTATCGAACGCTTTGAGAAAATAGTAAAAGACACTAATTATAAAATTGTAAATAAGATCCATTATCTCATTAATCCCATTTACGAATATAAGTTTAATATCAAACCAAGGAAACAAAATAATCTCATAAGCAAAATACCCTATCTGCGCGATTATGTAACTACCTGTGTTTATTATATCATTACCGCAAAATAAAAACCCTGCATGTTTGTTGCAGGGCTGTGATTTTTGTAAATATATAGTTGTAAAGTTATTCCTCCTTTGCTCCTTCTACCAAAACAGAGGCTTTGTTATTCAACACTTCTACAAAGCCACCTTGAATTGTATATTGAGCAGTAGTATTTTTGTCCTTAAGTATTTTCAGCTTTCCTGATTTTAAAGCACTTACAATCGGTGCATGTTTATCAAGTACTTCAAACATTCCGCTAATTCCGGGAAGCTGAACACCGTAAACTTCTCCACTGAAAATTTTTTTATCGGGTGTTAATATTTCTAAAGTCATAGTTGTATTAATTAGCTGATTGGCTAATTAGCTAATTAGCTAATTAAGAATTCGCTGCTTCCATCATTTTTTTACCTTTTGCAATCGCGTCATCCAGGTTACCTACCAGGTTGAATGCTGCTTCAGGATATTCATCCACTTCACCGTCCATAATGGCATTAAAGCCCCGAATGGTGTCTTCAATTGAAACCAATACACCTTTTAAACCGGTAAACTGTTCCGCCACATGGAATGGCTGCGAAAGAAAACGCTGAACACGTCGTGCACGACTTACAGTTAATTTATCTTCATCACTCAATTCATCCAACCCGAGGATGGCAATAATATCCTGCAATTCTTTATAACGTTGCAAAGTTAATTTAACACGGTTGGCACAATCATAATGTTCGTCACCAACAATAGATGGAGTTAAAATTCTTGAAGTAGAATCCAAAGGATCAACCGCGGGATAAATACCAAGGTCAGCAATCTTTCTGCTCAATACTGTTGTTGCGTCAAGGTGAGCGAAAGTGGTTGCCGGAGCCGGATCTGTCAAGTCATCCGCAGGTACATACACCGCCTGAACGGAGGTGATAGAACCATTCCTTGTAGAAGTAATCCTTTCCTGCATCAATCCCATTTCTGTAGCCAAAGTTGGCTGGTATCCTACTGCAGAAGGCATCCTTCCCAGCAAAGCTGATACCTCAGAACCTGCCTGGGTAAAACGGAAAATGTTATCTACAAAAAATAAAATGTCCTTTCCTTTGCCGGTGCCATCTCCATCACGGAAATATTCTGCAACGGTCAATCCACTTAAAGCCACACGTGCTCTTGCTCCCGGCGGTTCATTCATTTGTCCGAAAACAAATGTTGCTTTAGAATCTTTCAATTCTTCCATATTTACCGTATCAAGATCCCATCCACCTTCTTCCATGCTATGAATAAATTTATCACCGTATTTCATGATACCCGCTTCAATCATTTCACGCATCAGATCATTTCCTTCACGGGTTCTCTCTCCTACACCGGCAAATACTGATAAACCGCTATAAGCTTTCGCAATATTATTGATTAATTCCTGGATCAATACGGTTTTACCTACACCAGCACCGCCAAACAAACCGATTTTACCACCTTTTGCGTAAGGTTCAATCAGGTCAATTACTTTAATTCCGGTAAATAAAATTTCAGTTGCTGTACTTAAATTTTCAAATAATGGTGGTTTATTGTGAATTGGGCGCCCATTTTTTTTGCTTACCTGTGGCAATCCATCAATAGCATCACCGGTTACATTAAACAAGCGTCCGTTTATATCATCGCCAACCGGCATTAATATGGGAGAACCGGTATCAACTACGTCCATTCCGCGTTTCAAACCTTCAGTACCATCCATTGCAATACAACGAACACTATCTTCACCCAAATGTTGCTGAACTTCCAACACCAATTTATCACCATTTTCTTTAGTAAGTTCCAACGCATGAAATATCTCAGGAAGTTTGTTTTCACCTGCAAAATGCACGTCAACAACCGCCCCAATGATTTGTTTTATTTTTCCGGTATTTGCCATAAAATGTTTATTAAAAAGTCCTTATTTCAATTTGGCGGCAAAGGTAAGATGAACCATTCAAAAAGACAACAATGATTAAAGATTATTTCTATCTTTTAAGAAGGAATTAATTGGGTCCCCAAAACAGGAATCCTTACTATTTGTTTGTTTACTGAAAGTTAGGTAAACATGAAATTATTTTCTTCTCTACATCGTAGTTCCTGACCGGAAATATTTCCCAACTAAAGGTAAGCCACTCACTTCCCTCCATTCTATTTTTAAAACAAAACCTATATATAATAGCAAGAGAAACGTGCCGGAAAGAATGCTTGCCATGAATCCGGGAACATAATGTTTAAAGATTTTGTGAACAAAAAAGAGGAATACGACAATAACTATATAGGCGCACAACTTTCTCCATGCATAAGGTATGCGGTAATCTTTTTGCCCCCAAAGAAAAGAAATGACCATCATGCTTCCGTAACATACAAACGTTGCCCAGGCACACGCCATATAGCCGAAATAGGGTATAAAGAAATAGTTGATGAGTAGAGTTATCACAGCTCCAACAATGGTGATATACGCACCGGCAATGGTTTTATGGGTAAGCTTGTACCAAATGGAAAGATTGTAATAAATACCAAGAAACATATTTGCTAAAAGTAAGATTGGCACCACTTTAAGGCCGGTCCAGTAAATTTTTAATTTTTCAGGATCGGTGCTCAAAAAATATTTCCAGATATCAATATAGAGAGAGACGACAAGAAACATTGTTGTAATCGTAATAACAAAAAACTTCATCACCCTTGCATACACCTTTTGTGGGTTTTTACCCTCCGCCTGTTTGAAAAAAAAGGGCTCTGCTCCCATACGAAAGGCCTGGATAAATAAAGTAATAAGAATGGATAATTTATAACACGCAGAATAAATTCCTACCTGGTCTTTGGCGGCAGTAAGATTGGTTACCGGTGCCAGCCACGAAAGCATAATACGGTCAAAAGTTTCATTGATCATTCCACCGAAGCCCGCAATGATCAAAGGCATTGAATAGATCATCATGGCGATCCATATCTTTTTATTAAATTGAAATTTGAAAGAGAAAAACTCTTTTCGTAAAAAAATCAATGCAGAAAATGAGGCGATCATATTGGCAATAATTATATAACCAACACCATAATCCGGATTGTAAAAGGTAGCAAAAAATCCATTCGGGTTGTGGGCAGCCAACCGCGGACAAACCGACAACAAAAAATAAGTAACTGCTATCTGAAGGCAGATGGTTGAAATACG
>DAHXOZ010000489.1 GCA_027364635.1 bacterium | reverse complement strand
CTCTCTGGAGGATACAGTGGACACGGCTGCCATTGTCGGTCACAATCCAACTATAGGTTGGCTGGCTCAGAGTTTTAGCTCAAGCCCAGATGACTCCTTTCCTACCTGTGCCGCTGCTGTTGTGAAAGTGGATTCAGAGTCCTGGCAGAACTTTCCCCAGGCCCGCAACTTCTTACAGCAGGTATTGATTCCCTGAATGGGTTCTGGAAAATCAATCCTGCAAAATCTTTTGATAGGACACCGTGATTCCTTTGATCAGAGAAGAACTGAAACCCTGGTGTTCCATTTCATTCAGTCCTGCTATCGTGCATCCTTTGGGAGTGGTCACCTTGTCAATTTCCTCTTCCGGATGCCGGTTGCCTTTGATCAGCAGCTCAGCCGCTCCCTTCACTGTTTGGGCAGCAATCAGATTGGCCGTACGCGCATCGAAACCGATCTCGATGCCTCCCTGTATGTTGGCCCGAATAAAACGAAGCGCATAGGCAATTCCACAGGCTCCCAAAACCGTGGACGCATCCATAAGTTTCTCATCGATACTGATGGCCACTCCCAGATTCTGA
>DAHXOZ010000488.1 GCA_027364635.1 bacterium | reverse complement strand
TTGTTTTAAAAAAACTAAATATTGATTTTTTAAAAGTATCTCGAAATAAAAATGAATCAGCTTCAATAATTTCTTATGAAGATATTTCTGCAGAACTTTTTAAAGAATTCCAAATCGTTATCAATACAACTCCTGTAGGTACTTTCCCAAAGGTGGATGAAATGCCTCCTTTACCTTATGAATGGATAAATAGTCAACATTATTTTTTTGATCTTATTTATAATCCGCCCAAAACAATGTTTCTTTCGCTTGCAGAAAAAAAAGGGGCTGTGATAGAAAATGGATCGCAGATGCTTGCGCTGCAGGCAGAAGAAAGTTGGAAGATTTGGAATGAAAAAGGGTAAGCTTGCAGTAAAAAAACAAATTATTCAGATTCTTATTCAGGTCTCAGAAAGTATAGATTGCAATTCTTGTGGAACGGGTGTTACTTTTTTTAGTTCATAATTATAGCAAACCATTCCTGTTTTTGCCAAAGCAATTACGATCTCTTCTTCAATTCTTTTGGTAGATATTTTATAGAAAAGTTCGAAAGCGACTCTTGTTATTTCTCCACAATAGATA
>DAHXOZ010000487.1 GCA_027364635.1 bacterium | reverse complement strand
CGTACACGTCAATTCAATTCGGGCTTTCAGGCCTGTTCCATGGCGATTTGCTTGCGGATCAGGTTAAGCGCACTGCCTTCTTTGAACCACTCAATCTGTTGCTCATTGTAGGTGTGGTTTACTGCAATGCGATCTTCGGAACCGTCGCTGTGATGAGCCAGAACTGTAAGGGGTTTGCCGGGGCTGAATTCTGTCAGTCCCAGAATATCAAAGGTGTCGTTTTCCTGAATCTTGTCGTAATCGTTCTTGTCGGCAAAAGTCAGGGCGAGCATTCCCTGCTTTTTCAGATTGGTTTCGTGAATGCGGGCGAAACTCTTGACCAGAATGGCGCGCACTCCCAGGTGGCGCGGCTCCATGGCGGCATGCTCTCTGCTGGAGCCTTCTCCATAATTCTCGTCACCAACCACGATGCTGCCTTTGCCTTTGGCTTTATAGGCACGCTGTACATTGGGCACTTCATCGTAGGTCCCATCCAGCTGGTTCTTGACACTATTGGTCTTTTCATTGAAGGCATTCATGGCGCCAATCAGCAGGTTATTGGAAATGTTATCCAGGTGACCGCGGT
>DAHXOZ010000486.1 GCA_027364635.1 bacterium | reverse complement strand
TGGCAAGTGCAGATGAAATTTATATAACTGTAAAAGGTAAAGGCGGGCATGCCGCTGCACCTCATCTTACTACGGATACCATCCTTGCGGCTTCACAATTGGTGGTAAATCTTCAGCAAGTAGTAAGCCGTTTTAATAATCCGTTTAATCCTTCTGTTCTTTCTATCACTTCTTTCAACGGTGGAAATACTACTAATGTAATTCCTTCAGAAGTGAAGCTGATGGGCACTTTTAGAGCAATGAACGAAGAATGGAGATTTAAAGCTCACGATCTCATAAAAAATATCTGTAAAAAAACAGCAGAAATTTCAGGTGTGGATATTGATGTTGAAATTGATGTTGGTTACCCATTTGTTATCAACAATATGGAACTAACGGAAAAGGCTAAGCGAAAAGCCGGGGAATTTGCAGGACAACAAAATGTGGAGGAAACTGAGATGAGAATGGGCGCTGAAGATTTCGCTTTTTATTCTCATTTGATACCTGCTTGTTTTTTCAGATTAGGCGTGGGTAATACAAAAAATGGTATTACATCAGGTGTACATACCCCTACTTTTAATATTGACG
>DAHXOZ010000485.1 GCA_027364635.1 bacterium | reverse complement strand
GGATTTAACAGGATTAAGATACCTGATATTCCACCGGTATCCAACCAGGTTTTCAGGCCGCAATAGGAAACATTAACTAACTATTTTTTCGGGCACAGAATGTACTGCAGAAGCAATTTCCATAATCAATGATTCATCTTTTTCTATCGCGTTGCCAACAACAATAACATCAGCTCCTGCTTTGCAGTTAAGGTAGGCTTTTTCAGGGTCAGTAATTCCTCCGCCAATAATTAAAGGCACTTCAATATTTTTAGCAACGAGTTCTATCATGCTTTCAGTAATAGGCGTTTTAGCCCCGCTTCCGGCATCCATATAAATCAGTTTCATACCAAGCATTTCTCCCGCCATTGCGGTACACATCGCTATTTCGTTTTTATCAGCCGGCAAAGGAGTTGCATTTGAGATGTAAGAAACGGTAGTAGGTGCGCCGCCATCAATCACCATATATCCCGTGCTCATTATTTCCAGCCCACTTTTTTTAATAGCCGGAGCGCTCACTACATGTTGTCCGATCAATAACTCCGGGTTTCTTCCACTTATTAAAGAAAGATAAAGCAACGCATCAGC
>DAHXOZ010000484.1 GCA_027364635.1 bacterium | reverse complement strand
ATTTCAAGATGCACATGCGGATCAATTCCGCCTGGAAAAACCAACATTCCAGTTGCATCAATTTGTTCATCTGCTTCCACCGACAAATTTTTCCCTATGGCAGAAATGGTTTCTCCGCTAATAAAAATATCACCTGTAAAATCCTCTGTGGCGGTTACGATTCTTCCGTTTTTAATTAATATTGACATTCAATTTATTTTTTAAAGGTTGAATTACAATTTACAGTAAACCAATTTTTATTTAAGATTCTTATTTTCTCTTTAACTTAAAATAACATTTTCTTTTATTGTCGCAGGAACATTTTCTTTTTTCATCATTAAGAAATAAACGCCGCCTGATACAAAAAATCCGACAAACCACGCATAATTGTACAAATGGCCGATCCATAAAGGAACAGAATCAGCAGCAATTAATTTTACAGTGATTAAAAATCCGGGGATGTTGGGGATAATACCCAACAATAATGCAATAATTGCGGCTTTATTAAATCCCTTTGAAAAAGTATAAATGCCTTTTGGTCTATAAAGTTCAATTGTGTTCAATTGCTGTCTTCTTATCAAATAATAATCA
>DAHXOZ010000483.1 GCA_027364635.1 bacterium | reverse complement strand
CAGATTTCCCACGTATACTGAAAAGCCAGGATTATAATAAAGTTATTGATGCGCAGGATAACATTATTAATCCAAATGAAAACCTGTATCTCTCCGAAACAGATTCGTTTACCATAAACAAAATACTGCTAGAAGTAAGTGATATAAAGGGATTAAGTCACTCAATTCAAAGCATGATCGCGCAATTATTAGGCAAGGCGGAGAACATAAAAAAACTAATCACCAATAACTACAATATTCAAAATTGATTTATGGAAGTACATCATCATCCGCACGTAGAAAAGAAAAATTTCAAAGAATATTTTTTGGAATTCATCATGATATTTCTTGCGGTAACACTCGGGTTTTTTGCAGAAAGTTATAGGGAATATTTAAACAATCTTTCCAAAGAAAATGAATACATGACTGCCCTGGTTGAAGACCTTAAAAGTGACACTTCTTTTTTACAATTAAGCATTCATCAATTAATTCCTTATCATTTAAAATGGATGGATTCTACAAGAAATTTATTGCAATCAACAGAGCATTCAGGAAAGGACAGAATGCTTTATCAAGCTCTGATAATCGGTA
>DAHXOZ010000482.1 GCA_027364635.1 bacterium | reverse complement strand
AGCACTCAACTAAGCAGCGATGCAAAAGCAATGCTTGGAAATATAGCTTCAAAACTAAAAAACAGCGCATCTTGCAATATCACTGTTAGTGCATATCCCGCAGCTTCTAAGGTTTCACAGGCACTTTGCAATAAGAGATTGGACGCTATCAAAACTTATCTTACCGAAAAAGAAGGAATTAGCTCAGATCGTATCACTACTAATTGCGAAGTTGGCGGTGGTGATGTAAATACTGTTGATATTAAAGCAGATTAAAAAACAGATTGTATTAAATCAAAACCCTCCCCAAAAACGGGAGGGTTTCTTATTACTTACCAAAATATTAACGATACTGATTTTGCCCGCATTAATTTAAACTACATTTTTGTTTAAATTCACTTAATTTTGCGGCTCTTTATGAAGATGAAGTCATACCTAGTTTTATTGTTGATACCGTTTTTAGTGCTTACAGGATGTAGCAGCCAGTTTACGAAGGTTCTCAAAAGTACCAATTACGAGTATAAGTTAAAGAAAGCAGATGAATATTTTGTAAATAAGAAATACAGATTTGCCGAGCAATTGTATGAAGAATTATTC
>DAHXOZ010000481.1 GCA_027364635.1 bacterium | reverse complement strand
GAATGAATTTCTAACCCGATAGCTATCGGGTCACTTTTGTTGCTTCCATACTTATTACTCAGCAATGCTTCAAAGCCGTTTCCTTTGTATGCATTTATCCATTCACCAACTACATTGTAATGGAGGCCAACTATCTGTCCGATTATTAAATTACTCCAGCCTAAAGTAGCTTTCAGATAAACAGCATGAATTCTTTTTTGAACCATTGGATCAGGAAAAGAATATCGGTTGTAATTTAGCTTTTCAATTTCAGCTTCGCTGAGGTTGAATTTTAGAGAGGGCATATTTTGTTTCTTTGGTAATTAACAAAATTGCCCCTCTTTTCTAATTTAACAATTCACGGTTTTGCCCCTTGCGAAGTATAACTGAATTTAAAATTTCACGGGCTTCTTTAATAATTTCTCCACCCAATCATTGGTGGCTTTGGTAAGTATTTCTGTTGTATTGGTTTTGCCTGCTTTAAACGAGTGGTTGGCTCCTTCAATTTTTACCAGTTTTGCTTTGCGGAGAGACGAACCAACTGATTCGATAAGATCCCACGTTGCGAGTGCATCTTTGGTCCCCTGCAAAAACAGGATGGG
>DAHXOZ010000480.1 GCA_027364635.1 bacterium | reverse complement strand
TCACAGGCTGGGCCAACCGTTGCCACAATCTTTGTACGTTTTATTGAATGATCAAATCCGGCTTTTTTATCCATTTGTTGATGAAGATATTTACTGATATTTTTTGACATTAATTTTTTTGGTTTTTAAGTTTAATTGGTTTAGAGTTTAGAGAGTTTAGAGGATTCATAATTCACAATTCATAATTCATAATCAGCTCGATAAAATTTTTACAATTTTCATCCAGTCTTCACTTATTTTTTGTTTCTGTTTTACAGCCTGATCAAGAGGAATATAGTGCATTTTATTATTTACAATACCAACAAATACATTAAATCTTTTTTCTCTAAGGCATTCAACGGCAGCGTATCCCATGCGGCTTGCAATTAACCGGTCGAAACAGGTAGGTGAGCCTCCGCGTTGTATATGACCAAGAATGGTTACTCTAACTTCCTGTTCAGGAATCCTTTCTGTAATTACTTTACCCAGTTCAACAGCCCCAAAAGTTTCACCTTCGGCAACAACAATAATGTTTACCAGTTTTTTGCGGCCATGCATCGTGCCAAGCCGGTAATTGTGGCTACACAAATGATGGAAAGTATGATG
>DAHXOZ010000047.1 GCA_027364635.1 bacterium | reverse complement strand
AATCAAATGTGGCGTAAACAATTTGGCTGATCAATCGTATTTCACGAGAAGAACGGATGAATATCCTGGGCCGGGAATCATTCCGGCGGTAGGTAGAAGTTTTTATGCCGGGTTCACAGCTAAATTTTAAAATCAATTCAGGGAAGTATTTTTGGAATCAATAGTAAAGCAATAAAAAATGCAGATTTTTATTTTGAGCTTGAAATCAGATACCCAACACTTCCTTCAACTTTGCATAACCGGATTTACTTACCGGAATTTTTTCTCCCGTGGTGAGCAATAATAAATGACTGTCTTTTTCATAAGCATCAATGCGCGTAATCAATTGCGTATTTACAATAAACGAACGATGAACGCGCACAAACTGGAATTGAGCCAGCGACTTTTCAAAAAAACTCATCGTGCGTTTTTTAAGGAATGAGCCGTCATTACTAACAATTTTTACATAATCATCGGCTGCTTCCAGGAAATGGATTTGGTGTACAGGAATGATTTTGATTTTATTTCCATCTTTTACCACAACCCGGTTTTGCTGTACAGCAGATTCTGCCGCGGTTTCAATTACTTTTTCAATGGAAGCCGTGTTTTGTTGATTCCTGTATTTATCAATCGCTTTTTCAAATCGTTCTTTGCTGAAAGGTTTCAATAAATAATCAACCGCATTTGATTCAAAAGCTTTTATGGCAAATTCATCAAAGGCGGTTGTGAAAATTACTGACGGCGGATTTTCAATTAACTCGAGCATCTCAAATCCATTGATCTTCGGCATTTGTATGTCAAGAAAAATAAGATCGGGCTTATGTTGCTGAATAGCTTTTAGTCCTTCAAAACCATCATTGCATTCTGCCACCAAAGTAGCATCCTTGCAGCTTTGCAGGTATTCTTTTATAATACTCCTGGCTAAGGGTTCATCATCAATAATAATCACTTTCATTTTTTTTCTGTTTCGGTGTCAACTTGCTGAACAGGTTGTAACATTTGGGGAATAATTATCGTAGTTATAAATTGGTTATTCTCTATTGATGTTTTTAAAAGATCGTTCCTAGCAAACAATAAAAACAATCTTTTTTGAATAGAACGAAGTCCGAAACCTGTTCCTTTGGAAGGGTGTGCAGTTTCAGGATCAAATGGATTTTGCACCGATATTTTTAGATTTTTCTGTTGCACTTCCGCTTGTAGTTTTATCATCACTTCGCCGGTTGTATCATAGAGGCCGAACTTGATCGCATTTTCTACAACGGGTTGTAAAATTAAAGCCGGAAGTTTATAAGGTAGCGCTTCTTCGGGAATATTTATTTCTGTCTGCAGGCGATGGCCAAATCTCACTTTTTCTATATCAAGATACAATTGCAGGTATTGTATTTCTTCTTCCAAAGAGATCCATTGTTGTTCGTCTTTTTTAAGTGTGCCGCGCAAAAAATCGCTCAATTGATAGATCATGTGCCTTGCTTTTTCAGGATCAGATCCGGTGAGCGCACTTATAGAATTGAGGCTGTTGAACAAAAAATGAGGCTGAAACTGACTTCGTAATTTGAATAATTCCGCTTCTTTTGAAAGTTGTTCTGTTTCTGTTTTCCGGTTCACCATTTCTTTATATTCCTGCTGGCCATACCACATAAAACTAAACATGCTCATGCTGGTGAGCAGAAGAAATCCCGCACCAAATCTTAAGGAGGTAGTGGAATGGATAAAATTCATGTAAGGGTCTCCATCTTTTAATATAACCCACATAACACCACGGGTGGCGAGGAACCAAAAAAAAGTGACCGTAGTACTTATAATAAGCAGGTACCAATATTTTTCTCTTCGGGGAAGGTAGTATTTCATGTTATTGCTGATAAAAAAACTTCCGGCAGCAAGCAAAACAATACTGGTAAGGCTATCCAACAATGCATTTTTATCGTCAATATTTATTTGCTTAAGAATAAAAAATTGAAGCAACATGCAGAGCAACCACCAGGTGGCAAAAAAAATCCGTAAACGTTTATCAGATAAAATTGATATCACCTGCGATCGGGTTTAAATCATTTCGAATGTTTTTTCCATGCAGCTTTCGTGTAAATAACTTGCACGTTTGTTGATGATTTTTATATACTCATCGCCATTGTCTTCTTCTTTAATGCATGAATAAATCTCAGTGCCATCAATCAACTCATTAAGAGGATGCAGTTCTGAGACATCAATAAACTTCCAATGTACAGGCTTTTTGTCATTGTTTAAAAAGTTGTCTTCTTCAGCATCTCCGAGTAGCCTGGCTTTTTGAAAAGCATGCATTTCATTCTCAGCAAAAACAAGCCGCAGTTGCTCATCAAACTGTGGGGCATGATTTCCTTCACCACAAATTATTCTGAAAACCAATTTTGCAAGATACCATTTCATATAAATGTATTTTAAGATGAAGCGTTTTATGCTATCAGTAATTATTGATCTCAATTCCACCAAATACACAGGAGCCTCTGAGGATGATTTTTTTCTCAACATCCGGGATGGCGTTTTGAAAATTTCTTTTATCTTCCACACCTCCAAACATTGCAGAAATTTCTGTTTGCACTTCCCAGTTTCCCGGGATAATGAGTTTTGTGCCTCCAAAAACATTATTAATTTCCAGCACTACGGGGTGCTGAATATCTGCCTGCATGAAACTGATCTCTGCACCACCCATAAAGCAGGTTATTTCTCCGCCCTTGAAATTTTTAGATTGAATGTTTTTTTTTACGCCTCCAAATACTGCGTGAATATCCACATATTCTTCATTGTTTTTGGCAGCAGAACTTGCTTCAGGCTCAAATGGTGTAAATCCGTGTCTTTCCCAGCGTGCTCTTCTGTATCTGCCAATGGAGTGGCCTCTTGGGCGAATAATAAATAATAATCCTAAACCGATCAATATGATGGGTGCTATATAATTGTGTAAATCGATACCCGGTATGGATTGGTCGACCAGGAAAACACTGCCAATTAAAATTAAAATATAAGAACCCGGGTTATGAAAACGGCTTTTGATTCCTGTCAATAATCCAATGGCGATTAGTAATACCGGCCATGTAAATACCCAGCCGGGGATTGGAGCCCCCATTTTATAAGCCAATAATAAAAAGCCGGCCAATAACAAAAAAAGCCCGCCACCTACTCTTGAACCATTTATCCTGGTTTCCATATCCCGTTCATTCTGTTCCATAAAATATTTTTTTAAATTAATTTACCAAAATTATAATTGGTTTGACAGCAGGGAAAAGCTATTTAGGTTGGTATATATAAAAAGTAGGTAAACCAATGGTTTTAATCGGCAAATAGAATTATACCTGTTGGAGTATCCGTGAATGTAGAAAAAAGTGGGTATCGATTCTGAAAAATCATTAATCCGGATTTAACAAGCTTCTAAGTCATAATTACTTCTTACAAAGAGGTAAGCTTCTCGTTTCATTTATCTTTGCAAATAAAAAAACTGAATCTCAAACCCTTCTATAAAAAAATAGAGACCTTCTCGCCTAAATTGTATTGGCGCGAAATACTGGCTGCGTTAATGATCCTGCTGGCATTTATTTTCTTTGGCAGTGAGCGCAAAGAATTGCTGCAAATCATCCCCAACATTGAGCAGGCTGACGTTCATTGGTTGATGGCGGGACTTGGTGTTACTTTTCTATATGTTTTCCTGCAAAGCGGCATGTACGTAAATAGTTTTTCTTCAATAGGCCTCTCATTAAAATGGATAGACGCAATTGAGCTTTTTTTGAAACGAAATTTTCTCAGTATTTTTTTGCCTGCCGGTGGAGTAAGTTCGCTGGCATATACACCTATCCAACTTAAAAAAAGAGGCTTTAATAAACCACAGGTTCACCAGGCAAGCGGACTGTATGGGTTTGCTGGATTATTTACTGTTTTTTTAGTTGGTTTCCCTGTGATCATTCTTTTTGCTTTATCAGCCAAACATCAAACTCAGGATGCGTGGGTGGCCTTAATTGTGCTGATGGTTATTATTGCTGCCATTTTTAAAATGGCAAAAGGGCTTAAGAAAAAGGGGAAATTGTACCGGTTTATCGTTAAAAAATTTCCAAAATCCGCCGTTGTTATTGATGAGCTTTTTGCCGCCAACGTAAACAATAAAAAATATGCGGGAAGTATTTTATATTCAACAGGAGTGGAGTTTACCGGTATGTTCCATATTTACATTGCCATGTTGGCGCTGGGTTTGCCTGCTTCTTTTGCCATTGCTGCTATTGGGTATATTGTTTCCGTTTTATTGATGATCACTTCTCCCTTTTTAAGAGGACTTGGAGCAGTGGAGATTTCGCTGGTTTATATCCTTCAGATGTATGGTTATTCAACAGTAGACGCACTTTCCATTACGATTTTATATCGCGTATTTGAGTTTTGGCTACCCATGTTTTTTGGGATCTTATCCTTTTTATGGAGAGGGAGGTATTTGTTTATCAGGATCGTACCGGCTTTGCTTATATTTTCTCTTGGCCTGATCAATATTGTTTCCGTGGTAACGCCACCGCTACACCCAAGGTTAAAGCTCATCAGAACTTTTCTTCCTTTAGATGCGATCAATGCTTCGAATATCTTGGTGCTTTTTATCGGGCTTGCCCTGCTGATTACTTCAGCTTATATGTTTAAAGGGCTGAAGAATGCATGGCGCCTGGCACTCTTGCTGGCTATTTTATCGGTGATAGGCAATCTAACCAAAGCGCTCGATTATGAAGAAGCTACCTTTGCTGCTTTTATCATTATTTTATTGCTGATAAGCCGAAGTCAATACCGAATCCGAAGTAGTGCAAAGTTTATAAGAATGGGTTTTTTATCCGTTGCCATTATCTTTTTATCCGTTTTGATCTTTGGCTTTGTTGGATTTTATTTTATTGAAGTAAAACATTTTGGGATTGATTTTACCTGGCGTCAATCAATTGAGTTTTCTGTTCGCAGCTTTTTTTTACAGGAAGATTCCCTTCATCCGCATACCAATTTTGGCCGCCAGTTTATTATATTGATTCAAATTCTGGGTTTTTTAAGTTGGGGATTTCTTCTGTTCACACTTATCAAGCCGTTTTTAAAGGTTGAAGATACCACTGAAACCGGTAGAGAGAGGGCAAAGTTTTTGCTGAGCGAATTTGGCAATTCATCCGTTGATTATTTTAAAATTTACCCGGATAAATTGTTGTTTTTTTCTGAGGTGCATGAAGCTTTTATTGCTTACCGGATTGCGAATGGTTTTGCAATCGTACTTGATGAACCGGTGTGTGCCGAAGAACATAAGACCGAGGTGTTGATAGAATTTTACAAGCTGTGTAAAAAGATGGGATTAAAAACTGCGTTTTACCGGGTGGATATCAACAGCATGGTATGGTTTGACCAGTTACGAAAACAAAAAATATTTATCGGGCAGGAAGCAATATTGGATGCGCGCAATTTCACGATGGAAGGAAGAGATAAGAAATCTTTAAGAAATGCAATGAATGCGCTTCAAAAAAAAGGGTATGTAACGGCCATTCATAAAGCTCCGCTGAAAAAGGAATTGGTCGAAAAACTAAAAAAGGTTTCTGATGAATGGTTGTCAGCTTATGAAAAAGAAGAACAGGTTTTTTCACAGGGAATTTTTGATGCAAAAGAATTGATGCAACAGGATGTAATTACTATTTCGGATGAGGTTGGCGATATTGTTGCGTTTTTAAACATCATTCCTGATTATTCGCCGGAAGAATGTACCTACGATCTTATTCGTAAAACTGCGGATGCGCCCGGCGGCTGTATGGACGCCCTTATCATTAAATTGGTAGAATATGCCAAAGAAAAAAATTGCAATTATATTAATTTAGGATTGGTGCCCATGACGGGAATTACAGAACCCAACAGCCCAGCAGAACAGCTTATAAAATTTGCAGGTAAAAATTTAAAAAGGTTTAAACATTATCATGGGCTTAGGGATTTTAAAGAAAAATATGCGTCTGAGTGGAAAGATAAATTCCTGGTTTATGAAAATGACTATGATTTACTGCAATTGCCTTTGGCACTTAATAAAGTAATGCAACCCTGAAACTTTTATGAATAAATTTCTAATTTTATTTTGCGTTTTTATAACGCCTTTTTTAAAGCCTTCTACCTTATCTGCACAGGATCTTCCGCTGAAGGAATGGTCTGCAAATGCCCATGAAAAACCGTTGATCTTTTATATTAGTGGAGATGGCGGCATGAATAAATTTTCAACGTCCTTGTGTGAAGAGCTCAACCATAAAGGCTTTGATGTGATTGCCTTAAATGCCCGATCTTATTTTTGGGATAAAAAAACACCCGAACAAACTGCAGATGATGTAAATAATATTCTTACTAAAAAATTGACTGGAAGAAAAAATCAGCAAATTGTTATGATCGGTTATTCTTTTGGAGCAGATGTACTTCCATTTATTTTAAACCGGCTGCCGAAAAATGTAGATGATAAAGTTCTTTTGTCTTACCTGTTGGCTTCTTCGGGAAGTACTGATTTTGAAATACACTGGGCAGATATTTTTGGAAGCAATACTAAAAGAAGTATGGATGTGGTTTCTGAAATAAATAAGCTAACGGATGAGAAAGTGGTGATCATCAGCGCCAGCGATGATAAAACGCTTGCAGTAAATAAAATTACTTTAAAAAGATTTACCCATGAAGTGCTTCCCGGTGGCCATCATTTTGATGGAGACACCGATGAGATCGTGGAGGTTATACTTACTGATATGGATTAATTACAGTAAAACAACAAAAAATCCTGATTTTCATTTTGGATTTTAAAATTGTTCAAATAGATAGATTTAACCAAACATTTTGCCCAGGCTACCGCCGATATTTGATAAAGAATTGGTAAGGCTTTCTTTGGTAATACTTGAATCATTAGGGTCGGCTGCCTTGTTGGCAAATTTTTGCAAAATGCCCGGAATAGCTGCTGCGATTGCCCCGGATATCGCTGGAGATAATCCTAACTTATTGGTAAGACTACCAACAAGCCCTCCTTCAATTGCACTGGTGAGAGTGCCTCCGGAAGCCACACTGTTTTGTAATGAAGACAGCAAGCCACCAACACCACCTTCTGCCAGAGACTGGTCTTTTATTCCGTTAGTAATATGATTGGCAATTTCATTATGCACCTCTTCTTTTTGGTCATCGGGAATTTGATTTGCTACTTCAGGGTTTTTGCTTAAATGCTGTTTCACCAGGTCGAGAATTTGATCAAACATAATTTTGAGTTTAAAATTTAAAATGGTTTAAAAATATTTTTTTTAAAGTAATGTACGAAAAACAATAATTTAAAATTCAATCTGACTCCTGTTTCTTGTTTTCATTATCATTATCAATATCGTAAATGGGATATCCTTTTTCATTTACTTTAATGATTTTCTTTCATTGCGGTTGCGAAAGGTTACTACCTGGACTTTTCTGTTTTCCATGATTTCAGGCTTTTCATTACCATCATCGTTTTACAACGATATTTACGGTACTACTTTTGTCGGCCTTCGATGACGGTTTGCTTTTATAGAAAAAGGTTAAGTGACCTTGATCGAGTTTCGAATTATGAATAAGATAATTGGCTATAGATTCTGCTCTTTCCTCGGCAAGGCGACCAGGCTCAATAGTATCTGATTTGTCATAAATCTTAATATCTGCTGATTTATACCTTTGGTTGATCGATGCACCAATTTGATTTAAACCTTGTTTGCCTTCATTGCTCAGATCGCTTTTATTATCTGCAAAAACATTTTGGCTATTTATAGAATAAATAACAAACTGTGGATTTGATTTTACCGTTACATCTTTATTCGTTATTTCGGCATAAGTGGTGTCGGGTGAATTAAAATCAATTCGGCCCCAGGTATTTAAAGGCCCGGATCCCATACTTTCAGAACCATGAGGATTGTTGTCTTCACCGGAAATTGAACCTGTAATTTTAGTGCCGGCTTCTGTTTTGTTTTTTTGATAATAATTCAAATAGTAATAAACAACTCCACTTATAACAAGAATCGCCGGTAGCCAAAGCCACCGGTAATTATTTTTTTTGGGTTGAGCTTGTAATGCTGCCATAATGATTAGGTTTATTATTGATTTTTTTTAAAAAAAAATTACCATCATATTGTGTGCCACTGTTGACGGCTTGTCCGTTTTTCCTCATTCTGTATGAATGTAACCTTTACTCAATCCCAAATTTTTTTCAGGAGGTATTCTATTTGAACCATCGAAATGTAAAGTAGAAAGTGGAATTTATACCACAGTAAAACCAGGTTTAAGATTTTGCAAAGAAAGAATTAATAGTAAATGGATAATCCCGATAGCAACCAGTCTGAAATTTTTATTGTACCAGGAAGTGTGATGGTTTTACTGTAAAAGTAAAGGATGTACAATTGCAGTATGCAGGTTTCGCCAAACACGGTTTATTTCCGAATCATGGTTGGTAGCAATAAGTCCGCAATAAGGAAATATTTCATCAACCATTTTTCTTGAAATATCGGCCAGTACTTTACTTGCCAGGCTTACTTCTTTAAGGGTTGCAGGATTAAAGTCTTTTGCTCCCCGTCCTTCATTCCATGAATGTTGTACCGTTTTATAAAACAGTTGTCGTGTTTCATCCAGTTGGTTTTTGGCCGTATCGTGCCGAAGTGAAAGAGCGAGCAGTTTTTCATTTGTGAAATGTTCATCTGATTTTTTTTCTTTAATAATTGCTTCGAAAAGATCCAGGTAATAGATGGCCATTCCGGAAATATTTACAGCCAGTGTGGTTTCTGCAAATTGTAAAAAGGGGTATTGATAAATTTTGCCGGCAAGCACTGTTTTTTTTTCATCAATTGCAAAAAGCCTGTTTTTATTCACCCTTAATTTCTTTACTTCAAAGCTGTTGCTTGATGTAGCAATCATTCCCATTGCTTTCCAGTCTTTAATAACTGATACTTCATTTTTTAAAAAAATAAAAGTTGCTGTAATAGGACTGCCATCTTCGTTTTGAATAATCTTGCCATCTTTTTCTACCAGGCAGTTGGCAGTAAATGCAGTGGCATGCGCAGCGCCTGTTGCATAAGGCCAACGGCCGGAAATTTCATATTCATCATTTACCATTTTGGCAATACCATTTTGGCGGCCACTTCCGGCAAGGCAAACTTTATCCGAATTGAAAATGTATTCAGCAGTTTCCGGCTGAAGAAACCCGACGAACCAATTGGCGCCACTGCAGAGTGTTACGGTCCAGCCGGTACTTCCATCGATCCACGCGAGTGATTCCTGTATTCTCAATGCTTCAGGAAGTGATAAACCAAGTCCACCATATTCTTTTGGTACATATAAGTTAAACCAGTTTTCTTTATAAATAACAGAAAGTTGGTTAGGATGCAAAGAACCCAGTTGTTCTGCTTCAGCAACAAACTGACGAATCAAACCCGTGAGTTGTGCATCTATAAAAAAGGAAGGATGAGGTATATTTTGGGGTTTCATTGTTTTTCAAATAGGATTAGCGACAAAGGTATTTTCTTTTTTTACAATTTTTCTCCATTTCAAATATCCTTGAATAGCAACTATAAAAAGAAAAATAGTAAGTGCTGCGTATAAAATCAAATGTTTGTAAAACAATAAAGGAATGGCTACTGCATTTGAAATGTTCAATAAGATCCAGTTTTCTATTTTGCGTTTGGCAAGCAGCCACATTCCCGCCCATGCAGTGGCACTTACAAATGCGTCCCAGAAAGGAACAGTGGAGGGCGTGAAATTTTTAAGAATAACATATAAAATAATAAAACCGCCGATCACAATGGAAAGTACGGTAATCCATTCTTTTTTATTGGCATAAGTAATCTCAACAGGGGGCATATTTTTCTTTTTGATCCAATACCACCAGCCGTATATGCTCATCATTACATAATATAAGTTTAACAGTGATTCAGCATACAAGCCTGAAGTGACGAAGAGATATATAGAAAGAAGGGTGCCGGCAATGCCTGCAGGATAAAGCGCCACTTTGTTAGCCTTTGCCAGTAATACTTCTGCTATACCAAATGCCACTGCCAGCCACTCTATCCAGCTTGTTTCTCTAAGCTGGTGAAGGAATAAATTGATCCAATGTGACATAGACTTTTTAGGTGTGTGAATAATATTGCGACAAATATACAGCAAGACTATTCTAAAAAACGGAGTGAAATTTTCTGGCAGTAAACGAAGAAATGATGAAGATTTTTATTTTAGTTAATAACTAACGTTTATGCATGTACGAAAATTAATGATTTGTTTTTACAATTAATTTTTTTCAAAATTTCATCTTCTCTTCATTTTAGGCTTCTACATTTGTTTCGTAATTAATTATTAAATCAATAAAAAACAAACAAAAGAAAATGATGATTGAAGAAAGAATACAAATTTCATTTTCCCTTCATCTTCGGCTTCTACATTTGTTTTTATAATTAAATGCTTAACCTTAAAAAACAAGAATCATGAAAAAGACATTATTAATTTCGACAGCTTTCTTTTTAACGACAGCTTCTTTTGCGCAGACCACTGCGGGTAACAGTGAAAATGTTACAGGCCAAACCAATATTTCGCATAACAAAGCAGGTACCCGGGCGAATAGTTCAGCAAATGCTTCCTCTGCAACCACAATTCATTCTTCCGTTGTTAAAAACGCGAAAGATGGAGCCACCGGCCAGATCAAAGAAGATAACCAGGCGATGGCTTCTGAAAAACAGGCTTTGGCAACTGACGCCAAAGACAAAGGACTGGCAACCGCTGCTACTGCAAAGCAAAAGGGAACTGCCACTTTGGAAGGCAATAATATGAATGAAAATTCGTCTTTAACAGGTGAGGAAAATTCATCAGCTTCAACAGGTAAAAACCATCTAGGTAAGTTGACAAGCACCGAAAAACAAAGTGTTCATGCGACACTTAAAGGTGATAACCGCTCACAGGTGGCAGTAGATAAATCTGCCGGTAAAAACGAGGTTGGTGTATCTACAAGTACCAAAAAACAAAGTGTTCATGCAACACTTAAGGGTGATAACCGTTCAGATGTGGCAGTAGATAAGTCTGCAGCAGCATCTGTAACATCAGTTCATGCAGTGCATGTAAAACCAGTAAAAGTAAATGCAGCCGCTAACGTAAGAGCAGCCGCCGCCATCAGGATCAGGTAAAAAGAAAGGAGACTTTAACAGGTTTTGCAAAAAAAGCAAAACCTGTTTTTTAAAATATAAAAATGAAAAAAGCGCTTAGAATACAAAGTTTGATTATAATTTTTTTGATAGCAGCGATAAAGCCAGCTATGGCTTCCGGCAAACCATATCCTGGTATTAAAATAAATTATTCTTCAATAAACCGGCTAATGGCCGACACCACTCTTCCGGAAAAAGATGAGAAAACTAAGGAAGAAAAAAAGAAAGAAAATGCCACCAGCGACCAGCAAACCGAAGTGGTAAAAGTAATTCCGAACGCACGCAGGCAAGCCATTCCTCTTCCGGTAAAAGTGAATGTCCACCCGGTTAAAATAATCAAACCTAAGATCAAAGCCGTTGTTAAACCCGTGATTAAAATACTTCACTAGATGAAAAAGCATAACCTCATGAAATCTTTAATACTGTTTTTGACTTTATTTTCAGCCGGCACCGTTTGTTTTGCACAAACGGATAGCAGCACCGCCGCAACAAGCAATGCCAAAAATACACTTACGCTTGCTGCTATTTATGCCAATGACGCAAGCTATTATGGGCAAAAAGCAGCCGAACCTATACCATATGTGGCTGCAGCAGCCGTTTATCAGCTTAAATCAGGATTGTATTTTACCGGGCAATCCTACAAACTTTTAAACGACAATACTTCTTCGGTTTCTGCCGCCGCTCTTGGAGCAGGTATTAATTTCAAAATGGGCAAAAAGCTCGAAACAGACCTTAGCTACAGCCATAGTTTTTATCCTTCTTATTCGCCTTTTCTGCAGGCAGCAAACGCAGATAATGCAAGCCTTGCTTTCTCTTTGGACAGCATGGTGATAAAGCCTAAACTTACCTTTGATTATGCCTTTGGCAAAACAAATGATGCTTTTGCTACAGCGGCTATTTCAAAATCTATTAACTTGTTCAGCATTACCCCAAAGGATATTATTACCATCGAACCTGCAGTAAGCATCGTTGGAGGAACGCAGCATTTCTACCAGACTTACATCACACAAAAGAAATTGCATGATAGTCTTTTGGGTATGCCGTTGCCTGGCCTGGGTAATAGTTCCACCTCATCTCATACCGACTCAACTACCACTACCGATTTCAACGTTTTATCCTACAATTTTACAATACCTCTTGCATATAACAGGTCGCATTATTTAATACAAGCCGAGTACCAGTTGTCTTTATTAAGCAACCATGTGGCAGCAAACAAACAAATAAATTCTTTTTTAACTTTCAGTTTTTATTACCAGTTCTGATAGTATGAAAACACTGATCATTGAAGATGAAAGATCGCTCGCGCGTGAAATCAAACTTTTTTTAGAAAAGGCATTTTATCTCTGTGATAATGCGTATGATGCTGCTGAGGCAAAAAAACTGATGATTGACAATGAATATGATTTTATTCTGCTTGACCTTGGCTTACCTGATAAAGATGGCCTTGAACTATTGAATGAAACTAAAAAAATGTGCCCTTCTGCATCCTATATTATTCTTACTGCACGGGGTGATCTCGAAGACCGGATAAAAGGGCTGGATCTTGGTGCTGATGATTATCTTCCGAAACCTTTTTCATTACTCGAATTACAGTCAAGAATGCAGGCGATCTCTCGGCGTAAATCAGGAAATAATGATCCTGTTATGGAATTGGGTGATTTTAATATTGATCTTAATAAAAGGTCAGTTTGTTTTGAAGAGAAAGAGATAGAATTATCAAGAAAAGAATTTGACCTGCTGAGTTATATGATCCTCCATAAAAACAGGCCTCTCACGCGGTTGCAATTGAGCGAACATATTTGGGGTAATTTTTCGGATGATGATTATGATTCAAATTTTATTGATGTACACATTAAAAACATCAGGAAAAAGATGGGCGCCTATGCACCGGTTGATTGGTTGCAAACGCTTCGTGGCATTGGTTATAAAATAAAAATTTAGTAGTGAAACTGCTGTCAAAACTTACCCTTTTTATCACGCTGTCCAAACTGCTGATTGTGGTCTTGTTTGTGTTGTTGCTTCCTTCATTGGTAGGCTACGTAAGTTTTCAATACAGTAATTATTACCTGCGTCAACAAAAGCAAAAAGTTCTTTCAGAAATAAAACAAAACGGTATCGATTATTACCTGCAGGGCGATAGTGCTTATGCGAGTTATACTATGTTGAAGGAAGAATATATTTCCATCCTTCCTGCAGATAATGAAATCGTACGCGATACTATTGAAACTTCAAAAAGGGTAGTGGGAGGGGACACACTTACCTATCGTATTTTAACTCATGAATTAACCGGTGCCCCTAAAAATTATATTCTTGAAATTGGGAAAACTACTGCTACCATCGGTGAATACAATAACCTGTTGCAGCGCTTTACCTTGTATATTTTAATCGGTTTGATCGCTTTAAGTATTGTGGTCGACCTTATTTATACCAATATATTAATTAGGCCGCTCACCAGGATTGTAAAGACGAAATTATTAAACCGAAAATTTCCATTTAAGGAACCGCTTTCGCCTATAAAAACATCCACTACAGACTTTCAAATACTTGATCGTTCGTTGATTGATTTAATGGAAAAAATTCATGAAGCTTTTGATAAGGAAAGAGAATTTACATCGAATGCTTCACATGAACTGATGACTCCCATCAGCATTCTTCAATCAAATGTTGAGAACCTGATGATGGAAGAAGATATCAGTGAAGAAATGCAGGATAAGATATCAGCAATGATGCGAACGCTTAACCGCCTTAAAAAAATTGTGAATTCGTTGCTTTATATTTCACGGATAGAAAATGATCAGTTTGCAAAAAGTGATACGGTGAATGTTCGTGAATTAATCACTGAAATGATGGAAGAGCTTTCTTACCGGCTGGAAACTAAATCTATTCAATTCACCAATGCAGTTTCAAAAAATGTAATAATCAAACAGGTAAACCACGATCTCTTTTTTCAAATGCTTTACAACCTGGTTAACAATGCTATCAGGTATAATAAAGAAAATGGAGCCATTACTTTAAGTGATCAATATGTGCGTGGGAAACACTACCGGATATTTATAAAAGATACCGGTATTGGTATTAAACAGGAAGAACTTTCCACTATTTTTAACCGGTTTAAAAAATCAGGGAAAGAAAAAGGCGAAGGTTTTGGATTAGGCTTATCAATTGTGAAAAGCATTACTTCATTTCATGGTTTTTCCATTGACGTTTCTTCGGAGTATGGTAAAGGAACTGTTTTTACTATTTCTATTCCCGCAAGTTTGTTGGAAGAAAAAGGATGACTTCGCGCAGATTTCCACAGAAGGAATACCCGCAGATTTCCCCATGATTATTTTGTTAAAAAAATTATGGGCTCTTAATAAAATCAAATCCGTGATAATTAGCAGGAAATGTTTTGAACCTTATAAAATCGAAAGTTGAACACCGAATAAAAAAGATAGAAGCAGATACAGTAAACCGACAAATTTTCTCAATTTCTATTTTTATTAAATCTAAAATTCTGCAATGTCCTTTAGTGCGTTTCCAGTAAATTGCATCATAACCAATAATTAACAATGAAATCCAATTTATTTTTTTGCTTACTGATATCGGCAGTAGCTTTCGTTTCATGCTCTTCTTCTAAAAATACTTTTAACAATCAACTCTCGAAAAAGGAAAAGAAGCAAGCCTATCAATTATTGTTTGACGGCAAAACGATGGACCAATGGACGGGTGCTACTGATAGTTATATTCCGGAAAACGGAACAATTACCATACACCCCGAAAAAGGCAGTGGAGGAAATCTTTATACCAAAAATGAATACAGCGATTTTGATTTTCGTTTTGAATTTAAGCTTACTCCCGGCGCTAACAACGGGTTAGGTATCAGGGCACCCCTGGAAGGCGATGCTGCTTATGAGGGGATGGAACTGCAGATACTCGATAATACAGCGCCTGAGTATAAAGATCTTCATCCGTATCAATACCATGGTTCCATTTACGGTGTCGTTCCTGCAAAGCGTGGTTATTTGAAACCCGTGGGTGAATGGAATGATGAAGAAGTAATTGCAAGGGGGCCAAAAATAAAAGTGATATTAAATGGTACTGTTATAACTGATGCAGATATTACCGAAGCGCGTCAAAACGGAACAATGGATGGCAAGCAGCATCCGGGATTGAAACGCGACAAGGGACACATTGGTTTCCTTGGACATGGATCGGTAGTTCAGTTCAGAAACATCCGGGTAAAAGATTTATCCGGGCAATAATTATGACGGCTTTTGAGTTTGGTTGCTATAGTAAACGAACAAATACTCCTGATTTTAATTTTTAACATAACGGTTAGGGTTAGACGTAAAATTAAAATACTTTAATTTTAAAACAGTAAATCGGTGAGGATTTATCTTGATCATTTTATTTGTTACTAAAATTTTATAATTAACTTTAGTTCTGTAAAACATCTTGATATGAATCGCCGCAATCTTCTTAAGGGAATGGGTGCTATTGCGCTTTACGGCAGCTTTCCCGGCGTATTAGCTGAATTCGCTTCTTCCTGTAAATCAAAAACTAAAACTTTAAGAGCAGATTTTTTTTCCGATGATGAATATCAGTTACTGGAACAGGTAACTGATATTATGTTGCCAAAAACTACAACGCCCGGTGCGCTTGAAACGCAGGTTCCATATTTTCTTGATCTTGTTGTGAAAAATTGCCTGTCGCCGGATGATCAGAAACTTATAAAAAAAGGGCTGCAAGAGTTGAATGGTGAGGCAAGGGGGAAATTTTCCTCTCTTTCTAAAAAGGAAAAAAAGTCTCTTGTTGATAAAATTGATATGGCCGCTTATAAAAATGATGCAGATAAAGCCTGGTTCATGATTATAAAAAAACTATCGCTGATCGGGTACTTCACGTCACAAGAAGGAATGACAAAAGCATTGAATTATGTGAAAGTTCCGGGTAATTACGAAGCATGTATTCCATATAAGCAAGGCGAAAAAGCGATGGCTAAAACATTTTTAATGTATTGGTAACTTAAAAAAAATGTCACTTCAAAAGAAAAAATATGTACGATGCAATTGTAGTAGGATCGGGCATTTCAGGCGGATGGGCCGCAAAAGAACTTTGTGAGAAAGGTTTGAAAACACTGCTGCTGGAAAGAGGCCGTGATGTAAAACATGTAAAGGATTATCCTACCGCTAATATGGATCCATGGGAATTGCCCAACCGAAATATGCTAAGCCAGGAAGATATAAAAAACTATCCTGTGCAAAGAACGGTTTATCATTTCGGGCAGGACGACAAGCATTTTTTTGTAAAAGATCCAGAACATCCTTATACACAGGAAAAACCTTTTTGGTGGATACAGGGAAACCAGGTAGGTGGTAAATCTTTACTGTGGAGCAGGCACACCTTCCGATGGAGTGATCTTGATTTTGAAGCGAATGCAAAAGAAGGCGTGGGCGTTGACTGGCCGCTGCGATATAAAGAAATTGCACCGTGGTATGATTACGTGGAACGTTTTATTGGTGTGAGCGGAAAAAATGAAGGGCTACCTCAACTGCCCGACGGACAATTTATTCCGCCGTTTGAAATGAATTGCCTGGAGAAACATTTGAAACAAACCATCGAAGAAAAATTTAAAGGACGTAACCTGATCCAAAGCCGGATGGCGGTTTTAACCCAGCCGCATAACGGAAGAGGCAAATGCATGTCAAGAAATCTGTGTCACCGCGGGTGCCCGTATGGCGCCTACTTCAGTAGTAATTCATCTACATTACCCGCGGCTTATGCAACAGGGAACCTTACTTTACGTCCTTTCTCTACCGTGGAAAGTGTTATATGGGACAACAAAAAGAACAAGGCTACGGGCGTGCGTATTATTGATACAGAAACCATGAAAACGTATGAATATTTTGCGCCACTTATTTTCTTAAACGCTTCCGCACTTGCCACCACAAAAATTTTATTGCAATCTACTTCCGACAGGTTCCCTAATGGTTTTGCCAACGACAGCGGTGTAGTGGGGCATTATTTGATGGATCATTATTCAGGTCCCGGCGCGGCAGCACAGTTTGATATTTTAAGAGATAAATATTATTTCGGTCAGCGCTCCACCTCTGTGTATATTCCGCGCTTTCAAAATCTGCAAAAAAAGGACAGGAATTTTAATCGTGGCTACGCCTACGAAGTTTATGTGTCGAGAGCTGAGTGGACAAGAGGGTATCATGAAGCAGGAACAGGTGAAGAGTGGAAAGATTCATTGTCAGCGCCAGGGCCGTGGCAGGCAAGTATGTTCGCTTTTGGTGAATGTTTGCCTGATTATAAAAATCGCGTCTATCTTGATAAAGATAAAAAAGATAAATGGGGATTGCCGATTTTAAATGTGGAAATGGAGTATGGTGAAAATGAAAAATCAATGCGCCCGACAATGATCAGCGACGCAATGGAAATGTTGCAAAGCGGTGGCCCCATCGGTGTTTCAGAAATTACCGATGCTTCTGTGCCGGGGATGACGATACATGAAATGGGCACGGCGAGGATGGGGAACGATCCTAAAACTTCTGTATTGAACCGGTTTAATCAATGCCATGACGCGCCCAATGTTTTTATTACAGATGGCGCCTGCATGGATTCTACTGCCTGCCAGAATCCTTCACTTACTTACATGGCTTTAACAGCCAGAGCCTGCAATTATGCAGTGGCAGAACTGAAGAAAGGAAACATTAAATGATAGTTTTTTTGATGGTAACAGTAAATGAATGAACGAAAATGGATTTGGTTAACCTAAGGAGATAAGTCATACTTATTCTGCATAGAATTTATTTCAAATCATCTAATCCTTTTAAGCATAATTATGAGCACTGCTTCTATTTCATCATTGGTAGTGATAAGTATTACCTGTATTATTCTGCTTACTTCTAAGTGGAAGTTAAATGCGTTTATTTCCTTGTTCCTGGTATCCCTTTTCCTTGCTATTGCCGTATTGCCCGCGAAAGATGTAGTCTCCATCATGAAGAATGCATTTGGCAGTACAATGGCTTCTACAGGGTTTCTGATAATAGAGGGCGCCATTATTGCGATAGTATTAGATAAAACCGGTGCTGCAATTACCCTTGCCCGTTATATCCTTTCTAAAACCGGGGAAAAGAAGGGGGCAGCAGCTTTAGGCATTACAGGATTTATTGCGGGGATGACTATTTTTTGCGATTCGGGTTTTATCATTCTAAGTGGCTTAGCCAAATCATTTAGTGCTAAAACTAAAACAGCCATGCCGTTTATTGCAGGTGTGCTTGCCTGTTCTTTATATGCCGTTCACAATTTAATTCCTACTCATCCCGGCGCACTTGCTGCCGCAGGAATTCTAAATGTGAATATTGGCAACCTCATATTACTGGGAATTTTATTTGCCGTTCCGGGGTTTTTGGTTTCTTATTTCTGGATAAAGAGAATGACAAAAAATAAAAATTACCCTGCGGCGCGAGAGCATGAAATTCCTTTGCAGGAAGTTGAAACAATTTATCCCCCGGTATTTTGGTCGTTTATGCCGATAGTTATTCCGCTGTTGTTGATTGCCACGGGATCTTTATTAAATATTCTGCAGCCGGCATCCGGAAATATTTTGATTCGGATTCTTGAATTTACGGGTGATCCGGTAATCGCGTTATTGATCGGCGTTGCCTTTGCCCTGCTGCTGCTTCACAACAAAAAAATGGAAACACTGAATGAAGTATTTGAAACGGCGATTGAGAAAGCGGGGCCCATTTTGATCATTACTGCTGCCGGTGGCATGTTCGGAATGATCATTAAAGAAACGGGCGTTGGCACTTCGGCTGGTACGGCACTAAGCACAACGGGGCTTGGACTTGTGATACCATTTGGTATTGCTGTTATTTTGAAAACGGCACAAGGCTCTTCAACCGTTGCCATTATTACTGCCGCTTCCATTGTAGCGCCAATGCTGCCTTCATTGGGACTTGCATCAGAATCCGCTAAGTTATTTGTGATGTTG
The DNA here is from genome assembly GCA_027364635.1 of bacterium. Classification (GTDB taxonomy): domain Bacteria; phylum Bacteroidota; class Bacteroidia; order Chitinophagales; family Chitinophagaceae; genus Ginsengibacter. Next base: position 97 of record DAHXOZ010000047.1, on the reverse strand, counting down.
GCAATGGGTGCCGGATCTATGATGGTATCTCACGCTAATGATTCTTATTTTTGGGTGGTGACTAAGTTTTCTGATATCCATGCCAATATCACCTTGC
>DAHXOZ010000479.1 GCA_027364635.1 bacterium | reverse complement strand
ATATTCAATATTCCTGTATTCTTCTTTTTCACATCTTCACATTTTCATATTTTCACATTTGGCATTACTCACTTCGCAAACTTTTTCCAGGATTAGCCATCGCTGCTTTTACCGCCTGGAAACTTACAGTTGCCAGCGCTATCCCTCAACTAGTCCTCGTTTGCAACGAGGACGGCGCCAAATGAGTAGACACAAAGCCGCCCAAAAGTTTCCTGTTCTCTTTATTTTGAAATTATCACATTGGCTAATTAGCAAATGTGATAATTACTCACTTCGCAAACTTTTTACAGGATTAGCCCTCGCTGTTTTTATTGCCTGGAAGCTAACGGTTGCTAAAGCTATCAATATTACCAGTATGCTTCCTGTTGCAAACAGCGTCCAGCTTAAAGTGATCCGGTACGGATAATTTTCAAGCCACTTATTGGCCGCCATCCATGCCAGTGGAATCGAAATGACCATTGCAATAAAAACCAATTTTAAAAAATCTGCAGATAAAGTGGTTACAACGCTTCTGACAGATGCTCCCAACACTTTTCTTATACCAATTTCTTTTGTTCTTTTTTCTGCAGAAAGTACAGAAAGGCCAA
>DAHXOZ010000478.1 GCA_027364635.1 bacterium | reverse complement strand
TTTTTAAAATAAAACAATGTCATCTGCGTGAGCGGCCACTACATTTTTTACAGCAATATTATCCCGGATGGCTTTGGTCGCTAATTTTGCCTTGGCAACGCCAATTATTTGCTCATCCTCATCCATCAATTGCACCACTTCGCCCGATTCAAATTTACCATGAACATTTTTTATACCGACGGTAAGTAAACTTCTTCTTTGATATAAAGCCTTTACAGCGCCTTTATCCATCAGTATGCTGCCTAAGGTGATGCTGCCGCTTGCCAGCCATTTTTGTCGTGCTTTTAGGTTGGAAGATTGTGCATTGAAAGTAGTTCCGTTTGTTCCGTCCAGTGCTTCCCGGAAAGGCGAATCGGGTTTAAGTCCGCAAATGACCACTTTAATGCCGAGCGAGATGGCAAGCCTTGTAAAGGTAAGTTTAGAGATCATGCCACCAAGCCCCACATTGGTTTTATCAGTTGTTACTAAATCTAAAATTGTATTATCTACCTTTTCAACCAACGGAAGAATTTCCTTTTCATGATTCATTAAACCGCCAACAGAAGTACAGATGATCATCGCTTCTGCATTAAAGCCAATGGCGATCA
>DAHXOZ010000477.1 GCA_027364635.1 bacterium | reverse complement strand
CGCTACCAGCACCGGTTATAACTGCTTTTTTATCTTTTAATGAAAACATTATTGGTTTATTCGTTAATTAGTTTATTCGTTAATTAGTTTATTTGTTATGTGTCTTGTCCCGAAAAAAGTTGACAGTTTTATTTGATTTTTACGCTTTAATTTAATTGGGTTAGAGCTTGTTCATTTTGCCCATTTAAAAGATCCGTAGGCTTGCTCTTTGGAGAGAGCGCCTCCGCATCTTTTAAATTACTTCTTTTCTTTTCTTGCAACCTTTCATTGTTTTTATGATAGACTTCGGCAGGCTTCTTCAAATCTAACGACCAATGGGGCCGCTCATAATTATATAGATAAACCGCTTCTTTAACCGCCTTGACTGCATGTTTAAAGTCTACAAATTCGTTGTCCAATAAATATTCATCTTTTAGTATGCCGTTCACCCTTTCGGCAATTGCATTATCGTAACAATTACCTGCTTCTCCCATCGACATTCTTATCCCTTGTTTCTTTGCCAGGTCATTATAGGCATAACAACAATATTGGATTCCTCTGTCAGAATGATGGATAAGGTTTTTGGTGGTGCGACAATTACCAATGCCTGCGTTAT
>DAHXOZ010000476.1 GCA_027364635.1 bacterium | reverse complement strand
CGTGCAATACAAATAATAATAGCCGTTTATTTTATATACATGCGTTCCTTCGAGGCCTTTGCGGATATCACCTGTAAAAACTAATGAATCCGGACCAACAGGCACCAGGCTGTCATTCACTTCAGTAATGGAAATTTTATTATAACCCTGAGCCACATACGCTTTTCCCCGTCCGACAGGGCCATCCGGGCGGGCATTATCATCAAAGAATAAGCCCGGGTCATAAAATCCTTTTGGTAAATGCGTGATATGCCAAGGCCCTTCTGCCTTATCCGCCGTGCACATAAAACCACCTTCATTAAGTGTAATGAATAACAAATAAAATTTGCCGTTATGATATTTCAAACTGGTTGCCCATTGTCCATGCCCGTAACGGTTACAACTGTCAAGATCGTAGCACTTGCTAAAATCAAAACGTTGCACAGCATTGCTGCAATATTTCCAGTTCACCAAATCATGTGATTTTAAAATCGGAACACCGGGAAAAACAAACATGGTAGTGTTGACCATATAATACGTATCACCAACACGTATCACATCCGGATCGGGAAAATCAGCAGAAATAAGAGGATTGGTATAGGTGCCGTTTCCGTTATCGC
>DAHXOZ010000475.1 GCA_027364635.1 bacterium | reverse complement strand
TGCCTTGAAACACAAATCAGTCAATTATGCTCTACACCATGGAAATCTATTATCATAAAAAGGATCATTGGTAAAAACAGGGAAGACTGGAATTACCTGCTGAATAAATACCAGATCAATGTTCGGCATGCTGCTAATGAACTTAATTTCCAGGTGGAAGATAACAGTTTGAAAGCTTTACAATTGAAACAATCCCTGGTAAAGTATTTGAACAATGATGATACGCGGACATTTGGAATTTGTATCGGCATTAAAACCCGGAAAAAAAGTGAGGTTTTCTGCAGCATACTTGTACGCCGCAAAGCATTGTTCAACATTGGGAAATGGGGATTTTTTTATACGTACGATATTTTATTTGCCAAAAATTATAATCCCAATGAGCGTACCGATTTTGTATTCAGCAGGGACAATCCCAAATTAGTAGTAGCCGAACAATTGCGCCGCGCTATTCTTTCTTATTATAATTTCATTGGCCCAAAAGAGGTTCCTTATTCAGAAGATTTGGTGGAATCGGATGAAATGATCGAAGAAACAGATGATACCGGGCAGTAAAATATATCGGAGGATGCAAAGGATAAGGAAGGTTGAAGAATCAGGAGGGT
>DAHXOZ010000474.1 GCA_027364635.1 bacterium | reverse complement strand
TCATATTCCACTTATAGCAAATCTTCAGCCGGCCGGTAAATATTTTATGGAAGATTTATTTTATGCCGGAGGATTGCCTGCGGTGTTAAAAGAACTCGATTCCATTCTTCATCACGATTGTATTACTGCCAATGGTAAAACGATCAAAGAGAACTATGAAAATGCAGAAAGTTATAACAACGATGTTATTACCGGTATGGAAAATCCTTTTAATAATGCAACAGGCCTTGCCATTTTAAAAGGAAATTTATGTGAAGATGGAGCAGTTATTAAGCCATCCGCTGCAAGCGAACATCTAATGAAACATACGGGCAAAGCAGTTGTGTTTGAAAACATTGAGGATTATAAAGCAAGGATCGATCTTGAAGATCTTGATGTAGATGAAAACAGTATTCTCGTTTTAAAAAATGTAGGCCCCAAAGGTTATCCCGGTATGCCCGAAGTAGGAAATATGACCTTGCCAAAGAAATTACTAAAACGTGGCGTTTCAGACATGGTTCGCATTTCTGATGGAAGAATGAGCGGAACAGGATTTGGAACGGTGGTTTTACATGTGTCTCCGGAAGCTGCGGCGGGAGGAAATTTTTCTGTCATTCAAACAGGAGAT
>DAHXOZ010000473.1 GCA_027364635.1 bacterium | reverse complement strand
AGCGAACATAATATTACAACCAAACGTCCTGGAACAGGTTTGTCGCCAATGTTATGGGATAAAGTAATGGGGTATAAAGCACCTCGTGATTTTGCCCCTGAGGAACTAATTGAATTATGAGTAAAAAAAGGATCTGCGTTATTACTGGAAATCGTGCGGAGTATGGCTTGTTACGCATGGTCATGCAAGGTATCGCGGATGATGATGAGCTGGGATTACAGATAATTGTAACTGGTTCTCATCTTTCTCCTGAATTTGGACTTACCTATCGGGAAATTGAGCGTGACGGATTCAAGATCGATAAAAAGGTCGAGATGCTGACCAGTTCGGATACCGCAGTTGGAACTACTCAATCTATAGGTTTAGGTCTGTTTGGTTTTGCTAATGCGTTGCATGAGTTGACCCCTGATATGATTCTGGTTCTTGGAGACCGTTTCGAAATCTTTTCCGCTGTCGTGGCGGCTCTTATTGCGTGCATACCAGTTGCTCATTTGCATGGCGGTGAAACTACGGAAGGTGCTTTTGACGAGGCGATACGGCATTCGATTACTAAAATGTCTCATCTTCACTTTGTTGCCACTGAAAAGTATCGTCAACGGGTTATTCAACT
>DAHXOZ010000472.1 GCA_027364635.1 bacterium | reverse complement strand
AAAGGCACCGTTTCCAAACTAAATAATGACATACAGGTTTCCACTTTACTTCAAAGCGACTGGATAAAAGATCCTTCACTTTCAGGATACCATAACCTTCGAGAAAGTATTGGTGCTGCTTATTCCTCTTTAAGTGTCAAAATCGATTCTTCAACATCCGTTAAGCTAGGTCTCCGGTATGAATTTACAAGTTCCAATTTAGGTTCACTGACCGAAAAAAATATTGTTGATAGAAAATATGGAAACCTGTTTCCCAGCCTGTTTGTATTGCATACCATAAATGATAAGAACGCTGTAAACTTTTCTTACAGCAAACGAATATGGAGGCCAAGCTTTTCGGCCCTGGCACCCTGGGTACTTTTTTTAGATCCTAAAACATTTCAGACTGGAAACCCTGCCTTACAACCCGCTATTACAGATGCCATCAATGCGTCCTACACCTATAAAAATAAAATATTGTCGCTTGGATATAGTTATACCGCGGGCCCTATTTCTTTACAACCAAAAGTAGATGAGGCCACCAATAAATTAGTAAGTGCCGGCGTTGTTATAATAATCATTAAGATAGGTGTTGGGGTTTTTGTCTTTGTAATTTAAATAATCGGCATTA
>DAHXOZ010000471.1 GCA_027364635.1 bacterium | reverse complement strand
CGTTCCTGCTGAATTTTGAGCTCAAGTTCACGCAAAGTGGCTGTGACATCAACCTCTGATTTTTCACCTACCTGCTTCACCTTCTCCATTTGTTCATACAGATCAGCAATCGGCTTCTCAAAGTCCAGAAATTGTAAAGTCATACGGATTCTGTTAAAATCAGCTGTAAAGATACAATGGAAAATATTTTTTAGGAAAGATTTGCAATTTTGCACGCTTTCTGCCTATCTTTGCACTCCTCAAAATACTGGAGAGGGTCAGTAGTTCAGTTGGTTAGAATGCCGCCCTGTCACGGCGGAGGTCGCGGGTTCGAGTCCCGTCTGGCCCGCAAACGGTACAAAAAGATTATCAAATCTATTGTACCGTTTTTTTTTCAATGCGAATCGTCTGATTCCTGCAAAATCCATTCAGCAGTATTTAAAAAATAGCTTCATCGGTTTGTCTTGTGGACAAGGAATTTCTGAATAACCATTCCCTGTACCAATTTCCTTTTTGCAATACGGGTCCAGTATTCGGATCTGTTTGTTGCACCGCTATGTCAAACGGGAAACAAAATCAACCTTTATTGCAGGAAAAATATTCTTCAGGTTGCAGTAGCCAGTGCTTCTCCT
>DAHXOZ010000470.1 GCA_027364635.1 bacterium | reverse complement strand
GGTAACAATACCATCAGGTAGTTTCTTTTCCGGGACAGCTACCTGGTACAGCCCTCTTCCAATACTGGCAAAAACCATATTTTCTTTTGATATGGCTATAAGATAACTAACTTCATCTTTTGTATAAATAGAATCGCCCAATAAAACCCTCACCATATAGTTGGGCGAACCTTTTATTACAGAAACCTGGCCTTTATAAAAATTAAAATCGGGCAAAGGGTAACTTTTTTCTTTGCCATTCCAGTTTATCACAGCCCGGTATTGCCTGTGGCCTGAAGGTTCAAAATCAAATTTCGAAAGTCCGTTTGCATCAGTGGTAAAGCCCGCCATTACTGCATCATAGTTGTCTCTTACCAGGCCTTTAACTGCTACCGGGTTACCATTTAAATCTTTTGCCTGAACGGCCACCATGCAGTCTGCACCTGTGATCAGGTTGCCACCTTCGGGGTAAAACGTTACTACAAGGCTATCCGAAGTATTCGCTCTTTTTGACTGCAATTTAAAATTTGACTCATCGCTGCGATTGACCACATAAATTGGTTTTTGCCAGTATTGGAAGAGGGCTGTACCAGGTAGCTGTCCCGGAAAAGAAACTACCTGATGGTATTGTTACC
>DAHXOZ010000046.1 GCA_027364635.1 bacterium | reverse complement strand
CAAACCTTCCTTTGGTAACTAAGATGCTATCGCCGATATTGCCATCAAATTAACCGGGAAATCGAATATTTATTTTGTGAACATAAAGTATGTAGATTCCTCAGCTACGTCAACCAGAAGTTATTCTCTTTCCGGTTTATTTGATGGCAATATCGGCGATAGCATCTTAGTTACCAAAGGAAGGTTTGATTTTTCAATTGATGCAGATAAAGTAAACTTTTGATTTTTTTTAGATCAGTAAACGAAGAAAGAAAGCAAATTCTTATTTTGACAAACTTAAAAGCGAATCAAGTTTCGAATGAAAAAGAGGAGAATCATTCAGGTTATTATGAGTCCCATTTTCGATCGAAATAAATTCATCTCCCGGCTTCAAAACCTTCTTTAATTTGGATGCAGCTTCATATGGAATAACGTCGTCGTTGGTACCATGAAAAATGGTAACCGGACATTTTACTTCTTTCAAATTTTCGCCAACAGGAAACTCAAAATGTGACATTCTTTTTACCGGATAAATTGGCGCGTAGTGACTGAAAAGATCAGGAATGCTATAAAAAGGTGTCTCTAAAATTAATCTTGCACAATCGTGATTGGCAGCAATATGCGAAGCCACACCAGAACCTAACGATTTCCCATAGACGATAATACTATCGGCAGAAAATTTTGAATGAGCAAGTTTATAAACTTCCGTCGCCTGGTTATACATATTTTCTTCAGTCAATTTTCCGGTTGTTTTCCCGTATGTCGGGTAATCAGGCATCCACACTTCAAAACCGTGTTTGGTAAAATCAGGCGCATATTGAGCAAAGCGGTTTACATTTCCCTTGTTGCCATGAAAATAAATGACAACGCCCTTTGGCACTGAATCTGAAGGAAAAAACTGAATCAAATTTAATGTATCCGTTTCGTTCATCGGGATATTCACTTCCTTAAATGGAATATCAAATTTGAATTGAAAATCTTTTGGCAAAGCCTTTGGATGAAACAAAATCTTTTCCTGCAAATGGTATAAGGCAATACCGATCGAACAATAAATAAGTGTAAATACGATGGTAATTCTGTAAATTTTTCTTCCCGTAGAAACCTTTTGTTTTTCTTTAGATCTATTCATAATCTTTAAAACAGGAAATCAAATTATTTCTATTTTTTCGGATTTCGGATTTTTAAGTCTTAATTTTTTCATCGGCACTATTCTTCATCAGAGAAGACACGTACTAGTTTAAGTTTGCGCACCGGAGCAACGATGAGAGGAAATTTCTCAACCGTAACATTACTTTGTTCAAGGCCAAAACCTCTTTCTTCGCTGAGGCTTATTTTTTTGATCCAGAAATACAAACGCATAATCAGCTTTTCAAAAATAGGCAAATCATTATCCTGCGATAAGAATTTTTCCATCACAATAAACTGAAAGTCACCCACTACATTATTTTTCTGAAGGCTTTCGTACCGGCTGGTAATGTTCACTTCTTTATTGGCCACCATATCCAAAACTACTTTTTTAAACATCAGGTTGATTCGAGGTTCCATCCTAAAACCAAGCCTGAACTCAACGCGGATCACTTCGTTTGGTACTATAGTTTCTACTGTATATTCAGCTGTATAAGGTTCATCCTGTGTATCTACATGCACAAACCAATAGATATCGGCCCTTTTAGGCTTTCTGTTGAGAATTGAATAAACGATCTTATGTTCTATTTCCTTCGGATTATTAGCACTGGTCAAATAAACAAGATGAGTAGCATATTTTGGAATGCTCATATCATTACTAAGTTCCTGTATAGTGGGCAGATATTGATCAAGTCGTACGAATTCGACGTATCGGTTTTTAATTTTTCTTGCCCTGAACCAAACGTACATGATAGTAAACAAGCCGCCGCCAACAATTAAGGTAACAAATCCTCCATGGGGAAATTTATCCAGGTTAGCAGTGAGAAAAGACAGTTCAATAACAAGATAAACAATAAGGTATAGATATATCCAAAACTTCTTTGTACGTTGTGATACAAGAAAATTGGCAAATAATAATGAAGTGGCAATCATAGTAAGTGTAATAGCCAAACCGTAGGCTCCTTCCATATTGGAAGAAGTTTTAAAATATAAAGTAATGCCGATACATCCTACATAAAGCATGGTATTTATACCCGGAACAAACAACTGCCCTCTTTCTTCTGTTGGATAATTAATCTTCATTTTAGGCCACAAGTTCAATCGCATACTTTCACTAATTAATGTAAAAGAACCACTGATTAAAGCCTGGCTCGCAATAATGGCCGCTACAGTAGCGATAAAAATTCCGAAGATCAAAAACCAATGCGGCATTACACCATAAAAAGGATTAAAGCCATTATCAATCATGGCCCTTGTTTTTGTTTGTCCTTCAAAATTTGAAAGAACCCATGCGCCCTGTCCAAGATAATTGGCAATCAAAGCGGCCTTTACAAATATCCATGAGACCCTAATATTTCCCCGACCACAATGGCCAAGATCACTGTACAAAGCTTCCGCACCAGTAGTTGCCAGGAATACGGCTCCTAATAACCAAAAACCCTTTGGATATACAGTTAGAAGTTTAATAGCATAATAAGGATTAAACGCTTTAAGAATGGCCCAATCAGCAGATATATGAGTTATTCCTAAAATAAAAAGGGTACTAAACCAGATTAACATAATCGGCCCGAACATTTTGCCAATTGAAGCAGTGCCAAATTGTTGGGCAAAAAACAACGCTGATAAAATTGCGATTACAATGTAAACAACGATTGATTGTGGAATCTCATTGAGAAACGGTAGTTGTTTTAACCCTTCAATGGCAGAAGTAACAGAGATGGTTGGAGTGATCATTCCATCAGCAATCAGGGCAGCGCCACCGATCATTGCAGGGTAAACCAGCCATTTTTTTTGGCGCCTGACCAATGCATACAAGGAGAAAATGCCCCCTTCACCGTTGTTATCAGCTTTTAAGGTAAGCGTTACATATTTAATGGTAGTTTGCAGCGTTAGCGTCCAAATAATACAAGAAAGGCCACCAAGAATCAGATCAGGCGAAATGACTCTATCAGAAATAATAGCTTTAACAACGTAGAGAGGAGATGTACCGATATCGCCATAAATAATTCCTAATGCGATAAGTAATCCTGCGGCGCTTACTTTATTAATATTTTTCTGCACGCTTTTGTTTTAATATGCTTCCTCAAAATCCAATTGCCACTACTTCCTTCATTTTTTGTGAATAATTTTGCAAATGTAGAATGAAAGATTTTATTGACCAGCAATTTGTTTCTTTTGAAAAATTAGTGGGTTAAATTCGATAATTTCAAAATTTGATTCAATTAAGCCTTTTAATATTAATAATTTTTATAGGAGGCATAAAGTTCGTTTCAAATTCCGGTTGTTCATGTATTTGTTTTACATACTTCATTCCACTAATAACTTTACCAAACGTTACGTAGCCTTTTTTATCGGGGCTGGCATCTCCGCCATCGTCATAAGCGGGTGCATCGTCCAAACAAATAAAAAATTCTGTATTTCCGGAATTTTCCTCTTCACCCCTTGCCAACGATATAACACCGGCTTCATGAGGAATACCCGTTTGCCTGGTTGTTTCCAACGGAATACCGGGAATTTTTTGTTGAAGTTTCAGTTTGGTTTGCCAAAGTCCTCCCTGGATGAGGTTGGTTTTGAATGCATTCATTGACTCGTCGTCTGTTGTCAAAATCCTGTAAAAAGAGGTATTTTTAAAATAACCGGAATCAACAAAAGACAAAAAAGCCGCCACAGTTTTCGGTGCCTTTGCCGGATACAATTCAACAATAATATCTCCAAAATAAGTTTGGATAGCTATGGTTGGTTTGCTGAATTTTACTGGTTGCTTACAACTTGAAAAAATAACGAATATTATTAAAAAGGAGTATTTTAAAAATTTTGATACCATCAATTGGAATTTCATGCTGAGATTTTGAAAAAGATGAAGTTAATAAATCTTAAGCCACAGTAAACGAACAATTATTAAAGATTTGATTTCCCACAATTTAATTATCCGGTAAAATTCTTGTTTAATTTTTAGCAATAAAAAACCCCGGCCAACTTTTTCAGTCTCCGGGGAAAGTAAACATTACAATAGTACACACAACAACGAAATTATAATTAGTTCATAGTTTGTAGTTGAAGAACCAAGGCATCCGACAATAAACCATTTAACCAATTAACTAATTAACAAATAGTATCAATCTGGTTTTTCACCATCCAGAAATGTATTAATTGTGCTTATTTCGGCTTTATTATTTTCATCCGATTTAACGGTATAATTGCTATAAAAACTTTCTACATCAGCGATAGAATTTTGCAATTCCATGTTGCGGCGGAGGTATGCGGGAACAGACTCAAACTCATTGTTAGGATCAGCAGCGTTTACATTAAAGGATAGATTCCTCAGTTTCGCAATGCGATCCATAGCCCTGCGCTTTAGCTCTTCTGTTTCGTCCACCATCGGCGGTTCCTCAACAGTCGACATCATGATAGGCATCGTTTGGTGTACTTTCTTTTCCTGATTTTCCTCCACCGCATCATTGGAATTTTTAATCACCAAACGCATTTCCTGAACAGGCTCGTCTTCCTGTTTAGAAGTGGGTAATGGTGCTGGTTTATCAGGAGTTTCGGATTCGGGTTTTGGCCTTTCTTCCACATAAATATGCTTCGGTTTTGCCAAATAACCGCCTGACGTTGGGGCGGTGCTAGCTTCTTTATTAACTTCAGTTTCTTTAGCCCGGTTTAAATTTTCGGTTTTATCTTTCTGATTAAAATTTGTTTTCGAAGATACAGGAGTATAATCCGAAGATAATTCCAAACGAACAACATTTTCAGAAGATTTATCAACAGTAATTTCCCTTTCGTTATTTGGTAAATTTACGTTTTCCACCTGTGGTATTTCTACGATTTTTGGAGTTAGATTCTCTTGCTCAACTTCTTGCTTTTTTGCAGAAATGTTGATATCCTTTTCCTGCAGCGGCTGTAAGCCTTTCTCTTCTTTCTTTTCCTTTTTTTCTTCAGCTATCTCATTTTTCCTGATAAAAGATTCATTTTTTTCATCAAAGAGAAAAAGCGGTTGGCTTGGTTTCTTTTTTTCTTCCTCTAAAACCACGACAACTTTTTCATTTTCCTTTTTTTCTTCGTTTACCGGTTCTTGTGTATGCTCAAAAGGAGATTTATGTTCAAAGCCAGTTGCGATTAAGGTTATGCCGATTTTATCTCCAAGAGAATTATCATAACCCAGACCGAGGATCACGTCAGAATCTTCACCTGCCTGGCTCAGCAAGTGATTTTGTATGGTTTCAACTTCATCCATTGTAAATTCAGCATCGCCTTCAGCAGAATTTATATTGATCAAAATCCATTTGGCACCACGAATGTCATTGTCATTCAACAGCGGAGAATTCAACGCTGACTCAATTGCATTTTGCGCCCTGTTTTCTCCTTCGCATTCAGCACTTCCGAGAATAGCCACACCACCACATTTCATAACGGTGCAAACATCTGCAAAGTCAACATTGATCTGTCCTGTGCTGTTAATAACATCAGTAATACATTTTGCAGCCGTAGCTAACACATTATCCGCTTTTGCAAACGCAGCTTTCATGGTAAGGTTGCCAAACTGGTGTCGCAATTTATCATTACTGATTACCAATAGTGTATCCACATGATCTTTTAAATTTCTGATTCCTTCTTCTGCCTGCGCAATTCTTTTTTTGCCTTCATAAGCGAACGGAGTGGTAACAATCCCGACAGTTAAAATTCCAAGATCCTGGCAAATCTTAGCGATTATGGGGGCGCCACCTGTGCCGGTGCCTCCGCCCATGCCTGCAGTGATAAAAGCCATTTTGGTATTTACTTCCAATATTTTTTTTATCTCTTCCAGGCTTTCTTCAGTGGCTTCCCGGCCAATTTCCGGATTTGCTCCGGCACCTAATCCTTGTGTAAGATGTGGGCCAAGCTGAACTTTATTAGGAACTTTGCTTGTTGTAATTGCCTGTGCATCTGTATTGCAAATAATGAAATTTACTCCATCAATATTTTGGTTGAACATATGGTTCACCGCATTGCTGCCACCACCACCTATTCCTATTACTTTCAGAATCGATGATTGTTCTTTTGGCAAATCAAATTGAATCATAGTGAAGTTTATTTTTTTGGTTAGTAATTAATCCTGGAATTTTTAGGGCATTCCCGGATTATGTAACGTTGTTGTTTTTAAAATTTTATTTCTTAAATATTTGAATATTCATGAAGAGATCATAATTCAGCATCTTCTTCATCCTTAAACATTTCTATTAAACCATTTTTGCAAGAATCCAGAAAGCTTTTCAGCGTTTTCCTGGGTTTCACTACGTTAATTCTTTCTTCAAAGGCTTCCGGTTCATTTTCGTCTATACCTCCCTGTTGTAATCCTTCAGGAATATTCACTTTTGCAAATTGCTTTTCAAATTGCTTGCGCTTATTTTCATAATCATTATATCCCTTTAAGATCAATCCCAGGCAAGTGGCATACATTGGTTTAGCCAGTTCTTCAATATGGCCGGGAGCCAGGTGCTCATTCGGATAACCGATTCGTGCGTTCAAACCGGTAACATATTCTGTAAGCTGAATTAAATGTTTCAATTGAGAACCACCACCGGTCAACACGACCCCGCCATTCAGCATCCTGTTGTCCAGGCCAACCTGCTTTAAATGGTAAGAAACAAAATCCATTATTTCGCTCATGCGTGCCTGGATAATCGCTGCCAGGTTTTTCACACTGATCTCTTTGGCCGCCATACCTCTTAAACCGGGAATGGTTATAAATGTATTGGCTTTGGCTTCATCAGTGAGCGCGCTGCCAAACTGAACTTTCATCTGTTCCGCCTGCGTTTTTAAAACACCCAAACCCGTTTTAATATCATTGGTAATGTTTTCACCACCAAAAGGAATAACAGCGGTATGTTTTAAAATCCCTTCATAAAAAACAGCAAGATCTGTAGTACCGCCGCCTATATCAACAATAGCAACACCTGCTTCCAAATCATGCTCACACATAACTGCGGCTGCAGAGGCAAGAGGTTGAAGTACGAGGTCTTTAATTTTTAAACCCGCTTTTTCAACACTTCTGTTTATATTTCTTATCGCGTTTTTATCGCCGGTGATGATATGAAAATTCGCGCCTACCTTCACACCACTGTAGCCAATAGGATCAGGGATGTTTTGAAAATTATCCACCGTAAATTCCTGTGGAATCACGTCAATGATCTGATCTCCGGCAGGTATATAGGTTTTATATTGATCATTTACCAACTGGTCAATTTCAGATTGCATGATCTCTTCTTCCGTGTTCTGCCTTACAATATCACCTCGCGTTTGAAGGCTTTTGATGTGATGGCCTGCGATACCAACATACACTTCGGTTATAGGCAAGTTCGGATTACTGGCATAACAGTTTTCAAGTGCCGTTTGAATGGCTTTGATGGTTTGATCAATGTTTAAGACCATGCCGTGTTGTACACCGTTGCTGTTGGCGCGTCCAAAGCCGAGAATTTCTAGTTTGCCGAATTCGTTTTTTCTTCCGGCAATGGCAGCGATCTTGGTTGTTCCAATGTCGAGGCCTACGATAATGGGTTGTTCGTTGTTCATGTTTTTTGTTTTTTATCCTTCATTTTGATTCATTGATTCTATCAAATAATGAAGGTGCTTGTTGTACTATGTTTTTTATTTATCCAAATTTTTCATTTTTAATAATCACTTTTTGGTGGCATCACTGCCTTTGGTACCCGTTTTTCAACTTCTTTTTGTTTTCTTTCCACTGCTTTTTCTGAAGGGGTAGGATACGGTTTTTCATTTGATGATGGATGTCTGATTACTGACTTACTCTCCGTTGAGAATTGTTTTTTTAAAAATGGTTTTTCATGATGATGGATAGGGGTCACAGTACCAACTTTCTTTTCAGTTGTATTGATATTTTCAGTATTACTTTCACGGGGTGTTTGATCTAAAGCCGGTGATTCAATTATTTTTTCATTGTTTTCTGCCGGCTGTGGTAATTGAATTTTAGTTGAATCATTTGAATTCTTTTCTGCTTCAGATATAATCTCTTTCATTATTTCTACTGCTTTAACAGAATCTGACTTTATTTCTGCCGCATCTCTCCTAACGCCAATAACCTGGTTTTTATACCGGATATCTAAAACTGAATATTTATTCCATCCAACTTTTGTTTCCACCTTTTTGTAAAAGACAAGTAACTTGTTGAATTTTTGTTGGTAATTATCTGCATCGCCAAAGCGTATTACCTGGTCGCCCAATTTTGGAATCAGATCAAAATACCCTTCCGGAGAAATATCGATTTGATCAATCTGCGCCATCCAAAAAGGATGAGCATTGATATATTCACTTAATATTTTCACCTGGTCCAATATTGCACTATCACGCTTTTTTAAAATGCGGCCATCTGAAGGGAAACTCGTAAATACCGGAAGACGAGCTGAAAATTTATCACTCAAAGGCAACCGGCTCAAAGAACTATCAATATAAAATGAAGCACCGGAAACTGTAAATAATCGTGCTATAGGCTCACGCTCTGTAACCTTTACCTGCAACACTTTATTATTATCAAAAAACAATTCTGCTTTTTTGATCCAATCGTTTTTTGCCAATTGGTTTTCCATGGCAGACAGATCCAGGGAGCTAATCATAGATTTATCCAGCTTTTTGCCATTTACTTTTTCCAGGATTTTAAGTACTTCCTTTTTGTCGATAAAATAATTGTTTTGAATCCCGGATATTTTTATCTCAACGCCGGTAATTCTCTCGGTGTTCTTTTTCGTGATAGCAGCCACCAACAGCACAACAACCCCTGAAGCCAGCATGATCCATACTGAAACAGAAAGTATTTTTTTGAGCTTGTATTTTTTATTCGCTGCCATATTTTTATAAACTATTCAACAATATCTTTTTAATTGGTTCTACCAGTTGATCAATATCTCCTGCGCCTGCTGTAATTAACACTTCACCAAAAGAACTTTCATGCACGAGCCTGAGATAATCTCCTTGCAGATATTCTAATAATTCTTCCGCAGAAACAACGGTAGCATTTTCATTTTCCATTTGATCTAAAATCAGTTTGCTTGAAACCCCTTCCATCGGTAATTCGCGTGCCGGGTAGATAGGAAGAAGTAAAATTCTGTCGGCCAGGTCAAGGCTTTCAGCAAATTCTTTCGCCAAATCTTTGGTACGCGAAAAAAGATGTGGTTGAAAAATAATTGTGCATTTTTTAAAACCGAATAAGCTTTTTACGCTTCGTATCAACGCGCTCAATTCTGTAGGGTGATGGGCATAGTCATCAATATAAACCACATTATTCTTCAACTTCATCGCCTCATCAACAGAAATTATATATTCAAATCTTCTTTTAACCCCTTTAAATGTTCCGACCGCATTTTTTATTTTCAATGGATTAATATCCAAATGAGCTGCTATAGCTATTGATGCAACTGCATTTTCAACATTATGCATTCCGCCTATGTTCAGCTTAATGTCGTTGAGTTCCCATTTTTTTGATTTCACATTAAACACGTAACCGCCATCGCGCATAGTAATGTTAGATGCATATACATCAGCCATATCATTTTGAAGGCTATAACGTACATGATTAGACGTAGTAAAATCTTTATCCGGCAAACCGTATTTTGTAAATAAAATTCCTCCCGGTTTTATTTGATTGGCAAATTCCACAAACGCATCTTCCATTTTCTCTTTCGTGCCGTATATATCAAGATGATCGGCATCCATCGCCGAAATAAGTGCCACATCGGGCGACAACTTCAAAAAACTTCTGTCGTATTCATCCGCTTCCACCACACAAACATTGTTATCACTGTTCCAAAAATTGGTATGATAATTAACCGAAATGCCACCCAGGAAAGCAGTACAACCATAACCGCTATGGCGAAGAACATGGGCGGTCATGGCACTAATCGTAGTTTTGCCATGAGTTCCTGCAATGCAGATGTTGAAAGAAGAGCTCGTAATTTCCTGCAAAACATCGCTTCTTTTTGCCAAATCATAACCGTTATCCTTGTAATAATTAAACTCTTTTTGATCTTTAGGAATTGCTGGAGTATAAACAACGAGATTGGCATTTTTATCCAATTTATTCACATCATCATCATAGTGTATAGTAATGCCTTCTCTTTCCATTTGTTGGGTAAGAGGTGTGGAAGTTTTATCATATCCGCTCACCTGCATTTTTTTACTCAAAAAATACCTGGCAAGTGCACTCATACCAATGCCACCTATACCCAGAAAGTAAATCCGCGATATGTTTTTAAAATCTTTCATTTTATTTTTAAAAACCTAATCTTGTTTTCTATTTATTTTATTTAAAATCTCTGTAGCAATAATCTCGTCTGCATTTACATTGCCCAGTTTTGAAATATTATCTTTTAACTCCTTCATTTGTTTTTCATCATTTACCAGTTGCAGTAAACAAGGAAATAATTCAGATTTTGCTTTTGCATCCGGCACCATCAAAGCCGCTTTTTTACTTACCAAAACCGATGCATTCACTGTCTGGTGATCTTCTGCTGCAAATGGATATGGAACAAATATGGCCGGCTTAGCTACCACACACAATTCAGCAACCGTCATTGCTCCCGACCTTGAAATCACCACATCTGCTGCTGCATACGCATTTTCCATTTTATCAATAAAAGCATTAGACCAAACGTTGCTTCTTTCTTCTTCGGCTTTTGCTGCCTGTGCAGCAAAAATTTTTCCTGTTTGCCAGATAAGCTGCAGCTTATTCTTTTTAAAAAGATCAATGTTGGCTTCTATCGTTTCATTGATGCTTTTGGCACCCAGGCTTCCTCCCATTGCAAATACTGTTTTCATTTCCGTTTGTAACCCAAAAAAACCAAGTGCTTCCTGCCGGGGAATATTTTTCAAAAAAACTTTTCGTACAGGGTTACCCGTTATCTTTATTTTTTCTGCAGGAAAATATTTTTCCATTCCTTCAGAAGGCACAAAAATTTCAGTGGCTCTTTTACCCAGCATAATATTGCTTTTGCCGGGTAAGGAATTGCTTTCGTGAATAAACGTTGGGATTTTCATGCTTTGCGCTGATCGCAAAACAGGAAAACTTGAATATCCGCCTACACCTACCACCGCATCAGGCTTAAACATTTTAAGGATTTTCCTTACCTGCAAAAAACTCGCTACCAGCTTAACCGGAAGTGAAATATTTTTTATCAAAGAACTCCTGTTATACCCTGCGATATCAAGTCCAACAATTTCGTATCCTGCTGCCGGAATTTTTTCCATTTCCATTTTCCCTTTTGCCCCTACAAACAAAATCTCAATTGCAGCATCCCGGTCTTTCAATGCATTAGCAATGGCCAAAGCCGGGAAAATATGACCTCCTGTACCACCACCTGCAATTATTATTTTCATAGCTTCTGCCTCCCTGCCGTCCAAAAGAGGGTTCTAAAAAAAACATTACCAGTAAACAAACAAATAATCACTATTTTAATTTTAAATTTTATTCAACCGTCTCCTCTATTTGCTGAGTAGCCAGTTCAGCATTTCTTCCTTCAGCCTGTTCTACGTTTCTTGCCACACTTAAAATAATTCCTATAGCAAAACACGTGAACAATAAACTACTTCCACCCATACTTATAAGAGGTAATGTAACACCCGTTGTAGGGAACAGGTTTACATTCACCGCCATATTCACTAATGCCTGTATCACTAAAGTAAAACTGAGCGCCACCGCCAGGAATGCTCCAAAAGCATATGGACATCGCCGAAAAAGTTTTATACTTCGGAATAAAAAAAGAAGATAGATTAATAAAATCACTGCACCGCCAACCAAACCATATTCTTCTATAATAATTGCATAAATAAAATCGCTGTAGGGATGTGGTAAAAAATTTCTTTCTTCACTTTTTCCGGGCCCCTTGCCAAAAATGCCACCGGTAGCAATGGCAATTTTTGCCTGTTGAACCTGGTAGGAAGCATCTTCTTTATCTGCATACATAAAATCCTGCACGCGCTTTATCCATGTCGGCATTCTTCCAAAGGATAAAACAGCAGGCAAGTCTTTCGTTACATGATCTTCATGATTATAATAATGAGAAGCCACCGTAATTAAAAGTATAATGGGGATGCAGGCAGCGCCGACAACCAGCATAATATGCCGCACTTTAACCCTGCCAATAAACATAAGAAGTAATGCTATACCACCGATCAGCAAAGCGGTTGATAGATTTGCCGGAGCGATCAGCAAACAAATAATTCCAACCGGAATTATAAGTGGAAGAAATCCCTTTTTAAAATCTTTAATTACATTTTGTCTTCTGCTTAATAGCCGGCTCATATACATGAACAACGCAAGTTTTGCCAGGTCAGAAGTTTGAAAAGTAAGATTGATAACAGGTAATTTTATCCAACGGCTTGCATCATTAATATGACTTCCGTATCTTAATGTATAAAGCAATAGGGGGATTGAAATGACAAACAAGATGGAAGACACCCGTGAATAAATTGTATAATTAACTCTGTGAGCAAAATAAATAATCAACACACCTAAGCAGATATAGCCCACTTGCCTGAATAAGTAACTTTCGGTAGATTTATTCATCCTGTACGCAAGTGAGCCTATACTGCTGTATACTACCAGTATACTAACCATTGTAAGCAAGATCACAATAGCCCAAATTACCTTATCTCCTTTGGTACGGTTCAAAAGATTGTCCGTAACTCCCTGTGCAGAAGATAAAGTGTTGGATACTATTTGTTTTGTTTCACTCATTTACATGTATTTATTTTAACTGCAACAATCAAAAATTTTACAGGTCTTTTACTGCTTCGATAAATTGGTTGCCGCGATCTTCATAATTTTTAAATAAATCAAAACTGGCGCAAGCAGGAGATAACAGAACCACATCCCCTTTATCCGCAAAATGAAATGCAGCCTGCACTGCATCTTTTGCGCTTTGAGTGTTTATCATCAATTGCACTTCATTTCCAAATGCCTCATGAATTTTTGTATTATCAACTCCCATGCAAACAATTGCTTTTACTTTTTCTTTTACCAAATCCTTAATAAATGAATAATCATTTCCTTTATCAACACCTCCAAGAATAAGTATCACCGGTTTTGTCATTGACTCGAGAGCATACCAGGTACTATTTACATTCGTAGCTTTGCTATCGTTAATAAACTCAACTCCCCTGATCATTGCCACGGTCGACATTCTGTGTTCAAGACTTTTAAAAGTTTGAATCGCATCTCTTATCTTTTCTTTCCTAATGCCCATCACTGCTGATGAAATGCCTGCTGCCATGGTGTTGTATTGATTATGCTTTCCCTTTACTGCAAAATCCTCAACATTCATTTCCATCTCTTCATTTTTCCATTTCAAATGCATTTGTGCATTTACGATGTAGGCTCCTTCTGGTAGTTCGTGGTTCATACTTATTGGTAATGGGTTAGTGTTTTTTAAAAATTTGTTTAAATACTTTTTCGTTATTTCATCATCATCGTTATAAATAAAAAAATCCTTTTCAGTTTGATTTTCAATAATCCTGAATTTGCTTTTAATATAATTCTCAAACTTATATTCATACCTGTCCAAATGATCTTCGGTAATGTTGGTTAATACGGCAACATCAGGTCGAAAAGTTTTTATATCATCCAATTGAAAAGAACTGATCTCCACTACATATAAAGCTTTTGGATCGTTTGCTACCTGCCTCGCAAATGAAAAGCCTATATTTCCTACCAATGCGCAATCTGCTCCCCCGGTTTTACAGATATGATAAATCATAGCTGTAGTGGTTGTTTTTCCATTGCTGCCGGTTATTGCAATAATTTTGCTTTTTCCTTTATGCCGGTAGGCAAATTCTATTTCACTGATAACCTCTATCCCTTTTCCCCTTATGTCCTTAACCATTTCATTATTCCCAGGTATTCCGGGGCTCTTCACAACAACTAAAGCATTCAATATTTTTTCTCTTGAATGTTTTCCTTCTTCAAAATCAATTGCATTGGCTGCTAATTCATTTTTGAATGCCGGTTTTATCATACCGGCATCACTCACAAAAACATTCAATCCTTCTTTTTTAGCAAGTAATGCGGCACCAATACCACTTTCGCCTGCTCCAAGTATTACTATTCTACTCATTCCGGATTTTTTTTAATTGGATATTGACAATTAAAAAAATGGTTCTTCAACGGCATGAAATTTAATGGGCCAGAAAAGTTCATCACAGGTATTGGTATCGGTTAAACTTTTCTAATTCAAAAAAAATCGTTTTCATAAAGACAAATTCCTGGTACTCTTGTGGGTTTCTATTTTTTAAATTCCATATCAATTCATTATTTTATTATTTATCTTAGTTTTAATGTAACCACTGCTAACACCATGGTAAGAATGGTTACCACCCAAAAACGCACAGCAATCTTACTTTCATGATATCCCAGTTTTTGATAATGGTGATGCAAGGGACTCATTAAAAAAACACGTCTTCCCTCTCCGTATTTTTTTTTAGTGTATTTGAAATAAGAAACCTGTATCATCACACTGATATTCTCTATCAAAAACACGAAACAAAATATTGGGATCAATAATTCTTTTCTAACAATAATAGCCAGGGAAGCGATAATTCCACCAAGAGCAAGGCTTCCGGTGTCGCCCATGAAAACCTGCGCCGGATAAGCATTGTACCATAGAAATCCAACACAAGCACCAACGAACGCTGCAATAAAAATGGAAAGTTCACTTAAATTAGGAATGTACATGATATTTAGATATTCAGCCACACGGAGGTCGCCGCTAACAAAAACAAAAACCCCTAATCCTAAACCAATGATTGCACTAACACCCGTAGCAAGCCCATCCAGGCCATCTGTAATGTTAGCCCCGTTGGATACTGCTGTAACTATAAAAATTACAATCAGGATATAGAGGATGTACGTATAATTTTCAAGACTTGCTGGTAATAATTTTGCATAATTAAATTCGTGTGTTTTTACAAAGGGGATTGTTGTAATTGGAGTTTTTACCGTAACAAACCGATGCAATTGTCCATTGGCAAACAGAGTATCTTCCCCTACTTTATGTTCTCCTCGCTGGGGCACAAATGTGCTGGTCGTACTTCCCATGATCTCACGCTTTACAACTACATTAGGATTAAAATAAAGAGTGGCACCAATTATAATTCCCAAAATCACCTGGCCAAAAACCTTGAATTTTCCGGCCAAACCATCGGCATTGGTTTTTTTATGAGCAATTCCCTTTTCTTTAGATATTTTTCGGGCACGTATTTTTAAATAATCGTCCACAAATCCTATAACTCCAAGCCATACAGTGCAAAGAAGCATAAGTCTTACATAGACCTTATCCAGGTCTGCCAATAACAAAGTAGGAATCAGGATAGCAAGCAGGATAATAATACCGCCCATTGTAGGGGTACCGCTTTTCATCTGCTCTCCTGCCAAACCCAGTTCCCTGACTGATTCGCCAATTTGTTTTTTCTTTAAAATCCTGATCAATTTTTTACCATAAACCATGGTGATGATCAACGATAATAATACTGCCACCAACACCCTGAAAGTGATAAAATGGACCAACCCGCTTCCCGGGAATTTTATTCCATTTTTAGCAAACCATTCAAATAGTTGATACAGCATCCTTTTTCCTTATTTCGGCCTCCTAAATCCTCCAAAGGAGGACTTGGGCACCGGCCTTTTGGCCTCCTAAATCCTCCAGAGGAGGACTTAGGCAAAAGCCATTTTTAATTGATTTATTTTCGTTTTTTCACTTCTCGCTTTCACTATTTTCTATTACTATTTTTCCAGTAAATGAAACATTTCGGCCAAAACTTCTTTATCGTCAAAATGCTTTTTTACTCCTTTTATCTCCTGGTATTTTTCGTGTCCTTTTCCGGCAACCAAAATGATATCTTCTTTCTGGGAAAGAGAAACAGCAGTTTTTATCGCTTCTTTTCTATCCGTAATCGAGATACATTTTTTCCTTGCTGTTACCGGAATTCCTGTTTCCATTTCTTTTATAATCTGATCCGGATCTTCGTCCCTTGGGTTATCTGAGGTAAAAATTATTTTATCACTATACTCGCAGGCTACTTCTGCCATTTGAGGTCTTTTTGCTTTATCGCGATTGCCGCCACAACCCACCACAGTAATTATTTTTTCTTCTCCATGACGAAGATTTTTTATGGTTGCAAGTACATTCAACAAGGCATCAGGAGTATGAGCATAATCGACAATTCCCACTATTTTTTCGTTGGGAGAAACCAGGTAATCAAACCTTCCTTCGGCGCCGGTTGTATTGCTCAACAACTGCAAAACCTTCTCTTTATCTTCACCCATACACATAGCAGCGCCATAAACGGCTAATAAATTATATGCGTTAAAAGTGCCTATTAACCTGAAGTGAACTTCCATATCATCGATCATCAGTTCAAGCCCAAGCAATGAGTCTTCAATAATTCTCGCTTTAAAATCAGCCATTGTTTTAAGGCTGTACATATATTTCCGGGCCTTAGTATTTTGAAGCATTACGCTTCCTCGTTTATCATCAGCGTTACTCAAAGCAAAAGCGGTGGAAGGCAATGAATCAAAAAAAGATTTTTTCACTTTGATGTATTCATCAAATGTTTTATGATAATCCAAATGATCGTGCGTGATATTGGTAAAGATTCCACCGGAAAAATGCAGCCCACATATTCTATCCTGGTGAATCGCGTGAGAACTCACTTCCATAAAGACATGAGTGCAACCATCAGCATACATTTTACCCAACAAAGCGTTAAGACTTATTGGATCGGGAGTAGTATGCGTAGAAGGAAGAACTTCATTGGCTATTTGATTTTGGACCGTGCTTATCAAACCACACTTTTTTCCGAGTGAACCAAATAATTTGAACAATAAAGTAGCTACGGTTGTTTTTCCATTGGTGCCTGTTACACCTACTAATGATATCTTTTCGGTTACACGCCCGTAAAAATTATGAGCCATAATCGCAGAAGCTCTTGCACTGTTTTCTACAACTACATAATGAACTTCCTTCTTTATGACATCAGGAATTTTTTCACACACGATTACAGATGCTCCGTTATCAATGGCTCCCTGGATATAATCATGTCCATCAGTAACTGTTCCTTTTACTGCAATAAAACATGTGCCCGGCTTCACCTTACGCGAATCGATCTGCAAATCAAATATTTGAATAGCAGTATCTCCTACTACCGATTCAAGATTTACTTTATACAATATTTCCTGTAAAGAAGCCATTAATTCAATTGAAGTTTTATTGTTTCACCTTTACTAATTCCTGAATTTTCTGCCAGTGATTGATAGACCACTTTACCTTTTCCCGAAGCCGAAACTTTTAATCCCATATTCTCTAATAGATAGACCGCGTCTTTTAAACCCATACCAAGTACATCAGGAATTTTATTCCGTGATTGAGAAACATTATCATTAAGGAGTTTCGCTTTCTTATCCTGCAAAAAAACAGTTGTCCATAAACCGGAAGCAGCAGAATCTGTTTCATTGTATTTGAACTGCTCAAGGATATTATTCACATCCTGTTTCATTCCATAAACTTTGTATAAGTCATTATCAGCAGGCACTTCATTTGGATCAAAATATTTCTTAGCCACTTTGCCGGCATACAATCTGTCAGCCACTTCCTTAAACACGGGGCCTGCAACTGATGCGCCGTAAATATGTTTAGATTCACTGCTGTTTTGGATAACAACTCCTATACTGTATTTAGGATTATCAGCCGGGAAATATCCCATAAAGGCAGATTGATAAATTTTTGAACTTTTGTTATAGCCACGATTGTCCATTGCAGAAACTGCAGTCCCGGTTTTGCCGGCGATCTTATAAATATTGCTCTCCAGTCCATGGCCTGTACCATGTTCGTAGGTTATTACTGCACGTAAACATGCTTTTAATTTTCCCAAAGTTGCATCGCTGCAAATTTTATCAATTAAAACCTGGGGTTTAAATGTTTCAATTGGGCCACTCATATCGTTTATTGAATTAACGATGTATGGCTTCATCATTTTACCATTGTTGGCCACTGCGTTATAAAGCATCAATAGGTTCAACGGAGTTTCAAGTTCTTCATAGCCATGAGCCATGAAAGGAATAGTAGTTTTAGCCCAATATTTACTGGTTGGCTTTTTTATGTAAGGCTTTGGAACTCCTACGATGTCAATTCCTGATTTCTGGTCTAGCCGGAGTGCATGGAGATGATTATAAAATTTTGTCGGTTGGTTGTGATAATATTCATCAGCCATTTTAGCAAATGCCACATTTGATGAAATAGCAAAAGCTTCTTTAACGGTAATTTTACCAACGCCTAACTCTGCATCTGTAATATTTAAACCATAAAAATTCTTTCTGCCCCCTTCACAATCAACAATAGTTCCGGTATCAACATATTTGTCTTCAAGAAGCGAGGTTAATGTTGCCAGCTTAAAAACAGAACCGGGTTCAGTCCGCATGCCAAATCCATAGTTATAATCCTCCCAATAGGTGCCATCAGGCCTTCTTCCCAGGTTGGCAATTGCTTTTATTTTGCCTGTTTTTACTTCCATCACTATGCAACTACCGTGGATGGAATTGTTTTGATCCATCATTTTCAACAAAGCATTTTCAGCCACATCCTGGATATAAGTATCAATAGTAGTAACAATATCTTTCCCGTTTTCCGGGTCTATTTCAGCTCCGTCAACAGGCACGTAAGTACCAGCTGTATAGCGCATTAATCTTTGTCCTGTTTGCCCTTTTAGTACACTATCATACGATCTTTCCAAACCCACATTTTTGCTGGTATCGCCACGTGAAAGGCCTATCGTACGATTAGCGAGCAACACATACGGATTGATCCTGTTATCTCTTACTTCTACAATGAATCCACTTTTATTTCTTCCTTCTCTTACTAATGGAAAATTTCTGAGTGCTTCATAATCTTCAAACGATATTTTCTTTTTCAAACAATAATACCTTAGACGCTTTTTGTAATTTGACAACAACAATTTCTTGTAAGAAGCGGCACTTTGATCTTTAAAAAGTGAAGCGAGAGAAATACTTAAAGAATCAAGGTTTTTGTAAAATCTTTTACCATCTTTTTCAAGAAGGCCATCAGCGCCAAAGTCAATGTAAATATCAAAAACAGGAATAGAGGTACTGAGCATATTTCCATCTTCACTGAAAATGCTTCCTCTTTCAGCGTCAATATCCATATATTTCAAATGTTGTTTATTGCTCATGCTTTTCCAATAACTTCCCTGAACCCGTTGTATGTAAACTGCACGGCCCAACACTACCACTCCCATCAATATGATGACAAGAAAGGAAAGATGGACGCGCCATAATATGTCTTTTTTTATATCCAAGAGTTGCTATAGAGTTTAATGTTAGGGTTTAAATTCTTTTCAACTTTTAGTGCCGTCTTTTTTATTCATTTTCCTGCAGCGTATCTATAATCCTTAAAGGCGGCGCCATCAGAGGCTTTAGGCCTAATGGCGCTACAGCCTTCGCCAGTTCACTTTCTTTACTTCTGAAGATCACTTCCTGTTTCGCTGTTTTAAATTCATACTCCATCTCTTTTAAATTCTTCTCTGTTTTATTTATTTGCC
>DAHXOZ010000469.1 GCA_027364635.1 bacterium | reverse complement strand
AAGTATTTGAAGCATCATTTGACATCAAAGAATGCTATAGCCTTGAATTTATAAAACAAAAGCTAAATTATATCCACTTTAATCCATGTGCCGGAAAATGGAAACTTGCGGATATTCCCTGAGTCTCAGCCGAGTCTCCCGCAGGGGACTCGGCGTAAAACAAGAAATTTTTATTTAATTTCATCTCATGTCAGTAAAACTAAAAATTACCGAACCGGATGGAATTTATTTTATCACCATTACCTGTTTTAAGTGGCTTCCTCTTTTTAATATTGCCGACTCTTATGATGCCGTGTATAAATGGTTTCATTATCTAAAGCTAAACAATCACTTTATTACAGGATATGTTATTATGCCTAACCATTTACATGCGCTGATTGCATTTTCTAATACGGGAAAAAATATTAATAAAATTATTGGGAATGGTAAGCGCTTTATGGCTTATGATATTATAGCTAAATTAAAAGAAAAAGAGAATGAAAATATCCTGGATCAATTGGCAGCCGGAGTAAACCCATCAGATAAAAAAAGAGGAAAATTGCATGAAGTATTTGAAGCATCATTTGACATCAAAGAATGCTATAGCCTTGAATTTATAAAACAAAAGCTAAATTATATCCAC
>DAHXOZ010000468.1 GCA_027364635.1 bacterium | reverse complement strand
GATCCCACAAGCGAAAAGGGCTGGAATTATTTGGGTTATTTGGAAGGAATAAAAGGTGGGGAATTTCATAACATGGCAGAAGATACTGAAGGAAATCTTTGGGCGATTTCACGCAATTCCATCTTGTACAAAATCACACCTACATTTAATACTGAAGGCAACCCTGATATTTCGAAATTTAACATTGATGGTATTTCAAACACAAAGGGCTATGACTCAACAATCAATACTTTATTCAAATTGAATCACCGTATATACTTTTCTTCAGATTCTTCTACTTATACTTTTAACACCCAAACCAACCATTTTGAAAAAACAAGTTTTGAAGATTTTAAACATTATGTAGCTACACAGGATACAACAAATGGTAAAATATGGCTCAGAGAAATAGCTGCCGGCAGTTCAAAATCAATAATTGCAACTCCAAAACCCGGTGGTGGTTATCAAATAGATTCCACCAGTTTGTTACCCCATTCTTCTGAAAATTTTGGTGGAGTTTATCCGGATATTGATCAAACTGCATGGTTTACTTCTACAGACGGAATTATTCATTTTGATGAAAAGCAAAAGGTGAATTTTGATGCACCTTACAATACAAATAATTCCAGCCCTTTTCGCTTGTGGGATT
>DAHXOZ010000467.1 GCA_027364635.1 bacterium | reverse complement strand
TCTTTTGATAAAAATTTACCCGCCGTCTTCAATACAAATTCAACTTCTTTTTCCAAAGCTTGCGGTTCGATGGAAGGAGTTTTTAAAGGCGTATCTGTTGTTCCGACCAAAACTTTACCCTGCCAGGGAATCGCAAATAATACACGGCCATCATCAGTGTGAGGAATCATAATTGCGTCATCGCTTTGCAAAAAAGATTTGTCTAAAACCAAATGAATTCCCTGGCTGGGCCTGATGAGCGGCTTCGATTCAGGTTGGTCCATTTTTAAAATCTCATCTGCAAAAACGCCGGTAGCATTCACCACTACTTTTGCTTTTACCTTAACTATTTCCTGTGTTTCTTTATCCATTATCGTTGCTCCGCAAATTTTTTGATCATCATTTTTTAAAAGCGAAACCACCCTGCAATAATTAATAACCACTGCTCCTTTTTCAACAGCCGTTTGCGCCAGGTTTAAGGCAAGCCGTGCATCATCGAAAATGCCGTCATGATATAAAACGCCACACTTTAAGGAAGCTTTTTTTATAGCAGGCAATCTTTTTTCAACTTCTTTTCTAAAGATCAGAGTTACCACAGCAGTTATGATGATACCACATTAGCGGTTGATAACAGTTCCATCCTGTTGCCCTAC
>DAHXOZ010000466.1 GCA_027364635.1 bacterium | reverse complement strand
TATATTTTTTAAATCTATTGATTTCTTTGATAAAATCTAAAAACATGATCGCTCTATTCATTATCTCACTACTGGTATTTTGTTACCTCTGTTACGTACTTATTAAACCGGAAAAATTTTAAATTATGAACTCAGAAATTTTTGGCGTTATAGCCATGTTTGTTATTATGGTGCTGCTGGCAATACCCCTCGGGCGCTATATTGGCAAAGTTTATAATGGTGATAAAACCTGGCTGGATTTTATCTTCAATCCTATTGATAAATTATTCTTTAAAGCAGGCGGTATTAAGCCTGAAAAAGAAATGACCTGGCAGCAAAGCATGGCAGCGTTGTTGGTTATTAATTTAGTATGGTTCCTGTTATCAATGTTGGTATTAATGAACATGAGTTGGTTGCCGCTAAATCCGGATGGCAATCCATCCATGACTGCTGATTTAGCGTTTAATACCACCGTTAGTTTTGTTTCAAACACTAACCTGCAGCACTATTCCGGGGAAAGTGGGGTTTCCTACCTGGGACAATTATTACTGATGTTTTTTCAATTTGTAAGTGCAGGAACGGGCATGGCAGCATGTGCAGTGGTGTTTAAAGCGATGAAAGAAAAAAATACTCAAACCCTGGGTAACTTCTACAACTACTTT
>DAHXOZ010000465.1 GCA_027364635.1 bacterium | reverse complement strand
GAAAAAGTAGTTGGCTTTCGCGGTGATTATTACGAGTTAACTGAGCGGGCAAAACATAAGATCAAAAATCTTATTTATCCTGTTCCAAATCCTGACTTTCCTTTCCTGGGTGTGCATTTTACACGCATGACGAACGGTGAAGTGGAGTGCGGACCGAATGCTGTTTTTACTTTTAAAAGAGAAGGTTATGGAAAAACAGATTTTGATTTAAGAGATACGATTGATGCATTAATTTATAAAGGAACATGGAAATTATTTTTCCGGAATATGAAGTTTGGTTTGAATGAATACCGGAGAGCTTTTTCTAAAAAGCTTTTTTTGAAAACGTTACAACGGTTGGTTCCTTCTTTAACGATGGACGATATAAAACCCGGCCGATCCGGCGTTCGCGCCATGTTGCTGAGCGAAGATGGCGATACGCGGGATGATTTCAGGATTGAATACCGCGATACGAGCATTCATGTGTTGAATGCGCCTTCACCGGCGGCTACAGCTTCTTTGGCTATTGGAGATAATATCCGTGAAATGGCTGAGAAACATTTTTTGCTCGAAGCTGTTTCCTAAATTCAGAATAGCAAATTTCTGACACAAAAATTTACAATGATTGATTCCAACAATTTTTCGATTCAAATAAATTCAGGGCTTTATA
>DAHXOZ010000464.1 GCA_027364635.1 bacterium | reverse complement strand
CCGTAAAGTCTGGTAAGGAAGAGGTGTCCTGTCAGTGATCAATCCATTATGCACATCCAGTGCTGTTTCAGGGCGTAAAGAAGGCTTGATATTAGGAATAGGAAGGCTATCATTTACCGGAGGAGCAACCACTACTGCCGTATCAACCACTGTGGGATTGATGGTAGCTTTTGTTTTTGCGGCTGTTGTCTTCTTTGCGGTAGATCTTTTCCTTACGGTACGCTTTTTAGTAGTCTGCGCATCGGCCACATTGCATAGTATCCCAAAGGAAAGTACCAGCATCATACACTTTATAACAATAGTTTTCATAGCCTTTTATTTTATTCTTTTTTAATACAATATAAATCCTGGTCCGGGAATGCTTCTTACGATTCCATCAGGACCCTGAACTTTTACATTATCGAAGGTAACTGAAGTGCCCGGAATTGATCTCTGCAAAAATCCTTTTACCGGATCAAGACTTCCACCACGAATTTCTGCAGATTGAACATTAGGAAAGTTAGCGCCGGAAAAATAAAGAGTAGCACTTACAATGTTAAAATGTGCATCGAAGTCAAAATTTTCCAGGTCAGCACGAGCAAAATTCTGATTTTTAAATACCACAGATTGTATCCTTCCTCCACTGCTTGGTCCAACTTTAACTATCGGGT
>DAHXOZ010000463.1 GCA_027364635.1 bacterium | reverse complement strand
CTATTAGTTGTGATTTATACGCTTATTTGCTTTATTAAAAGCTTTGCTGTAACTATTTAAAAAGTTGCTGAATCTTTCCATGATAAAATCACAACATCAGAACCGAAATAACGGTAATCACTCCAGATGTGAAAGAACTAAGTTAATATCAAAAGTTGAAAGCAAATCACAACTGAATTGCGTATATAAACGAGTTATCCGTTGATGTGAAAGAACTAAGTTAATATCAAAAGTTGAAAGCAAATCACAACATTAATGGGTTGGGCTTATGATTTTAGACGATGTGAAAGAACTAAGTTAATATCAAAAGTTGAAAGCAAATCACAACGCCTGCGTAGTTGCTGTGGTTCCATTTGCGGATGTGAAAGAACTAAGTTAATATCAAAAGTTGAAAGCAAATCACAACTACACAGGGATGTGAAAGAACTAAGTTAATATCAAAAGTAATTCTTTGGACAAGAAAACTCGGAATGAAGGTGACTAATTTTGGCGTTGGAGGTGCAGGTTTTTCTTCACTACAGGGCAAATCGCTTCAGCAGCAGGTAGATGAAGCGGGAGTATTTGACATTTATGTTCTTTGGGCTTCTACAAATGTTGGGCTATCATCAGTTAGGTGAATTGCAGGTGGCGTTTCTTGCTTTTCCATAGCCAATT
>DAHXOZ010000462.1 GCA_027364635.1 bacterium | reverse complement strand
GCTGCCATTAGAGCATTTCCTTATAAAATGAAAATAACGATAAATTGTTTGTTGACTGTAACCGTAATTCTTTTATCAGCATAATAAAGAATTTATAATGAAGGTTGATTTTTTAAAATCAATTCATAAAAATCTGTACGCCTGTCTTTCAGATTTCTCACACTCCCATGTGCATGCAATTCATCCAACAATGAAAGATCCACATCTGCAATCAAAACCATTTCTGTATTGGCGGTCGCTTCGCTTTTAATTCCGTTTGAAGGAAAAGAAAAATCGCAGGGCGTAAAAACTGCCGATTGAGAATACTGAATGTCCATGTTTTCAACCTTTGGCAAATTACCAATACAACCGGTTATTGCCACAAAACATTCATTTTCTATCGCACGCGCCTGCGCACAATAACGGACACGGTTATACGAATTTTGGGTATCCGTTAAAAAAGGAACGAACAATATTTGCATGCCCTGTTCGGCAAGCAATCTTGGAAGTTCAGGAAACTCAACGTCATAACAAATCAGGATTCCTATTTTGCCGGCATCAGTTTCATAAACCTTCAAAGTATTACCCCCACGGATGCCCCAGAATTTAGCTTCATAAATAATAATGAGCCACACAAATTTATTCTTCATTAATAATTGCTATTTACTTTAAAAGATAA
>DAHXOZ010000461.1 GCA_027364635.1 bacterium | reverse complement strand
CAATTATTATGGTTTCTCAATCAAAACCTTATTTTTTAATTTACAAGAACGAAAAACGTCCTGTTTACAGGAAAAGTGCGTTCCGGGAAATAATTGACAATAAAATGAGCAAAGGTTTAATGAAGAGAAGAAATATGACAAGAACATTACTTTTTTATGCCCCTGGTTCAATTGTATTTTCCAAACCTACGGTTCTCGTTACCAATTTTACTTTCTTTTCAACGGACTAAAGTCCATTGTTACAATATCGAATCGAGGCTACGCCTCTGCAATCCATTCACGCTACAGGTAATTGAATTATAAATGTTGAACCTTCTTTACTTTCCACTTTTATTTCCCCACCATGCGCTTTTACAATATCATAACTTAAACTCAAACCCAGGCCAGTTCCGCTGCCTGTTGGTTTGGTGGTAAAGAATGGTTGAAAGATTTTATCAATTATTTTTTGCGGAATACCGTTTCCGTTATCACTAACAGTAATCAACACACTACTTCCTGATTTCTTTGTACTCACAGAAACAGTCGGTTTGTATGAATTAAGTTTCCCGCTTTTTTGTTCGTTCACTGCGTAAAAGGCATTGTTGAATAAATTCAATAAAACTCTTCCGATATCCTGCGGAATGATATTTATTTTGCCGATCGAATTGTCAAAATCCGTTTTTATTTT
>DAHXOZ010000460.1 GCA_027364635.1 bacterium | reverse complement strand
CATGTTGGCATTCTGACCATAACCGACAAACAATTCGGAATGATGGAAATTTTCCGTGGGCATGAAATAGTAGAAGGCCCGGAAACCTCGCAGCAACTCGAATTATTCTAAACAAAAACAGGAATAAAAGATGAAAAACGATTCATTTTTTTATTCCTGTAAAAGTAGTTCAAACACTTTACTAACCTGCCTTTCAGCCAAACGTGATGTGAAAGAACTAAGTTAATATCAAAAGTTGAAAGCAAATCACAACGCTAAGGAAACATAGTAATGAGTTGCAAAAGATGTGAAAGAACTAAGTTAATATCAAAAGTTGAAAGCAAATCACAACCAGGCAAATGGTTTCAAAATTTTAAATAAGATGTGAAAGAACTAAGTTAATATCAAAAGTTGAAAGCAAATCACAACAGTATGGCGGCTATATTCAAATCGTTAAAGATGTGAAAGAACTAAGTTAATATCAAAAGTTGAAAGCAAATCACAACATTTAACCATGTGAACTAAACTTGTGTAATGATGTGAAAGAACTAAGTTAATATCAAAAGTTGAAAGCAAATCACAACTGTACCGGACGCGGTGCACGGCCTTTGCCTGATGTGAA
Source organism: bacterium (assembly GCA_027364635.1). Lineage (GTDB taxonomy): Bacteria > Bacteroidota > Bacteroidia > Chitinophagales > Chitinophagaceae > Ginsengibacter. The sequence continues at coordinate 69 of DAHXOZ010000460.1, read as the reverse complement.
AGAACTAAGTTAATATCAAAAGTTGAAAGCAAATCACAACCATTTAACCATGTGAACTAAACTTGTGTA
>DAHXOZ010000045.1:16451-19803 GCA_027364635.1 bacterium | reverse complement strand
GGGGTTATTTTTTTCTTTCTCATAACTGTTACGGATATACGATAAAGTAGCGTTAGGTGTGCAATCAACAAAAGTTTTATTGTCCGGAAAAACATCTTCCATCTGAACCCTTTCAAACAATTCTCCCAACGAAAAAATATATTTTATTTCCATCTTTTTTTTACTGCTAATGATTAAAATCTACATAGTAACTACTGCTTCTTTCTTTTGCAGCCGGTTGAAAAAAATCAGGCTGATGATCAGTATCGTAATAGGCACCAATGAAAAGTAAAAAGCGGTTTGGCCTCCATAAGCTTCAAAGATGTGCCCCGTGATGATGGAACCGGTAGTTCCGCCTAAAGCAGAAAAAATTACAATTAATCCGCTCATTGGCCCTTGTTGCCGCAGCGGCAACGAACTTAAGATTACCGAATTAATAGCAGGGTAAACAGGTGCAATTAATAATCCAATCAATGGAAACATGTAGGCAACGAAGGGCGCTGCCAGCCAACTATCCACTGAAATAATATGAATTTTGGAGGCCAGCGGAATTACCAATACCACTAAAATTGCCGCCAGTAAAAGACACGCAATGATCACTTTAAGCCAATGAATTTTTCTTAAAAGAAACCCCGCAATAAACCTGCCAACAGCAGTTGATATCGCAAGGATGCTGGCCATTTGTATGCTAAGCCTTGTTGATAAATGTAGTACCTGGCTGTTAAAAGTGGGCAGCCAACTCATAATACTTTGTTCTATCAATACATAAAAAAAAGCGCTGACAATAAAAATTAAAACTAATGGCCTGATCGCCAGTTTTACCATATCTGCAAAATCTTTTACAAAAGATTTACCTTCTTCTTCTTTTACAGAAGATTCATCCAATTTAGAAGTAAGCAATAATATAAAAGCTGCGGCAGAAATGCCCGCTAGCAAATAATAAACACTGAGCCACGAAGTAGAAGCAGGATTATTATTATCAACGAAAGCGCCGAAAATAAAGTAGCCTGCAAGAATACCGATCATAAAAAAAGATTCGATGAAATTCATAAAACTCGCATGATCTTTTTTGTTTGAAGTAACCAGGCCGATAGTGGCATACACCGAAACTTTTATCAACGCAAAACTGACACCGGTAACGGCAAATAAAATTTTCGTCATGGCAAAGCCGCCCACAACCGGCATAACCAGGCAGGCAATGATCACTAATGCCAAAGCCAGCAACATCGAGCGTTTATAGCCAATTCTCGAAATGTAGGAGGCTACAAGAAAAGAAGCGATGGCGATACTAAGATCTTTAAATGCTTCCAGGATACTTGCCGCTCCCTGCGTGACACCATAATTATTCTGAACCTGTAAAATCACCGTGCCGACGCTGTTGAGCAGGATGGCAAAGACAAAATAATTGATAAAAAGAGAAACTTTAATTCGCCAATTATTCATAGCAATAACGTTTGTATTATACGTCGAATATACTATATAATTTAAGTGATTGTGTTTTCTTTACTTCATCATTTGATATTCCTTGTTCGATATCGAATATTTCTTTTTCAATTACAGTAAACCTACAAATAATTACAATTTTTATTTTGGCTGAGTAAAAGGTAAGCACCAGAAATTATTAACGGAATGTCAAAAGCTGCAAAGGTGGCCAACAGTGGGTAAAATTATCAATCGATTAAAAATTGCTTGCTAAAGCTAATAATGTATTTCCACGTAAATACAATTGTTCTGTATATTGAATATTGAGAGCCTGACAACCAGTGAATATTATGATCAAACAACTTACTATAACTATAGCAGTTATTTCCTCTGCCTGACATTGAATGGCAATATTATCAGCAATTTACCACGGTTCTTTTTTATATATAATTTTCACTGTCCAGGATCGGATTTTATTTCTCAGCAAAGTTCTACCCGCGGGAAGTCGCGTATCATTTTAATCACTTAATTTTATAGATGCCGCTCATTAGAGAATATCATTTGAAAAAGAAACCTTCTTCATCACTTTTACTTGCTATAAAGGATGAACCTGATTTTTCAGCCAAATTTTATGTAGGTGACTTGTTTAATTATGAAGGAGAATAAACGGAAGGATGCAACATTAACTATCGTGAGAGGTTGCTACGAACAATATCAAAAATTAAAATCTTGAATGAGAAAAATAGTATAAAACAATTCAATACCAACCCTGCTAAAGGCTTGACTGAAAGCGAAGTTGAAAATAATCGTAAAGAATACGGTTACAATGAAGTCCTTTCAAAAAAAGGAAATCCATTACTGTTATTTTTAAAAAAATTCTGGGGACTTACTGCGTGGATGCTTGAGCTGATCATCATTCTTTCGTGGTTTTTGCACAAGTATTCGGATGCGTACATTGTAATTGGCTTACTCCTTTTCAACGCGGTAATTGGTTTTGTGCAGGAACACAATGCCGCTAATGCAGTGGAAGCGTTAAAGAAAAAATTGCAGATCAATGTAAAACTATTAAGAGATGGCGTATGGAAAACATTAGCTGCGCGGGAATTGGTTCCCGGTGATATTATTAGAATCAGAATGGGAGATTTTGTACCTGCTGATGTAGAAATTATCCAGGGCGAAATAAATATAGATGAATCCGCCTTAACCGGAGAATCACTCGAAATAGAAAAGAAACAGGAAGAAATTATTTTTTCCGGATCAATAGTAACCAAAGGAGAAGCAACGGGAATGGTAACCCTGACAGGGACTCACACTAAATTTGGCAAAACCATTGAATTAGTCAAAACAGCCAAACCCAAATCACACATTAATGAAGTTATCGCAAAAGTTGTAAAATGGCTATTGCTGATAGTTGGCGCTTTATTAATGGTTGCACTGGTTGTTTCTTTGATCAGGGGTATTGATTTATTGGAAATTTTGCCTTTGATGTTGGTATTATTGCTCGGCGCTATTCCGGTTGCACTAACTGCTATGTTTACGGTTTGCATGGCTTTAGGATCAAAAGAATTGGTGAAAAAGGGAGTGTTAGTCACACGATTAGATGCGCCGGATGATGCCGCAAGCATGGATATTTTGTATGTAGACAAAACGGGTACGCTGACTATGAACAAATTATCCGTTGCCAAATTACAGGCCGGCAAAGATTATACAGAAGATGATGTATTGCTTTATGGCGCATTGGCTTCACAAGAGGCGAATCACGATTCAATTGATATGGCTTTCATCAATGCTGCAAAGCAAAAAAATATTTTAAATAATTCTTACGCACAGAAAACTTTTATTCCGTTTGATCCCAAAAACAGGAAAACAGAAGCCTCCATAACCAAGGGCAACGAAGAATTTAAAGTGATGAAGGGTTCATTTAATGTCATTGCAGCAGTTTGTGGTTTGG
>DAHXOZ010000045.1:0-16353 GCA_027364635.1 bacterium | reverse complement strand
GGGAAATTGCAAAAGCAGTTGATTTGAAAGGAACAATAGTTTCAGCTTCGGAATTAAAAAATAAGGATAAGGCGAGTCTTGTTGAACTATTAGAAAAAAGCAGCGGGGTTGCAGAAGTTTACCCCGAAAACAAATATGAAATTGTAAAAGCTTTCCAGGCAAAAGGGCATATTGTGGGAATGACGGGCGATGGCGTAAATGATGCTCCTGCATTAAAACAAGCTGAAGTGGGAATTGCAGTAAGTAATGCTACCGATGTAGCCAAAGGCGCTGCCAGTATTGTATTAACAGAAGAAGGACTGGCAAACATTCTCAGCCCGATTAAAGTAGGGAGAATGATGTTTGAAAGAATAAACACCTGGATACTTAACAAGATTGCAAGAACCATTTTAAAAACCTGTTTTGTTATTATTGCTTTCCTGTTATTGGGTAAATATGTTATTTCGGCTTCGGCAATGCTGATAATGATTTTTATGACAGATTTCGTGAAAATTTCTTTGTCCACCGATAATGTAAAGCCTTCAGAAAAACCGGCCAAATGGAACATCCATAGCCAGGCAAAAATAGGCATCGTAATAGGTTTAATAATGACGATAGAGGCATTTGGACTGCTGTATATCGGTTTAATTTTTTTTCATTTAGGTGGTGATGATAAAGCACTCAATACTTTCTGCTTCGGGTTATTACTTTTTTTTGCTTTGTTTTCTGTATTTGTGGTAAGAGAGAAAAATCATTTCTGGCATTCATGGCCAAGCAAGACATTGCTATTTCTTCTTCTTGCTGACATGATTTTAGGCGTAATTCTTTGCACGTTCGGGCTCCTCGGTCTTAAGGCAATTCCTTTGAAACAAACGCTCATTGTAATCGCCTATGCATTCACTTTCTCCTTAGTGATAAACGATTTTATCAAAGTTGTCCTGTTAAGAAAGTGGCCCCAAAATAACTCCGGAATATCAAAAATTATTAACCAATAAAACAAATAGAAAATGACTTACCGTAAAATTTTAATTGCAGTTGACGAAAGCCAGGTTGCCGAAGAAGTGGCCTTAACAGGTTTCCAATTTGGACAACAGCTAAATGCAGAGATGGCACTTGTGAGTGTGGTTGATACTAATTTTTTAATAACCGGTGAAGGTGCAACTCCCAAAGAAATGGCTGAAACAATTAAAAACGATTTCAAAAATAACCAGCAGGTACTTATCGACAAAGTTTTTAAAAATCATAAAATCAGGACATTTGTAGAAGTAGGGCAACCTTATGAAATAATTCTGAAAGTAGCCACAGAATGGGCAGCAGATTTAATCGTAATAGGCACTCATGGCAAATCGGGGATCTCACATTTATTAATGGGCAGTATAGCAGAGCATGTTGTCCGTCATTCCAAAATCCCTGTTCTGATTGTGCCATCAAAATAGCTGTATTTTCTTCAACCACTCGTTAATCTGATTTTTAATTTACATACTTATTTCACACAAACTCAAGACAAGATTGAAAAACCAGGGTAATACAACAAACGCCAAATAATTTAGAAAAAGAAAACCATGATCAGCCGGTTTTTAATGCAATTATTCAACCGGCTATCCTGCGTTACAATTTAGTGCCCATGATCAAAATAGATTCCTTTACAGATTGCTCCTTCAGGTGAAGAAATTTCTTTCGCTCTTCATCGTGAGTAAAGTTCTCAAAATCGGGCTCACTGTCAAATTCACCGAAATGTATTTCATAAGGTTTGTCTATACTATGTTCAATAACTGAATTTTCAGGTGGTCTTATGCGTAACAGAAGCCGCCCGTTGTATTTTAAAATGGCAGGAATGGCAATCGCTTCAAATTCATCAAACACCTGCTCCTGCCCTTCTTTGATGTAAATCAGTTGAGTAAAGTAAATCATTGTATTAAATTTAAAATGCCGTTTTACTGATTGACTAAGTTCCGAAAAACCATTAATATTCGAAATCAAATTTCAAAAAAAGAAAATCGAATTTATTCTTCGTTTACTGGCATGTGGTATTGCCTTTTATAAAAAAAATCCCACTATCGGTCCTCGTTGCAACGTTGCAAACGAGGACTAATCAGGGAATTTCATTTCAGTATTACTATCTGTCCAACTCTATGGAGTAGTTGCACGATAACCGCGTTCTGCCAACATTTGCCCCATTGGCATGAAGGCCTCATCTTCTTTCGGAGCCCATGTAGCAAGTCCATCCACATAGCGGTTATACATGCAGAAAGCTGCGGCAATCAAAACCGTATCGTGAATTTCTTTGTCCACCGCGCCGGCTTCTCTTGCTTTTCGTATGTCCTCTTCCGTTACATTCTTACCTCCCTGCTGTACATGCCTGGCAATGTTAAGCAAGGCGCGCATTTTAGGAGAAACTTCGGTTCCCGGAAAACCTTTTTTGATCTCTGTTAAAAATGAGGCCGGCTGATGCAATAAATTAGCCGCTGCCGCTCCGTGACTGCTGTGGCAGAAATGACAATCGTTCCAGTAAGAAACTGACGAGGCAATCATTTCTCTTTCTCCCCTGGTTAATGAGTTGTCCTGGACCAGCAATATTTCAGCAAGGTCGTTTAATGGTTTTGCTGTTTCAGGGCTGTAATGTAATAATCCTACAATGCCTGGTAATTCGTTGTTTAATTGAATATGTGCCATGTTTATTTATTGAATGGGTTAAAAAATAAAAAACTTGTTTTTTTGTGCGTTTACTGTTAGGCTTTCTTTTGAATAGCATATTCTTTTTTGTCTTGCCATAGTCATTTTTTCTTAAGAGCTATTGCATAAAAAGAATATATTTTTTTTAATCGTAAAAAAAATGTGATATTAGTTTATTTAAAAAAGAGGCCCCCGATAAGAATAACAGGGCCGTATTACTTGATTAATATTTTTTAGCTTCAGAATCTTTTCGTAAAGCCTATGTTTACAGTGTAATCCGCAAAAGCTGCATCTCCCTGCGAATACACTCCCGTCATTGCTGTTTTAATTTTGTCGGGTACACTTTGTGTCCTGTTGCGTTCCAAGGCAACCGGCACATATGCATACAAATCGAACTTTTTAAAAGAATAATTTATACCGGGCTCGATCGAAATAATAAACCCGGGCCTGCGAAATCCTCCACTCCCTCCTATCAGGTCATGTACGGGCAAACATTCGTCGCGTACACCCAATGTAAACAGGAATGAATTAACGGTGTAATTGGCGCCCGCTCTCAACATGTATTGATCAGGAACGCTCATCGTGCTGGTTTCGTAAAGAATACTGCTTTGCGATGTCGTTCCGCCTCTTGACGTAGATGTTCCGTTTTGTTCACGGGGATTGGCCAGGTAATATACATTCGCATAAGTTGAAAGCTTTTCGGTAAAACTGTAAAAGGCATTCATTTCAAATGTAATCCCTGTTCCACCATCACCTAATTGTATAGATTGATCAACCGGGCCTAACAACCTGGTCGAATCATTTTTGTAGAAAAAGTCCTGGTAATTATAATCGCCGGTAGGTAATTTTATTCCAAGGCCCACCTGTACATTTCCTCTTGGCATTTTAGTCGGATCCCATAGCCAAGTGTAGGCAGTAAGCCTGATATCGCCAACGCCGAAAGAGTGCGTTTCATGTCTTGATTTTCCATCATGTTCATACAAAGAAGAACGGGTGTTGGCAAGAATGGGAACATCCAAAGAAAAAGACCACCATTTGTTCAAATGATAAGTTGGTGTGATATCCATGGTATAAGAATGGTTTACCACTTCGGTTCCTAGTTCTACGCGTTGTTTTTGTTCTTTGGTTCCTACAAAATGCCTGAATGATTTAAAGTAGCGGTTGTTTACATTAAGTTCCCATTTGGTAAGTGTGTCTAATTGTTGATCCTGGCTCATGGTGCATACGCCACCCGTGCTTCGGATAGCAACGCATCCCTGGGCATTTCCATTATTTGAAATACCTCCAAGGAGCAAAGTGATAAAAGTGATTAATAAAGTCTGTCTCATAATAAAGCATTTAAAAATTTTAATGAATAGTATTAATTGGTTTTTCATTTGGATGGTTCGATTCAATTTGTTTTTGGGTTGGTTTAGTGAAAGCATATTGTTCCCCGGTAAGTTTGCTCATTACAAGGTTGCCGATCTTTTTACCTTGGTCATAAGCAGTTAATACAGAATTTTTATAGTGAATTCCCCCATAAAACCGGCTGTAAGAAACTTCTACTGCAGCTTCATCGGAGTTTTTAAAAGTCCGGTCGGGCCAACCCCAATCTCTTTCTGAAGAATCGCGGAAAGCGGTATTGTTTTTAAAAATTTGTCCGAGAACCGTTGCAGCAGCAGCAGAAATAGTGGAGTGAGCACTGTTGTATTCAGGGAATGGCGGCGTTTGCAAATAGGGCATCCATGCCTGGTCAATGTACCGGTTGATATAGGTTTCTGGCCTGATCATGTCGAATTTATATTTGGTGAACCAGCAACAAATAAAAGCATCATAAATACCAATACTTGCCCCTGCATAAGCTGATGCAGTTTTGTAAAAATCAGCGTTATTATTTTTGGCAATCGTTCCTACAATTTCCATCCAATGCCCGCAGGGAGTCATTGCTTTGGTGGCAAACATGGCGTGGCCTTCGATGTGCATTTTAAAGCTGTTGCAGTCCCAAAAATTAGCGATCCATTTCTTCGTGGAATCAAGTGTATTGCCGGTGTTCATTACATCAACCGCCATTTTATAAAATTCACTGGCGGTGTCTTTGCTAAAAGCCGGAGGCGGTGGCGGCGGAAACATATTGGCAGAATCCATCACCATGCACCTCAACGTTGGCCACAAAGGTTCAACAGCAGGGAAATAAGCGGGAGGCGTTGGAGCCCAATGGCCTTCAATATTTGAAACAGCAAAAGTGGCGCCTCTTGTTTGCGCATAATTATCATGCTTGCTCCATGAAATAACAGAATCAGCTACCTGGTTGCCATAGGCAATGGATTCATTAAATAGATCATCCGGCATGCCATTATTTTTAGCGAGTAACTTAACAGAATCTGTGATCATTCTCATTGTATCGCCTGAAAAAGTGAGGTTATCCCCTACTTTTAATAATGCAATTAAAGAAGCAAAAGGGTAATCAATTTTTGCATTTGCGGCAGGAGATGGAATATTATTTAATCCTTTTACTTTTCCCTGCAGCGAAATAAGTTGGTGCTTTTTATCATTGACCAGTACTTCATAAGCAGCAAGATTTGAATAAGCAAACACCCTTGCAGCAACGGGAGGGGTGAAAATATCATAAATCACTACATAATTGAGTTTATGCATTACCTGGCTGTACAACAAAGGATCATGGATTACTTTTTCATAATCGTTGTTCTTTTGCTGGCAGGAAGAAATAGCAATTGCGCTGCAAAGCAGTAAAAAGCACAAATAATAAGTTGGATTTCTTTTCATAAAGAGACTTTTAAAAACAGGCTGTTTTATTTTTTATGGTAATAAAGTTTTTGTTTTGGAAAGAGCCAATAATTTTTATCATTTCCCTCAATCAATTTGAGTGATTGTCAGAATGCATAACAATCGGCAATCGCCCGTGTATTCTTATTGTTGGTTTTCAGCAATAGTCGCTGACATAGACAATTCGAACTTCCATGAAGAAGGGTAAATATTTTCTTTTGAATGCCTGAAACGGATCAGAATATATCTCCGGAATAAATATCCCGGTGAATAATTGCAGAATTAAAAATTAGCGTCGCTGCTTAAATATATTTCGGTTCCTTGTAAATACCACGTTTGGTTTTGCGGTTACAAACTTTCTGAAATTTTGATCCCATCCCTTTTAGGAATGAATCAAATGTTTGTCATTGACCGGAACAAAAGAAAATGTAAATAAAGACAGTTCATTAATTTTAGAATCCGCGAATTCGTCCGGGCTTTAAATAGCCGGAATTCAGGCAGTGGCAACATCTGGTGGCTGCTCAGGAGACTTGTGTAGAATAGAAAGTAAGTGTGCAGGTTTTAGAGGAATCCAACTTTTTTGATTAGCGCTAAAGGGAGAATTAATTTCAATCCCTAATGAAGATTCACTAAATACCGGCTGAAGATTTTTAAAAACAGAAGTGTTGTTATCTGTTTTTTTGGATGAATTATTGTCGAGTAAATTATTAGACAATTTGTAAAAATCATTTTTTGCAGTCTGCAACATCATCTCTTTAGTATTCGGAATACATTTAAGATACAGTGTATCATTTGCAAGTTTTCGCTCAACGTATTTATACTTTACACCTTTTAGTTCAATTTCTCCATTGTAACGTTCGTAAGAACTCCAGCTTGTTTGATAGGGAAGATGAACAGCTACTTTTAATTCAATTAACCGGGATTCATCGTAAGAGTTATTGTCGAGAGATGCTTCTAACTGCTGGTTGGCTTTCTTCTGCATATAATCATACATCAGCCGGTATCCAAACCAGTTGAAGGAGAAAAGTATGAGAAAAAATATAGCAGTTATTTTTTTCAAAGCAATCGTTGAATAATCAAGCAATAAAATACAATACTATCAAATTATAAATTCTGTTAAAATTAAGGGAATTTTATTTATAATATTTCAGTTGGAAAAAAAATAATGCTCAATTATGACAAAAAGTAAAATCTTAAAAAACTAAATAAGAATCTTAAAAAAAAGTTGCTTCACTGCTTGCTCCCGGCTTATCTAATTGCCGAACCGTTATTTAACCACAAATGTCTTTTTATCTTTTCCAATACCTGTAAGGGTTAACGATTTCCAGTTTTTAGGTAATAAAGTTTTTAATTGTACAATTCCGTCGCGTGTTATATCAAGTCCGCCAAAGCCAAATAAAACACTTTGCAAATATCCTCCCGCTCCTGTAGCAAAATAAGGATTGGTACCTCCGGCGGTTTCAGCCATCACACCAAAAGGAGGCAATTTGTTCGGAATGTAGGATTCCTCAAATGCATTCCAGGCTTTTTCCGGTTCATTGAGCCGTGCATATAAAATAGTGAAGATGGCATGTGTCATCGCAGGAGATCCTTCGCCCACACGACTTTCATAATAAGCAAGATCTTTTTTTATTTGCGCCGGATCGGTAATTTCTTTTAAGGGATAAGCCAGTAAATTCACATCTGCCTGTTTTATTTTTACGCCATTATACCCTGCATATTCTGAAGTAACGCCGTTGGGCATTTTCAAAATAGGGATGTTATTTTTTACATTGATCCAATCAGTATCGACCTGTTCATGCAGAATTTCTGCAGCCCATACGGCATATTGCAAATTGGCTTTCGCTGCTGCATTGGTGAATGCGTTGTTATCTACATTTTCTGCCCACTCATCGGCGGCAACTACATTATTGATATCATAATGGCCGGGACCGTTTCTCTCTACCCGGCTTGTCCAGAAATCAGCACATTCTTTTATCATCGGGAAACCTTTTTCGCGAAGCCAGGTGGTATCATGAGTTACTGCAAAATAATTCCATGCAGCAATCGCAACATCAGCAGTTATATGATGTTCAAAAGGCCCGCTCAAAGCCCACACAGGCGTTTCTTCATTCCCGCTTGCTGCACTTTCCCATGGATACATCGCTCCTTTGTATCCATGCGCAAATGCGTTGTTTTCAGCTTCTTTTAACCTCTTAAAGCGGTACTCGAGCATACTCTTTGCCATTTCCGGGTGAAGCACAAGCAGTCCCGGAAACATCCATAGTTCAGCATCCCAAAAAACATGACCGTTATATCCCAGGCCACTCAAGCCCATCGGCGAAGGACTGTAATCTGTACCGCCTCTTACAAAAGAATACAAATGATACATGGCAGAATGAATATCACGCTGGCTTGCTTCATCGCCCTGGATTTCTATATCACTTTTCCACAGATCATCCCAGGCGGCATCATGGAATTGAATCAGTTTTTTTACGCCTTGTAATTTTGCGTATATCACATACCGTTGCACTTCATTAAAAGGATCTTCATGCTGCGCAGTGCTTATGGAGGCGCCGGCAATAGCGAAGTGATAAGTGGTGCCTGCTTTCAGCTTTTTCTTGAACTTTAGCAGGTGCATATTGTTGTCCCACATTTCATGGATCAGTTCCGGCTGAGATTCCTGTGGTTCGTCAAAAAGAAAAGTGGTAGAAGATGCGATGGTTAATTTTCCTGTCGGGCTTTTGGCAACTGATGTAAGTAAACTGATGAGTTCACCCGGCTTGTCAACCTGGTTGTAATAATTCTGTACATCGCGCAGTTCATCCGGCGCCTGCATTACACTTGCAGGCGTAATTTCAATATCTTTTTTTGCAGTGATGTTCACATCTACTAAAACATTATAAGGCAAATTTCTAAGTGCATAATAAGTGTATGAAATAGTCGCTTTATCCAGGTAATCAAAAGTGGTATTTAAATTGGCGTGTTTCATATCCAATACCTGGCGCATATTTTTTGCATCTCCGGCTCCAATGCGATGCCCGTCAATATCCAGGTACATGTCTACCAGGTTGAAACTTTCCAAAAAGTTACTGACCATTCCCCTTCCGTATTGATCATACGCGCCATTTAAAACAACCGTTTTACATTTCAAAGGATCAGCAGAAGAAACAATACCGATCATGCCGTTGGCCACTGTTTCGCCGTAGTAATTGGAAGGATCAATTTTGTTGGCAACAATTTTCCAGGGATCAATTGTTTGGGAAAAAGAAAAGAAAAAAGAAAAAGTAACTACAAATACAGAAAATAATTTTTTCATACCAGGCAATTTAAATTCATAATAAAAAGGATGTAAATTAAAGGTATTTGCTTTGTTTGAAAAGGAATTTATTTTACTTATAAATTAATTCACAAATTGTTATTTTTTATACTGTTCATTTTACTCTTCGATTAAGTACTTTGCAGCGATTAAAAAAGTTTTTGAAAAATGAAAAAATGGCTAACCCTGATTATTGTATTTATTGTTGCTTGCCTGATCTCTTTGTATTTTTTAATTCCGGCTACCAAAACAGAAACCTATGAAATAACAGTGGATTGTTCACCAGGGGCAGTTGCAAGGCACATTATTAATAAAGACAGATGGCAGCAGTGGTGGCCCGGCAAAAAAAATGGTGAGAACAACTTCTCTTTCCAAAATTGCAATTATAAAATTGGTGAGATTTTACTTAATGGATTTAAAACGGTTGTTTATAATGATAAGGATTCTTTGAACGGACTTTTGCAGTTTATTTATTTTGGCACCGATTCTACCCAATTGAAATGGACATCGGTTTTTACTTTTTCAAAAAATCCATTAAAAAGATTGGGACAATATAAAGAAGTAAAAACAATCAATAATAATGTGATTAGCCTGGTCAACGACATGCAAAAATATTTCAGTATCCCGAAGAATGTGTATGGAATGAAAATAACAGAGGAGAAAGTAAAAGACTCAACGATGATTGCGACTAAACAAACTTTTGACCATTATCCTTCAATAGAAGAGATCTATAGTATGATACGATCTGTTCAAAATTATATAAAAGACAAAAATGGTAATCAAAGCGATTATCCCATGCTTAATGTGCATAAGGAAGGCGCGGCAAGATATGAGACGATGGTGGCAGTGCCGACCAAGAAAGATGTGTCACCCGAAGGAAAATTCGAAATCAAAAAAATGGTTTTAGGAAATATTCTCAAAGCCGAAGTTACCGGCGGAGTTCAAAGGGTTAAGCAAGCAGAAAAGGAACTGGCCAATTATGTGGATGATTACCAAAAAATATCCCCGGCAATACCATTTCAATCTTTGGTTACTGACAGGATATCAGAACCAGATTCTTCAAAATGGGTAACCCGCCTTTACTACCCTATTTTTTATTAGTGAGCGAGTCTTGAAATTGAACGATCATAAGGCTGTCATTGTTTCGAGCCAATACAAAAGCTTTTCGTCCATTTATTTCAATCGGTCTGATGTGCCTTACCTGTCCTTTTACGGCCAATCCATTAAAAGGTTCATATGAAAAATTACCTCCTCCTTTATTGACGAGAATTGATCCGAAATCGCCATCTAATCTTCCCAGTTCAACATTGTTATCATAATAATTACCCATCATGAGGATATCAGGCAAACTGTCATTATTGGCATTCACCACCACTGCATCTCTATACTCGCTCATTTGCATAAGCCGTGGAAGAGGTTTTAATTCAAATTTTAAATTTCCCTTGTTGATCAACACGCTATTGGCAAAATAATTTGCAGTAAACTTGTAAGCTTCTTTCATTTTATCTTCCCCAAAAAGATCGGTCAGCGAAGCTTTGGCAAAATCTGCTGCATACAAAAATTTCTTGCGCAAATAAGGCATCTGTTTTTCCAGTTCCTGTTTGGTAGCGAATGGTATTTCCTGTCCCCCAACATAATAAGTAAGAACCTGCTCTTTTTTCCCATTTTCATCAAAATCATCGTAATACATCGATACAGGCTGTTTGTCTGAGGCTTTGAGTTTGGTATTTAACCCAAGATTTCCGGCAATCAGATCGATGTTACCATCATGATTAATATCAACAGGAAGGATAAAATTCCACCACCCTTTTTTATCGGTAATTTGTTTTCTTGTAAAACTGTTTTTATTATTTATAAATACATCAATGCCTCCCCACTCGTAGCAAAGCAGGAGATCTTTATCTCCGTCTTTATCAATATCCACCCATTTAGCATCGGTAACCATCCCCGGGTTCATAAGGTCTTTGCAATATTTTTCCGTAACGTCTGTAAATTTTCCTGTCCCATCATTTTGCAACAGGTAAGAACGAGGAATAGTTCCATATTGCCAGGGTTCAGCTCTGCCACCGATAAAAAGATCAACAAAACCATCACCATTAAAATCACAGGGAACCACAACACTTTGAGTTACATAAATATCAGAAAATGCATCACTTTTCTTTTTCAGGTTTCCTTTACCATCATTCAAATAAAGTAAAGGAAGTAAATGCTGGTCTTTTCCATAATATTCATTCCCCCCACTGGCAATTACGAGGTCTAAATTTCCGTCATTGTTTACATCTACCCATTTTGCATCAACATTTTCCCACATGCTATCTTTCTCCATATCAGGCTCTTCTTTTCTTACAAATTTCCCATCTTTTGTTTGAAGAAAAACAGCGTTCTGGTAAGTCTTTGAAGCCCCCACGAAAATATCATCGAGCCCGTCATGATTGATATCAGCCACCGCAAGAGCCGGCCCTTCCGTTGATACCATATGCGGAAGAAGAGGTTCACGGTAAAATTCATTGAAAGGATTTTCAACATGGTCGTACTTAATGCCGGTGGATGAAGTAATATCTTTGATCTTCCGTGTAGGGTTTTTAAAATAAGAAGTTAACTCTGAATAATTAAACCGTGGAAGATTTGGCTTGTAAGAAAAGGACATCTTTTGATTTTCTTTTATCTGAATAGGTTCAAAAGTATTATCCGGCCATATTAAAAATGCAGAATCAATTTTTGTGTGGTACAATCCAATCTCAATAGGTTCCAGCATGCTGGATTGAAAACCATGAACTGCATTATTTTCATAAGTTCTGATCCCTCCATTGGCAAATAAAATAATTTTTGCACCGATGGCATCAATATTTTTTTGAGAGCCTTTTAATTCTATCCTCACAAAAGGACGTTGTTTCTTGTCGTTGGCGGTGTTTTCATATAACAAAGCAGGTTGGTTAGTATTGTTGGTCACAATATCCAGGTCACCGTCATTATCCAGGTCGGCATAAACTGCACCATTAGAAAACGAAGGCGTGTTATTCTGTATGCTGTCCGTTACATCTTTAAAGATCAGGTTGCCTGTATTTGTATAGAATTTATTGGGAATTTTGATCTCTGGAAATTTATTGATCAAAGCCATATCCTGTTCGTTCATCTTGTTATCGATCAGCTTTTGCTGTATAACATCGCTTGAAACAAAATTGATATAGTCGATATCATTCATCCTTTTAGGAACGCCGTTTGAAATAAAAAGATCTTTCAATCCGTCATTATTAAAATCCATCCAAAGAGCGGACCAACTCCAGTCTGTTGCATAAATACCGGCATACTGGCCTATTTCAGTAAACAATCCATTTCGACGGTTTAACTGCAAATTATTTCGTGAGTATTGATAGGAATATCCATAGGCAATTTTCTGTGTAAATATATCATAATCATCTTCTGCCAAAGAGCGGCGCAAAATGTAAGGATCGTAAGGAAGCATATCCATTGATATAATTTCTGGATAAGCATCATTGTTTACATCGGCTACATCTACACCCATGCTAAATTCACTGGTATGCATCAGCCGCTTAGTGCTTTCATCTTTAAAGGTTCCATTGTGCTGGTTGATATAGAGATAATCATCTTCATGAAAGTCATTACCCACATAAATATCAGGCCATCCATCTAAGTTGATGTCTGCAACGGTTACTCCTAAACCATACCCAATTTTACTTCCATTGATTCCGGATTGTTTAGTTACATCTGTAAAATGAATGTGTGTTTTTCCATTAGCATCCGTGTAAGAATCGTTTCTGAATAATTTCTGGCCAGCCAGTGAATCATAAGTATTCAAAAAATATTTTCGTGGGGCATAGTTTCCATCATGATTTACCGAGTGATTCAATAAAAACATATCGAGGTCTCCGTCTCCGTCATAATCAAAGAAAACAGCCTGCGTACTAAACCCGGAAAAATCAAGTCCGTATTCTTTAGCTTCATCTTTGTAATGTGGTATTCCGTTTTTATCAATTCCCTGGCAAATCAGCAACTGGTTATGGCTGTGCAATGATTTATAATGGCCAACCTTGCAGATGTAAATATCTTTTAAGCCGTCATTGTTTATATCTACCACCGAAACACCAGTGCTCCATCCGCCATCTTGTGGAATTCCGGCATTTGCAGTTACATCTTCAAATTTTAATCCTCCTTTATTAAGGTATAATTTATTGTCGCCCTCATTGGACGCAAAGAAAAGATCTATTTTTCCATCATTATTAAAATCTGCAGCGCCCACCCCCGCACCATTGTAGAAGTACATGTAAGAAAACAAATTGAATGCCGGCGTAGGTGTAAGCTTATTGATGAAATTGATTCCACTTTTGGACGAATCAATGGTAGTAAACAAAGGATTTTTAAGTTTTTTCTTTTCAGAACAAGAAAATAAAACGATTGAAAACGCAAGAAACAACAGGCAATTTATTAACCCGTATTTTTTGGTCTTAATGCCGGCACTGATATGAAAGTAGTTAGCTTTGCTAGACATTTTTTCCATTATTTTAATTTATACATCACCGGGTAATCATTATTTTCCAAGAAAAGTACGCAGTCTTGTTTTTTGTATTTAAATGTAATAATATCCCTTGTTTCGCCGGGAACATTTAGCCCTGTGCGCATGGAGGGAACCATATTAAAATTCCCTTTTTTATCATTGATCAACAAATTTCCGGCACTGGCATCCAACCTTCCGAACTGCGGCAATAAGTCAAAGAAATTACCTCCGGCAATCATATCTGGATACCCGTCATTATTAACATCTTTCAAAGTAATTGCATTCACAGAAGAAAGCTGCATATAGACCGGAAGTTTTTTTATCGTAAAATGTCCTTTCCCATCATTATAGGCAATGCAGGAAGCTGCATAAGTAACCTTCTTTACCTGCGCATCTTCCAGTTCTTTACCAAAAAGCTGCTGTATCGTTTTTGTTGCATAATCCTGGTTTGTAAGGTTTAATCTTTTCAATGTTGGAATCTGGTCGATCAGGTCATTCTTCATGAATACCGGAACATCTTTTCCTCCCACTGTGCGGCTCAGTATTTTATCAATAGTACCATTGTTATCAAAGTCCTTAATCCATAGTTTAACAGGATGTGATGAATCAGGCTGCAGGTAAAAGTTTTCTCCAAGGTTTCCTAAAATTAAATCCATATCTCCATCCTTGTCTACATCGGCTACTTCCATTGATTGCCACCAACCGGATAAATTTTCGAGGCCGGTTTTTAATTCCACAAATTTTTTACCATTAAAAGAAAAAACACGAGGGTACATCCAATCACCCGTTACAATTAAATCTTTTTTACCATCGCCATTCACATCTGCGTAGGCGGCCGAAGTTACCATGCCAAGGTTTGATAATTCCGGAGCAACTGAAGCCGTTACATTGGTGAAATTTCCTTTTCCGTCATTATGTAAAATATAACTTGGCGGGGTTACACCATAGTTTTGAGGAACGCTTCTGTTTCCTATAAACAGATCAGGATGCCCATCTCCATCATAATCCATTGCGACAGCAGCCCCGCAATTATCATTAATTATTGGCAGCGCTCCTCTTTTTAAAGTAAAGTTCCCCTTGCCGTCATTGATAAAAAGTTGGTTTTGGAAACTTCCGGAAGTTGCTGAAGCAAAATTACCGCCGCCACCGGTAAACAAATCAAGATCACCATCTCCATCACAATCAAAAAAGAAAGCAACCGTAACATCATCAAATGCGTACTTTTTAAAATCCGGAATGTCTTTTTTGACGAACCCGTTAGGCGTTTGCAAATATAATTGTCCCGGCTGGTCTTTAGCTCCCCCAATATATATATCGGTTAAGCCATCGCCGTTCACATCGCCTGCGGCAGCTTTAGGCCCCAACCTTGACAGCATGAATGGAATGTTTTTTTCAAAATAGAAATCTACATAATCATCCTCTTTATGTTTATCAAAGTTGTTTGATAATTTTTCAAAAATGGTTTTTTCTGGTGGTGCAATCTTTTGCTGTTTTTTAATCACCTCAGAATAATTGATTGTATGCAACTGGTTAATTGCAGGTTTTATAAAGGTCGTAATCGTTCGATCCGGCCATGTAATTGTCATGGAATCTATGCCTGACTTTCCCAATCCTATTGTTTGCCTGTAATCTACAGAAGATTGAAAGCCGCGGCTGGGCATGATCTCCCTGGATTGTATTTGCTTTCCCTGGTAAACTTTTATTGTACTTCCGATTGCAAATGTATTAGGCGATTTATATTTTAAAGTTACTGCTACAAAATTATTCTTATTATATTCCCTGCTGTTATTACGGTAGATCATTGCAGGCCCATTAACATTATTTACGACTAAATCTACATCTCCGTCATTATCCAGATCACCATAAGCAGCCCCGTTGGAAAAAGAAGGAGTAGTAAAGCCCCATTGAGTGCCCATATCTTTAAAACGCAGATTTCCCATATTTCTGAATGCTTTATTTACCAGGGGATGAGAAGGGATTTTATCAATAATGCTACTTACCTCTTCCTTTTTACCGGAAATAACCATTTTCTGAATCACGTCATTACCAAAAAAATTAATAAAATCCTGGTCCGTCACATCATGGTAGATACCATTACAAACATACAAATCAGTTTTGCCATCATTGTCTGCATCAAACATAAGTGCGCCCCAACTCCAATCGCTTGCCGCAACACCACTATAGTAAGCAGTTTCAAAAAATTTCCCATCACCATTGTTTACCTGTAAAGCATTCTGGGTATATTGGTTATAAAATCCCCGTTGTTTCTTCAGATTAAAAACATCATAATTATCAAATGACGTATTTGTTTTTAAACGGTAATCATCATCCGGAAGCATATCAGTGGTAAATATATCAGGAGATCCATCATTGTTGATATCCTGCATATCCGCACCCATTGAAGCAAGGCTTATATGGCCCATACGATCTTCCAGTTCATCTTTAAACGTTCCGTTTTTTTGGTTGATGTACAAATAATCTCTTTCAAAAAAATCATTGGAAACATATATGTCAGGATAACCATCATTATTTACATCTCCAACAGTTACACCAAGGCCCAGGCTGGTAAGGCCTCCATGAATACCAGCTTGTTTTGTCACTTCTGTAAAATGTCCATTGTCATTCCTGTACAAATGATCTCCACCACCCTTAAGGAAATCAGCAACATTTGTTTGCGACAATGGCAAATCGCGCATGTTGGCATAGTTCAATGTATTTACAGGTATGGGACTGTTATTTACCATAAAGCAGTCAAGATCGCCATCTCCATCATAATCAAAAAAAGAAGCCTGGGTGGTATAACCATCGTTGTCTAATCCATATTTGGCCGCACATTCAGTAAAGGTGAGGTTATGGTTATTGATAAACAATTGGTTTTTCCTGAGTGAAGAATCAAACATATTGCCGGCATTGCAAACATAAATATCCAGCCAGCCATCTCCATTTATATCCACCAAAACAACCCCGGTACTCCATTGTTTTTTATTGCCAAAACCTGCTTTTGCAGAGATGTCTTCAAATTTCATATTCCCCTTGTTCAGGTACAATTTATTGGGCCCCTGGTTTGAAGTAAAAAATATATCAGGCAAGCGATTGGAGTTGGGGCGCACTTATGTTTGATGCAGAC
>DAHXOZ010000459.1 GCA_027364635.1 bacterium | reverse complement strand
TATGCAAGGGAAGTGTTGGAAAAACTAAATGCAAAATATGATCTCTACATTGTTTCTGCAGCGCTGGAATTTCCAAATTCATTAAAAGATAAATATGACTGGATCTCGCAAAATCTTCCTTTTATCAACTGGCGTCAAATTTGTCTTTGCGGAAATAAAAGCATTGTTCAAACAGACATTATGATTGATGACAGAACCAGGAATTTCAGTCATTTTCAAGGCAGAAAAATTTTATATACTCAACATCATAATGTTCTTGAAGAGAATTATGAACGGGTAAGCAACTGGAAAGAAATTGAAGAAAAATTTCTCTGAACTTCTTCGTGTAATTATATACGTTATATTTTTAACTTTTGTTTTTCGAAGGCAGTAAAGCAACAAATTCGCAAGTTTCCTATTTTAATTTTTGATCATTTTAGTAATAATTTCCTGTTTTATGGTAAGGGTAATTTCATTTCAGAAACTTGTTGCTATTTTTACTGGTAACTATTTTATACTTTATGATTTTATCCTTCCCGCGTAAAGGCATTTTAATTGCTCTGATCGCTTTTTTGACAGCATCTGCTCAATCTCAAAAAACAGAAAATTTAGTTCAATATGTAAACCCTGCCCGGATGTGCTTAGCGGATCAAAATTTTTCATAAAAGAACCATCGCTTAAACGAGCGCGCATAAAGCC
>DAHXOZ010000458.1 GCA_027364635.1 bacterium | reverse complement strand
CTAAATTTTAGCAACTAAAAAGTTTTACTTTTTCTTATTGGCTTTATAGCGCATATCAGGAGTTCCATCTTTCTTCATCGGACCGGCAGCCTTTGCCGTGGTCTTATTTTCCTTGTACCTTTTATCAGCGGTGCCATCTGCTTTCATGTGCTTTGCAGAAGTACTTTTTTTAACCCATTTCGTTTTTGCAGGTTTAGTAACCATAGCGGAAGAAGTAGCCTTTTTCTTAGTGGTTTTATGGACGGTTTGTGCGTTTGCATATCCAAAAGAACCGGCAAACAAAAGGATGGCGATTAGAATTTTTTTCATTGTTTTTGATTTAAAATTTGAAACATAAATTTAATGCTTCTCTCTACATATGGTTTTGTTAAATCATATTAATATGAGACAATTTTACAATTCTATGATGCTCTTTTCTTGCAAGCTCTTTTTTCAATCAACTCTTTAAACTTTGGATTATTTGAGCAAATTCTGAAGCATTAAGAGAAGCACCTCCTACCAGTCCACCGTCAACATCAGGTTTGCTGAAAATTTCTTTTGCATTCCCCCCTTTAACGCTTCCGCCATATAAAATTGAAATGCTTTGAGCTACTTCATTACCATATTTTTCAGATAAAATACTCCTGATATGCGCTATAAAGCCAATAAGAAAAAGTAAAACTTTTTAGTTGCTAAAATTTAA
>DAHXOZ010000457.1 GCA_027364635.1 bacterium | reverse complement strand
GCGCTTATTACAAAAAACGCTACAGAATATTTACTGATCAATCCTAAACCAATGCTCAATCCTAAAATATATAACCAGTAATTTTTTTCACTCTGGATATAACGAAAAATACTGTAAGCGATCATCGTCCAGAAAAATACTTCCAGGAAATTGGGTTGAAATAAAAAGTGCATTCGCAAATAAATACCTAAAACAAAAGGTAGAAATCCAAGGAATAAAGCAAACGATCTTCCTCCTAATGACAGAATAATTTTGCCCACAATAATATAAGTGAGTGCGCCGAACAGCGAAGGCCAGAATTTTATCCAGAAAATTCCATGTCCAAATAAATTAGATATCCATGCAAAAACCGAGAGCAATGGCGGTATTTCCATATACCCCCACGCCATGTGATGCGCTTCTGCCAAATACAGAAATTCGTCCCGGTGAGGCTCATAAACCGGGCTTTGCAAAATGAAAGGAAGAATAAATTTTATGACTGCCAGTAGAAGCAAGATTTTGGGTATTTATTTGCGGATGCATTTTTTATTCCAGCCTAACTTTCTGGAAGTGTTTTTCTGGACATTAATCGCTTTTAGTGTTTTTCAATTTATCCAGACTGAAAAAAATCGTTGGTTATATATTTTAGGCTTGAGCATTGGCTTAGGAATGATCAGTAAATATTCTGTAGCGTTTTTTGTAATAAGCGT
>DAHXOZ010000456.1 GCA_027364635.1 bacterium | reverse complement strand
ATGAAAAGTGCGACGCAGCTTTGGTGTTGCCCGGAGGTTTTGGAACCATGGACGAGTTTTTTGAAATGCTTACCTGGAACCAGTTGAATATTCACAATAAAAAGATTTTTGTGCTCAACAGCTCCGGTTTTTATGATCACCTGGTCAATTTTTTAAACAAAGCAGAAGAGGATGGATTTTTGTATTCAGATATTCATCAATACCTGGAGGTTATTTCTTTACCCGGTGATTTGGAAGCCTTCCTGCTTGCCGATGGAAAATAGCCTCCCTGCCCTCCAAAGGAGGGTTCTATGGATCAAGTGCAGTAAAACGACTTTCATTTATAAGTTCTGTTTTGATTTTTCCATAACAGTAACGAACAAACGAAAAATAATCACAAAATTAATTTATCTTAATCTTTCATAAAATTGCAACAAATGAAACGAATTGTTTTTATTACCGGCGCCACTTCAGGAATTGGAAAAGCATGTGCTGAAAAATTTGCCGCCAACGGCTACGATCTTATCATTAACGGAAGAAGAAAAGAAAGATTAAATGACCTGAAAAAAGAACTGGAAGAAAAATATGAAACCGAAATTTTCTGTGCGCCTTTTGATGTAAGAAATAAAGAAGAAGTTTTTGAAAACATCAGCGTGTTTCCGGAAAGATGGCAAACGATTGATGTGCTGATCAACAGTGCAGGACTGGCTT
>DAHXOZ010000455.1 GCA_027364635.1 bacterium | reverse complement strand
TTCGATTCCAGAAATCCCAACTTATATTCAACCTTTCCTTCAGTTTATTAATAGCGTTTTTGTGCTTTTTACTTCAGGTATATCAGGTTTTATAATTTTCCAACGTAGTGAAATCAATTAGTTAAAAAAAAATGTTTTACCGATTATCATTGCAGCCCCGGCAATCATCGGGTCCAGTAAAAAACCTGCAAGTATGGTAAGTAATAGTTTAAGATTGAAATGGATAAAATTATCCTGAATTTCCCTGCCATATTTTTCAATAGAATTTCAAAGTGTATCGCGACAATCTGAAATGCACGCAAATTTTCTCTATAATCATAATATTTTGCAAATTTGCAAATTTTAGAAATGATGGCTGATTAGCTGCCCATTAATTTTCTATGTTTGCATAAGTGAAATTTTTTTCATATAAAATATTGCTGCTGTTTTCAGCCTTTTGCTATCTGGCTTCAGTGTCAGAGTTTGATTCTCATGAATGTAAGCAAAACTATGCCAGGGAAAATCACTCTTACGTTAATTACGTCCCCGCAAAAGAAAATGTAAAAGTTAAGATCCAACATATTAAGCAGATTGCTGTATTTCCCGAATATTATACTTCCTTTTACAATAGTGTTATATCCATACCACAGAAAAAATGTTTGCTTGATAAAAGTTGTACGCAGAAAATTTTCCTGCTACACGAGGCGTTACTC
>DAHXOZ010000454.1 GCA_027364635.1 bacterium | reverse complement strand
TGAACAATGTTTTTTCCGCATTAAATTGTTTTAAAGTATTAATGGCGACCGTTGGAACAAATGACAAACTAAGAGGCATATTTATTTCTCCTTTCGATTGTTTTAACAGCCTGATTTTAAAAAAAGCATCATACGTTTTTTGATAAACAGAATGGCCCGCACCAATCATAATGTTGTTGGTAATACCATAATCAAAACCTAATCTCATTACTGCCGCATCCAGGCCGAAAAAATTATAAAGTCCGCTGTTGATCGGGTCGAACCGGTGTGAAATTCTTACATCCAGTACGTGTGCCGGCAGATTTATAATTGAATGACCATCAACCACGCGGGTGTATTTAAAAGTATTTTCTGTATAATTCGTTTTGTTTATTTCCGATTCATGAATCAGTTCGCCGAGCAGTTCCGTAGAATCCTGGGCAAAAGCTGCGGAAGACAAAGCTGACAAGACGATGGCTGTCAATAAATGTGGTAATCGCATAAGTGAAGCGTTTTATAAATGGAGAATTTATTTTTTTTGATACGTGCAGTTGATCTTAATTTGAACCTGCTCTGCAATTTTATTGGAGACAATTGTGGGAATCCTGATTCCGTAATCCTTTACCAAAAGAGTAAAAGAAGAATAGGCCTCTTAGTTTGTCATTTGTTCCAACGGTCGCCATTAATACTTTAAAACAATTTAATGCGGAAAAAACATTGTTCA
>DAHXOZ010000453.1 GCA_027364635.1 bacterium | reverse complement strand
AAAATAACGGGATGATATTGACAGCTATCGGGTTTTATGCCATTGCGGATGGTATCACCGATCCGAGCCTTCATTATAAAAGCAAAAATGGTCATTATCTCCCAACCAATCAACAAGGAAAGTCCGTCACGTGCAGTTAAAATAAACATCATGCCGATAAGACAAACGTTGAAGCCAACCGTAATACTTTTTTGAGGATATAATTTAGAATAGTCAATAGAATAGAGTGCCAGCATTATCCAGGAAACAGAGGCAATAATCATAAATAACCCTGTTAAATGATCAATGCCTAAAGACAACGTAATATTATGTATCAACTGAAATTGAAATAAAGTGACAGGCTTGGTTAATGCGTAACACCCGGTAATAAAAGATGCAATTGACCCTGCAAAGGTGAACCCATAGCTCATTTTAATTCGGGAAGCGTTCACTGCTCCCAATGAATATAATACCAGCGACAGCCAAAAGAATATCATCATGGTTTCTTTCTTTTAGTTTTTGATAAATCAAGCAGCAATCCTAAAATCTGTGATGGATTGGGTACGCCTTTTACATCAGCGATGTGATTAGGTAAACCAGGATAATCACTCATCTCAAATTCTTCCGTACTATCATCTATCGTCACTATTCCAAACGGATTCGGCAACTGGCTGATGGTTTCCAAAAGGCATGGCAGCATCGCTTTTGTAGGCCTTCCGAGTACCAGC
>DAHXOZ010000452.1 GCA_027364635.1 bacterium | reverse complement strand
TACTTGCCGGCAATCTCCTTGAATTTTTCGAGCATCCTTTTTTTAATGTTGATACAAAAGGAATGTTGCGTTTCGATGCATTCGGCTTGATTTTTAATTCTATTGCTTTCATTTCCACCTTACTATTCTTTTTGCTGAATGGAAGAGATTTTGAAAAAATAGGAATACATGTTTCCGAATATTTCAGTTTGATATTTTTTGTGTTGTGTGGCGTATCTATTCTGTCTTCCTTCAATACACTTCTGATGCTGTTTCTGGGGATTGAGATTTTGTCTATTCCTTTATATATACTAACGGGTAGCGAGAAACGCAATTTAAAAGGAAATGAAGCGTCTTTAAAATACTTTTTGATGGGTGCATTTTCTACCGGCCTTATGCTGATGGGAATTGCATTGATCTATGGCGGTAACAGCCTCGGTTCATTTTATATTGATGCTATTAATTTAGGATCTGGCCATCTCTCTGTTTTGATAGGTGTGGGATTGGTATTGATCCTGGTAGCAATGGCATTCAAAGTATCAGCAGTGCCTTTCCATTTCTGGGCGCCTGATGTGTATGATGGTGCTCCTGCTGTGGTTACTTCTTTTATGATGACGATTGCAAAGGTTGCCGCGTTTGTAGCTTTTTTCAGGCTCTTTTCAACCTCATTTGGCAGCATGCATTATCAGTGGCAAACTTTGATTGTGATTATTACGGCTGCTACTTTAT
>DAHXOZ010000451.1 GCA_027364635.1 bacterium | reverse complement strand
AATTCCGCAACAAAACCCTATTGCAGATTTTTTTTGAGTTTAATCAAACTGTAGGATTAGCTGCCGGTGATCAAAACAAGAATATAACAGTTCCAGGAGCTGTAATCGCAAAGAGTATTCATATTGCGCATCCTGATTTAAACACATTGCTTTGGCATTTTAACCGCGGGTATAATATGAAAGTATTACTGCTGGGTAATTGGGTTTTAAAGCCGGTTGATCAAAATTATGAGGCTGCTTTCAGTAAAAACGGGCAGGCGGATGAACACACCCCTAAAAAAATTAAGAGCGATAAAGTGCAGACAATTGCAATACATTTAATGGGAAATTCAACCAACATGGATAAACTCATTCAGCAATTGGAAATTGACAAGTTGAACAAAGTGATCGTAAAAGACTAATGGTTGCGCAGTTTTATCACCTTGCATTGCTTACAGTAAACCAACAAAAAAGGAAGATTTCTGTTTTAATTCCTATTCCAATTCTTCATCACTAAAAGATTGGGAACTCAAATTGATCATGCTTCCCATAAGATCTTTAAATTCGATTTTACCTTCAACCACCTTTTTGCTGATCAAAGAAAATGCGGACAACCCGTGCAATACAAATTCCATCAGCAACGCATTTTCTTTATTATTGGCGGCAGGAAAATGTTTTTTCACGAGGCCAAAAAGCCCGTCTACTTTATAAAGCATCTGTATTTTGTCTTCAT
>DAHXOZ010000450.1 GCA_027364635.1 bacterium | reverse complement strand
TTCGGTAACCATCAAGTCGCACCACAATGTTGGCGGCCTTCCGGAGCGGATGAAATTAAAATTGATAGAACCACTTCGGTCACTCTTTAAAGACGAAGTGAGAAAAGTCGGCGCTGAATTGGGAATACCTTCTTCATTGCTTCAGCGGCATCCATTTCCGGGACCAGGCTTGGCGATAAGAATTCTGGGTGAAGTGACTGAAGAAAGAGTTCAATTACTGCAAAAAGCAGATGCGGTTTTTATTAATGCTTTGAAAAAATTTGATCTTTATGCAACTGTTTGGCAGGCAGGCGCTATCTTATTGCCGGTTAAAAGCGTAGGCGTAATGGGTGATGAAAGAACGTATGAATTTACAGTAGCGCTGCGCGCCGTAACTTCAGTAGATGGCATGACAGCTGATTGGGCACATCTCCCCTACGATTTCCTTGCCTACGTTTCCAATGAAATTATCAATAACATAAAAGGGATCAACCGCGTAGTATATGATATCAGCAGCAAACCCCCGGCAACCATTGAATGGGAATAAGGCACCGAAAATTGAAAATTAATTTATGAGGAAATACATTTTATCTTTTATTGCCTTTCTTGTATTTGTAAATGTCAAAAACTCATTCGCTCAAACTAAGTATACACCGGTTTATAAAACGTACCGGGTTGCCATCATTGCGCCACTTTACCTTGATTCAGTTTTTGCAGGTTATCATTTGAAATC
>DAHXOZ010000044.1:10736-19953 GCA_027364635.1 bacterium | reverse complement strand
TAGCAACAATGAATAATAATTCTATGCAGATGAATAGAATAATAAAATTTTTTTCCCTTATCCAGGTTGCCAATCAATTAAATTGGTTGAGGTAGCAGCGTACACATGATGCTCGCCCCAATACATCCAGTATTTTCCATTGATTTTTACAATAACCTGTTTATCACCTGACATTTTTGTAAGGATAGAAGCCGATTTGGTTGCCATATTAAAAAAACGCCCGTTATAAGCTTTCCTAAAAATGGGCCCGTGTTTTTGCCAGGTAATAAGATCTTTTGAAGTAGCTACTCCAAGACGTGGCAATTTGCGATTCCATTGAGTATAAAACATTACATACATTCCGCTTTCCGTCATTGCCACACGTGGATCTTCGCAACCTCCCGGCCATTCAAATTCTTTTTGCGCATCTTTGGCCGGAAACAATACCGGTACTTTTTTTCTTTTGAAATGCAAACCGTCACTACTTTCTGCATAACCTATCCTGGATGTATGAAACCCAATACCTTCGCCTGAATGATCTTCGGATCTGTATAGCACCACGACTTTTCCATCTTTAATCGTTGCTGCAGGATTAAAAGTATTATCAGATTCCCATGCATTGGGTTTTCCGCTCATCGGATCATTAAAAAAAACGGTACTATCAGGAGATATAATTGGATTAATATTTCCTGGCCTTACAAAACCGCCAAAAGCCCAACCGGGCAAAATATTAGTTTGGGATTGGGCTTTTGAATAAACAGGAACCAAGAATAAAGCAACCTGGATAAGGGAAAAAAATTTTATTATTCTATTCATCTGCATAGAATTATTATTCATTGTTGCTATTTAAATATTGATTTTACAAAACACAATTAGTAAAAAAATCACTTTAATTTTTATAAAAACAGTAAACCTACAAATAACAAGGATTTCTGTTTTTCTTTTTTACGAAGCCTTCAGTTCATGAGCTCCTTCAGGAGAAGTTGATTCTATTTCTTCATCAATTGGATTTTCGTAATCAATTCCCTGGCGTTTTAAAACTCCTTTTACAAAAAAGGCGAAGAAGGTAATATACGCGTAGCAGAGAAGAGGAATCCAGTAAGACTCATGAATTCCTGCGCCAACAACGTTACTTCTTGACTCAAGAAAATCTGCCAGTTTTCCCTGGATTGGAGGAATAATGCCACCGCCCAGGATCATCATAATTAAAAATGCAGAACCCTGTGTGGTGTATTTTCCAAGCCCTGCAACAGATAAAGTAAAAATGGCAGGCCACATAATTGAACAAAATAAGCCGCCGCTGATAAATGCGTAAATAGCCACCTTACCTGTGGTTGCCAGGCCGATAGCCATTGCAGTTACTCCCAATAATCCGAAGATCAAAAGCATGCGTGCAGGTTTATCTTTACTCACATAGAAAGCGCCTATCTGTATCAACACACAAATGATATAGTAGTATAAAATATGCACCGCATAACCGGAAGCTGCATTAACCAATAAAACAATGGCAAAGGCAACCAACGGAACAATGAAAGTTAGCTGTTGTTTGGTAG
Organism: bacterium; assembly: GCA_027364635.1. Classification (GTDB taxonomy): domain Bacteria; phylum Bacteroidota; class Bacteroidia; order Chitinophagales; family Chitinophagaceae; genus Ginsengibacter. The sequence continues at coordinate 18,421 of DAHXOZ010000044.1, read as the reverse complement.
AAGGTTTAAAATCAAATGCCGAAATAGAAGCCACCCAACGGCCAATCATCAAACTTCCCCAATACATTGAAATATAAAGTGCCGCCTGTGAAGAAGGGATGCTTCCAAATTCAGGCTTGCTCAACAAATCACTAATATTACTTACAATGGTAACTTCTGTACCAACATATAAAAAAAGCGCGAGCATTCCCAAAATCAATTGAGGATATTTCATGGCGCCCCAGCCTTCCGGTCTTCTTTGGGCGCTTATATAAGAAATTAATAAACTCAGAATTACCACTGCCAAAGCCCCGAACAACCATTTTACACGATACGTTTCCATCGCTATTCTATCAGCATCTGATGCATTGGTAAGATCAACTTTATAACTGCTGAAAACCGGTGCAAACATCACGATCAAAAGCCCGGTCATGATCAACAAGGTGTACAAAGCCTTATTGGCTTTTTCTGTTTTTTCTGTTGAAATTCCATGAGGTACTTTTTTAGAAAATTGAAACAAGGCAGCGGCCGCAATAAAAAGTGCGCCTACACAACTATATAATATAATTACTTTACTCAGGCTTAATCCTGCTATTTGTTTATCCGTGATCGCGGCTGTGGTGCCAAACAAAGCAAAGGCAACGACCAGCGGGCCGATCATCGTTCCAAAAGAATTGACACCGCCTCCAAGATTTACACGGCTGTTGCCGGTAGAAGGATCGCCAAGAACAATGGCGAACGGTTGTGCAGCCGTTTGTTGCAATGAAAACCCAAGTGCTACAATAAATAAGCCTGCCAGCATTCCTACAAAAGCATTTGCATTTACAGCGATGATCATAGCCACGGCGCCTATCGCTGAAAACAATAATCCATACACAATACTTTTTTTATAACCCCATTTGGCAACAAGATCTTTCCCCCCAAACGATCCATAAGCAAAAAGCGCAAGTGCTCCTATATAGTAAGCGAGATAAAAAGCGAAATCAATTAACTGGCTTTGAAACTGATCAAGATTAAAGTAATGTTTACAGAATGGAATAAATACACTATTACCTGCCGCAATAAAACCCCAGAAGAAAAATACAACAACGAGTGTGCTTAAGGCACCATAATTTGTGGGTTGCAATTTTCCTGTTGTGGCTTTTACAGGCTTTGATAAATTCATTGAAGGAGTGGCCATTGAGAATGTAGTTTTGAATGTAAATTAAGGATGAAAATATATAATTTTTCCAAAGTAAAGGTTTTTATTATAATTTTTTAATAAGAAAAATCATGCTTAATTTGAACCGCTAATTATATTTTATGGAAATTATTCATGTAAGCGCTGAATGTTATCCGGTTGCAAAAGCAGGTGGCTTGGGAGATGTAGTAGGTGCATTGCCAAAATACCAAAACAAACTAGGCCACATTGCTAAAGTGGTAATGCCGATGTATCGTACCAAATTTTTGTATGCACATTCTTTTGATGTGGTTCATAAAGGTGCTTTTGGAATGGCAAACTATTGGTTTGAATATACTGTTATCAAAGAAGCGAATAATATTCTTGGCTTTGATTTGTATTTGGTTGATATCAATAATTTATTGGATCGTGAAAAAGTGTATGGTTACGATGATGATGTTGAAAGATTTGTTGCTTTCCAGATTGCGGTGGTAGACTGGATTAGCAAGTGGCATCATCACCCGGATATCGTTCACGTTCACGATCACCAGGCAGCACTGGTTCCTTTTATGATGCAAAATTGTTTTGCTTACAGGCATCTTTCTTCGATAAAAACTATTCTTACCATTCACAATGCCCAATACCAGGGTTGGATGGATTGGAGTAAATCGAGGTATATTCCAGACTGGGATAAATACAGGTGGGGATTACTGGAATGGAACAATACTTTAAATGCGCTCGCCTGTGGCATTAAATGCGCGGCGAAAGTGAATACGGTAAGTCATGGATACCTTGAAGAATTGCGCTACAATGCCAATGGTCTTGAAAGTTTATTTGAATATGAAAGAGGAAAATGCTTTGGAATACTAAATGGAATTGATGCTGATGTATGGAACCCGGAAACGGATCATTATTTGGAAGAGAAATATGGTTTGGACAATTTTAAAGAACAAAAACAAGCCAATAAAAAAGAGCTGTGTGTTCGATTCAACCTGGATGAAACGAAACCTTTAATCATTTTTATCGGAAGACTTGTAGGAGAAAAAGCAGCGGATCTTTTGCCACAGGTAATCAGTGATTCCATTTTTTATATGGAAGGTAAAATGAATTTTTTGGTGTTGGGAAGTGGCGAAAAATACATAGAAGATCAGCTAAGTCACTTGCATAATCATCTTTTTGGTTATTATAATCCTCAAATAGGTTATAATGAACAACTAAGTCACCGCATGTATGCCGGTGCTGATTTTTTACTAATGCCGAGCAGGGTAGAACCCTGTGGGCTTAATCAGATGTATGCTTTACGTTATGGAACCATTCCGATTGTAAGGAGAACCGGCGGTTTGCAAGACACCGTAAAAGATTTTGGGGAAGAAGGTGGTTTTGGTATTTGCTTCGATGTAGATTCTGTTGGAGATATTTGTAATGCCATTCATCGGTCACTTGAACTATATGCTGACCCAAAAAAGATGCATCAAATCATAAAGCATATTATGCAGATAGATCACAGTTGGGAAAAGAGCGCTGAAATTTATATTAATCTCTATAATTCATAAAAATATTTTAAGTTTAATGCTGAAATATTTTTCTGATAAATGGTAACAATTTTTAAATGCTAAAAAATAAATTATGCAATCAAACATGTGGATCAGTAAATCAGTAATCGCAGTGATTCTTGGCGGAGGAGCAGGAACACGTTTATACCCTTTAACCCGCAGCAGAAGCAAACCGGCAGTCCCAATTGCAGGTAAATACCGTTTAGTAGATATACCGATTTCCAACTGCATTAATTCCAGCATCAATAGAATATTTGTGCTTACACAATACAATTCGGCCTCATTAAATAAGCATATAAAAAACACTTACCAGTTCAGTAATTTCAGTAGTGGCTTTGTTGATATTTTGGCGGCAGAGCAAACGCCTGAAAATTCTGAATGGTTCCAGGGAACTGCAGATGCAGTGCGTCAATGCTTAAAGTATCTGATGATCAAGGAATGTGATCATGTTTTGATATTATCGGGTGACCAGCTTTACCAGATGGATTTCGGGAACATGTTCCGAACCCATGTAAAAGAAGGTGCTGATATCACTATTGCTACTATTCCGGTTACTCAAAAAGAAGCCACCGAATTTGGTATCTTAAAGTCGAATGAAGAGAATAAGATCACTTCCTTTATTGAAAAACCCGCGTTAGATCTTTTACCTGACTGGATTAGCGAAACAAGCGAAGAGATGCAAAAAGAAGGAAAGAATTATCTGGCTTCAATGGGTATTTATCTTTTCAAAAAAGAAGTGTTGATCGACCTTTTGGAAAACAAGAAAAAAGATGCCACTGATTTCGGAAAAGAAATTATTCCTTTTGCCATAAAAGATCACATTGTTTGTAGTTACCAATATAGCGGCTACTGGACAGATATCGGGAACATCGGTTCGTTTTTCGAAGCGAATCTCGCGCTTACTGACGAACTTCCTCCTTTCAATCTTTTTCACAATGATCAAAAAGTATATACACGTCCGAGAATGTTACCACCTGCAAAATTCAGCGGCACAACATTGCTAAATACTATTGCTGCTGATGGATGTATTATTCATGCTGAGCGACTGGAACAATGTGTAGTAGGAATCCGAACAAGAATAGGACACGGAACCAAAATTTACCGGACTTATTTGATGGGAAGTGATTATTATGAAACCATCGAAGATATGGGCTACGATGAAGATAAAGGGGTACCTAAACTTGGTGTTGGTGACAATTGTTATATCAATAATGCGATCATTGATAAAAACGCACGCATCGGAAATAATGTAAGAATCAATGGCGGTGAGCATCTCAAAAATACAGACCACGAATTATATACAGTGAAAGACGGTATTGTGGTCATCAAAAAAGATACAATAGTTCCTGACGGTTTTGTAATTGAATAATTTTTCTTCATAAAATCATTCTAAGTCATAATTAATTGTATTTTTATGAAAGTGTAATTTCTACACATTTAATTTCACGAAACGTATTGCTATGTCATCACAACCGGTTCCAAAGCATCATCTGACCTTTCGCCAGATATTAAATATGAGTTTTGGATTTTTTGGAATTCAGTTTGGCTTTGCCTTACAAAATGCTAACGTTTCACGCATTTTTCAAACCCTTGGTGCTGATATTGATAAAATAGGATTTCTTTGGGTGGCTGCACCTCTCACGGGTTTGCTGGTTCAGCCGATCATTGGCTATTTAAGTGACAGAACCTGGCACAAAAGATGGGGCAGGAGAAGGCCTTTCTTTTTTATAGGGGCTGTGCTTGCCTCTATTGCGCTTTTTTTAATGCCTCAATCGACCATGCTTTGGATGGCGGCGGTATTGTTGTGGATTTTGGATGCATCTATCAATATCTCAATGGAACCTTTCAGGGCTTTTGTGGGCGACAAACTTACGTCTGCTCAAAGAACGACCGGTTTTGCCACACAAACTTTTTTTATTGGCCTTGGTGCTGTTATCGCTTCTTTGCTTCCATATATTTTTACTAATGTTTTTCATATAAGCAATACAGCTCCTGTCGGGCAGATAGGAGATTCCGTAAAGTATTCATTTTATATTGGTGCAGTTGTCTTCTTCTTTTCTGTACTGTGGACAGTTATTACTTCTGATGAAGCGCCACCTGAAAACATGGACGAATGGAAAAAAGAAAAAATGGAATCAAAAGGAATTGGAAATGCTATTTCCGAAATTACGAAAGGTATTTTTTCCATGCCTAAAACAATGGCGCAATTAGCAGTTGTACAATTTTTTACCTGGGTAGGTTTTTATTGCATGTGGCTTTATACAACTGCCTCCGTAGCCCAGAATGCTTATGGAACAATAGATACAACGTCAAAAGCTTTTCAGGATGCAGGCGATTGGGTAGGAGTGATGTTTATGGTTTATAGCGCCGTATCTGTCATTACCGCTTTTTTATTACCCATGCTTGCCAACAGAATCGGAAGAAAATATACCCATATGATATGCCTGATCATTGGAGGTATTGGATTGATATCGATCATCTTTATCAAATCTCCTATGATGCTTTTGGTACCCATGATTGCAGTAGGACTCGGTTGGGCATCTACTTTAACAATGCCTTATTCAATTCTTGCCGGCGCTTTACCACGCGCAAAAATGGGATTTTATATGGGCGTTTTTAATTTTTTTATTGTGATACCTCAGTTGGTTGCGTCGTTCGTGATGGGATTTGTTATCAAGGATGTTTTTCACGAACAGGCAATTTACGCTTTGGTAATAGGGGGAATTTCAATGGTAATCGGAGGCATTTTTAATTTTATAGTGGTAGATAAAGATGAAAAAATTCCTGATGTTATTGAAATGAAACTCATACCTGAATAATAATTTATCCATGAAAAAAACGGGGCTCTTTCTACTTTTTACCTTTTACTTTTTTGTAAATGTTTTTGCACAAACCGATTCTTACAATTGTTATCCAACTAATTGGTGGGTCGGTATGAAATGGCATCATGTGCAAATAATGATACATGGAAATGACATTGGTAACGCTAATGCCTACACGATAAATTATCCGGGCGTAAAATTGGAGAAAGCGGAAAAAGTAGAAAATAAAAATTATGTGTTTATAAATATTGATATTTCTTCTTCCGCAAAACCAGGTATTTTAAAAATTAATGTAAAGAAAAAAGGAACTTCCTTCAACATTAATTTCCCGATCAATAAACGCCGTACCGGCAACGGAACTGATTTCGCACAAGGAGTCACCTCAAAAGATCTTATTTATCTTATTATGCCCGACAGGTTTAGTAACGGTGATACAACAAACGATCGCGTGCCGGGAATGAGAGACCAAAGTCTTGACCGTGATACGGTTTATGCCCGCCACGGTGGCGATTTAAAAGGAATAGAAAATCATTTGGATTACCTGAAATCACTTGGCGTTACTACGCTGTGGCTAAATCCTGTAATTGAAAATGACATGCCCAACCGTACGGAACATGGTTATGCATTTACCGATCATTATAAAATTGACCCGCGTATTGGCGGAGAAAAAGCGTATCATGAATTGATTGATATGGCTCATTCGAAAAATATGAAAATTATCCAGGATGCGGTTTATAATCATGTAGGAAGTTATCATTTTACGGTGCTGGATCCACCGATGAAAGATTGGCTACATCAATGGCCGACCTACACCAATACGAATTATAAAGACCAGGTTTTGTTTGATCCGTACGCAAGCAAAAAAGAAAAAAAGATAATGAGTGACGGTTGGTTTACACGGCAAATGCCTGACCTGAACCAGGAAAATCCTTATGTCGCTAATTTTTTAATTCAACATGCTTTGTGGACGGTTGAGGAATTTGGTATTGACGGATGGAGGATTGATACTTATATTTATAACAATCTTGATTTCATGAACCGCTGTAATAAAGCTTTAATGGATGAATATCCGAAGATCACGATGTTTGGAGAAACATGGGTTCATGGCGTTTTGAACCAAAGTTATTTTGTACAAAACAATTTTAATATTCCTTTCAAAAGCAATTTGCAGGCACCTGCAGATTTCCAAACACTTTGGGCCATTACAGATGCCATGACCAAAGATTTTGGCTGGACCGATGGAGTGAATGAATTGTACACTACGCTTGCACAGGATTTTGTTTATAAAGATCCCATGCGCAATGTGATCTTTTTAGACAACCATGATCTATCAAGATTTTATTCGGTTGTTGACACAAGCATGTTGAAATATAAAGCAGCCCTGGCGTGGCTTTTAACCTGCAGAGGCGTTCCTGAATTGTACTATGGTGATGAGATAGGAATGCAAGGTTTTACCTCTCCCAACGATGGCCACGTGCGACTTGATTTTCCTGGTGGCTGGGCAAGTGATCCTGTAAATAAATTTACTGCTGCCGGACGTACGCCGAGGGAAGATTCCATCTGGAATTACATTGCAAAATTGGCCAACTTTAGAAAAAATTCTTCTGCCATTACAACAGGAAAAATGATGCAGTTTGAACCAAAAGAAGATGGATTATATGTATTTTTCAGATACAACAGTAAACAAACAATTATGACGATTTTAAATACTTCAAAGAAGGAATCAGAAGTACACATCAACTATTATTCTGAAAGAACATCCGGCTTTTCAAAAATGAAAAATATAGAAACCGGTGAAGTTTCGACGCTATCAGATTTCACACTAATGCCAATACAGAGCGGCGTTTGGGAATTGGTGAAATAAAAATCTTCAATATTTGTTGGTTTACTATTACACTTTTACCACCATTTTTCCTATATTCTTTCCGGAGAAAAGGCCTAAAAATGCTTCTGGTAATTGGTCGAACCCTTCAATGATGGTTTCTTTATATTTTAATTTTCCTTCTTTTACCCACTGCGATAATTGTTCTATTCCTTCCCTGAAATGATCTTTAAAATTTCCTACAATAAATCCCTGCATGAGCACGCTTCTTGTTAATAACATTGGTTGCAATCGAGGCCCCATGGGCACTTCAGCAGCGTTGTATAAAGATATTTGACCACATAAAACAA
>DAHXOZ010000044.1:0-10638 GCA_027364635.1 bacterium | reverse complement strand
TTGCCTTCTTCATATCGGAAGTCGTTTTATAATTGATTACTTCATCAAAATCAAATTCATCTTTCAGCATTTTTATTTTTTCATCACTTCCGGCAATTCCTACTACGCGGCAACCTTTTATCTTGGCAATTTGTCCAACCACAATACCCACTGCGCCTGCTGCGCCAGATACCACAACGGTTTCACCTTCCTTGGGTTTTCCAATGTGAATTAATCCGAAATAAGCTGTCAGTCCCGGCATTCCTAAAATGCCAAGGTAATAAGAAGCCGGTGCCAGGTTGGCATCAATTTTTTGTAGTGAGTCTGCTTTTTGAACGGTTTCAGTTGACCAGGGTAAAAATCCCTGCACCACATCTCCTTTTTGAAAATTATCGGATTTCGTTTCCTCAATTTCACCAATAGCTCCACCCATTATAGGTTCATCAATTTTATAAGGAGGTGCGTACGATTTTGCATCATTCATTCTGCCACGCATATATGGATCTACTGAAAAATATAAAGCTTTCACCAAAACCTCACCCTCCTTTAAACCCGGAAGAGTAACGGTTTCAGTTCTGAATTGATCTTTTGTGGGCATCCCTTTTGGCCTGCTTGCCAAAACAATTTGTTGTATATCCATTATTTCTTTTTTGCAAGTAGGCTACAAGATACATGCCTGAAATGGAGCGGGGAGAAATGGATATTAAAATTAAAAATCTTCTTTTTTTGTTGTTTTACTGTAAGGCAATTCTTGTTATATCATAATGTGCCACATATTTCTTTGACCATATTTTCCCCAATCCGCCATCAATTTTTTCAATTCATCTTTTAATTTTAGTTCACTGATTTTATTGCCTTTAGAAGGAGGTGTAATTTCTTTTTCATCTACCACATTTGTTTCAACTTTTGTAGCATACCAGGTGGTGTGAACCCGGTTAATTACCAGCCCCAGGATCATGCCGGGCAAGCCATTAAAACTTTCGGGGCCACCGGGTACAGTAATCTCGTCAGTATAAAAAGCGACAACAAAAACAGAATCCATAATGATTGTGGTGGCTCTTCTGCAATTGAATCCTGCGATTTCCCTAAAATCATTTTTGATCTTCCACTTCGCATTCCTCAAACTATCTTCAATCAAAAAAGTTTTTTCGAACACATGTTTTTCGGCAATGTATTTATCATGGGCGAAATCGCTGTACACTACATTGTCATTGGCAATTGTATTAAAAAAAGAATTGGCTTTGTTGTTAACCTGCCGGCCTGGTTTATAGATGGCTTTGTCGCTGTCAAATGTGTAATCAAAATAACTGGTCTGGTATTCAGGGATCGATTGTTTTAAATCATCAGCGAAGCTGCCTTTTAAATCGATCCAAACATTAGTGCGTTTTTCAAATTCAATTTTTCCTTTTGAAAGAAAAACGGTTTGGGCAAATAATGATTGAATACTGACGAAAGAAATTATAATAAAAATGATCCTTTTCATTTTTTAAAATTTTAGAAAAATGATTTAGGTGCACCGGCGCCGCCTTTGTTTTTAAAGTTCCATGTTAAAGTAATTAACCCATAGCGCTGATAAGTGAGGTAATGTTGTTCTACAATTGCGAAGGGTTGTATGTTCCGGCTGTAGCCTTTATTCTGATTCAAAATATCATTGACGCTGAAACGCAGTGTTAGCGCCTCGTTTTTAAAAAATTTCTTTTCAAGATAGGCGTTCCAAACAATTACATTATTGTTTACATCAAAGGAATTTAATTTTTGTCTTAAATTAAAATCAATGTCCGATCCTATCTCTAACTTGCCGGGTAAGGTGTAATTTCCATCGGCTGAATAATTGTAAGTCCAGTAATTTTTACTCGCCACAGAACTGATGCTCGATTTAGATTGGTTATAAGAAGGACGTGCTGAAATATTGAATTGATATTTATCTTTTACATAAGTTCTTAAATTGAGGCTCATTGAAATTGTGTTGCCAAGAGTGATATTTTTTTGCCCGTTCACGAAATTGGTGTTGCGGGTTAAAGCACCGTTAGGACTCAATCCTACATTGATCTTTGTTTTCGGGATTTTGATATAATATCCTCCGTAAAAATTTATCGAATAATTTCCATTTACATTCAGGTATTGGGTGGTTCGTTTTCCTAAAGCATCAATGCTATAGCTGCTACTAATGGCGTTATTGGTGAAATTGAAATAAGTTCCAATGTAAATTGATCTTTCTGAGAAAACTTTGTAGTTATTAAAGTTAAGGTTGAAAGAATTTTGGAATGACTGTCTTAAATTCGGATTTCCTATCACGATATTCAACGGGTCATTATTATTTTTTAAAGGTTGCAATTGATCAATAGATGGCTGTTGGGTACTTCCATTATAATTAAACCTGAAACCGCTATAGGCATTGAATTTATAGTAAAAATTGGCGCGTGGAAACAGGTTGTAATAATTATATTTCCTTGTTGTATCTTTTACCTGGTCAGTTTGTTGGAATGCTGTGTTGGCAATGTTTCCACCAATAGAAAAATTATATTTTTTTTCATTAAAGCGATAATTTAATCCGCCACTGTTTGTTTTATAAATGTATTTAAATTCATTGCTCAAGGTGTCTACCAACAAAGAATATTTACCATTTATATCTTTATCATAACTTAATATTTTCTGACTACTGTTATTATTATAAAATGAATAATTGATTTCCAAATAAGATTTTTTTGAAAGCGGTTCTGTGTAGGTAGCCTTTACGCCTGCAACATTTGAAGTATTCCCATTCACTTTATTTTGATCTGTTGAATCTGTTCTGAAAACAGAACCGGTTGCATCATAGAAATCTGACCGGTTATGGAGAAAGCCATTACTATTTACCTCTGTATAAGTTTCATCAAAATTTACTGAAATGGTTCTTCCTTTCTTTTTGAATTTTTTTCGCCAGAGAGCCGACGCACGTAATCCTGTATTATCGCCCTTACTGGAAGTAGATCTGATGCTGCTGTTTATCGGTTTATTATTTGCATCCAATGCCTTCGATTGATAATCGTTGCTCATTTGAGTGGTACCAGTATATCCGTTTGCCGTTATCTTTATAGAGGAAGAAGAATCAAGTTGTATTTCAGACATGCCTGACAGAGAATGCCGTAATTTATCTGAATACGAATTAGCGGCTTCGCGATTGTAATACACTGAATCCTGCAAAATATTTTGAGTATAAGTATTGCCGGCACTGTGCACATTTAGTTTGTTAAACAGGTAATTTCCTCCGGCATTGTATTTATCATCGTTCCATTTATTCGAAAAATGTACTCCTGCTTTCATGCTTTCAGGTAATCCCTGGCCATAATAACTTTGCGTACCAAGATCGTCAATACTGTTGTTCGTAATCATAATTCCGCCACCATCCATTACCTGGATATTATCATTGGTGAAGCCATAATTTCTTGAGTCTTGCCAATTCAGTCCTGTGGCATCGGTGCTGCTGGCAATAGCAAATGCGGCCAATTGTCGTTTTCCCTTAAATGCATTTATGAGAGCCGACCCATTATAATATTTATCTAGTGCACCGGCAGAAAGTTTTCCAAAATAGCCGTGCTTGGCGTTATCTTTTAATTTTAAATTGATGGTTTTGGTTGTTTGCCCATCATCTATTCCGGTAAATTCCGCCTGGTCACTTTTTTTATCAAACATCTGGACTTTTGACACCGCGTCTGCCCTTAAATTTCTTGTAGCTACTGTGGGGTCATCACTAAAAAATTCTTCACCGTCCACTAATATCTTTTGAACTTGTTGTCCTTGCGCCGTTATCTTTCCATCTTTATCCACCTGAACACCGGGCAATTCTTTCAGCAGGTCTTCAACCGTTGCATTTGGTTTTACATGAAAACTATCTGCCGTAAATTCCGTCGTATCGCCTTTAATTCTCACAGCAGATTGCCGGATAATAATCGCTTCCAGGAGTTTTGCTTTTTGTGTGAGATAAATAGTTTTAAAATCAAATGATTCTTTCGGTTGTAGTCTGAATTGATCAACGTAGTCTCCATATTTCGGATAAGAGATCAATACAATGTATTTTCCCGAATCGAGGTGATCAATATGAAACGCTCCGTTTTTATCACTTCTTGAAAATTTTACCAGGGTAGAATCTTGTTGGCGCAATACTGCAATTACCGCATTTACAGGTTGTAAATTCGTGGAAGAATCCGTTAATTGTCCTTTGATTTCTGCATTTTGGCAAAACGATGACTCAGTAAATAAGCAGACTGCAAGAAATAAAAAAATAATCTTTTGCATTAGTTTGGTTATTATATGATTGTCAAATTTGTTTAAAAAACATGAGTAAAAATTTTATTGTATCTTAAATTTATGTTAACTGTGTTTTTTAATAAGAATCAGAAAACAATAAATTCCATAAAGTAAAAGGCACACATAAAATTGTAAATTGCATTATGGCAATAAGAAATATCCCATACGAAGAAGAAAATTTTGTGGATTCCACCAAACCTGTGTGGAATTATTCTTTATTTGATGAAGAGGAGATACGAAATTTTCAAAACGGCACTAATTATAACCTTTATAATTTTTTTGGGTCACATCCGAAAAAAGTTTTGGATCAGGAGGGATATTATTTTGCAGTGTGGGCGCCAAACGCAACTTATATAAGTGTTGTTGGCGATTTTAATAAGTGGGATACAGGCGCTCATCCTTTGTTTGTGCGCCTTGATCATTCGGGCATTTGGGAAGGGTTTATTCCTGGTATAGGTGAATTTGAAAACTACAAATATTACATTGTCGGATTTGAAGGTGCCCAACTTTATAAAGGAGATCCTTTTGCAAGGCATTGGGAATTGCGGCCGGCAACGTCATCAAAAACAAAAAATATTCAATACGAATGGAATGATGCAACGTGGATGGACAAACGAAAAAAACATAATTCGCTTCATTCCCCGTGGAGCATTTATGAAGTGCATCTGGGCAGTTGGATGAAACCGAATCCTTATGATGAAGATTCATTTAATTCCTACGAACAAATTTCAAAATTACTGGTTCCTTATGTAAAAGAAATGGGCTTTACTCACGTAGAACTGATGCCGGTAATGGAGTTTCCTTTTGACGGAAGCTGGGGATACCAGGGATGTGGTTATTTTGCTCCTACATCACGGTTTGGCATACCCGAAGATTTTATGCAATTGGTGGAAGCTTTTCACAAAGAAGAAATAGGGGTCATTCTGGATTGGGTACCTTCCCATTTTCCGAACGACGCACACGGTTTATTTAAGTTTGATGGCACGCATACGTATGAATACGCCGATATGAGAAAAGGCTTTCATCCTGATTGGAATTCTTACATTTTTAATTATAGAAGGGGAGAGGTTCGCTCTTTTTTGATCAGCAATGCACGATATTGGTTTGAAATGTATCACATAGACGCAATGCGCGTTGATGCTGTCAGTTCCATGCTACGACTCGATTATTCAAGAGAAGAAGGTGAATGGGAAGAGAATGAATTTGGCGGAAACGGAAATATTGAAGCAATGGCTTTTATTAAAAATTTAAACGAAATGGTGTACCGCGATTTTCCGGATGTACAGATGATTGCGGAAGAGGCTACCGACTGGCCAAGTGTTACAGGACTTACAACAACGGGTGGGTTGGGCTTTGGTATGAAATGGATGATGGGTTGGATGCACGATACGCTCGATTATTTTAAAATAGATCCTTTGTACCGTAAAGATTATCAGAATCAATTCACCTTTAGCATGGCTTATTTTTATAATGACAATTTTGTTCTTCCTTTAAGCCATGATGAAACCGTACACGGGAAATCACCAATGATCTATAAAATGCCAGGGGATGAATGGCAAAAATTTGCCAACCTCCGCGTTTTGTATTCTTACATGTATACCCATCCCGGGGGAAAATTGCTTTTTATGGGAAATGAATTCGGGCAAACAAGCGAATGGAATTACAAGACAGAACTTGACTGGAATCTGCTTCGTTACGAACCCCATTCGAAACTTAAAACTTTTTTTAAGGATTTAAATAATTTATTCACCTCACAGCCGGCTTTTTATGAATTCCAGTTTGACAGTAAAGGTTTCGAATGGATTGACCTCAACCATAGGAACGAATGCGTAATGGCGTTTATGAGAAAAGGTAAAAAAAGAAAAGATGATGTGTTGATCATTTTCAATATGACACCAGTAGAAAGATATGATTGGAAAATTACTGTTTATGAAAAAACCTCCTGGAAACAAATTTTTTGCAGTGATGACGAAAAATACTGGGGAACAGGAAAATTTTCTAACCAGGAAATTATTACCAATATTGTGGATAAAAAAAATAATATAGCTGAAATAAATCTCAACCTTCCGGCGTTAAGTGCAATAGTGCTCCAATAGTACGTTTTTTTGTAATTCCATTGCTATGAAGAAATTATTTTTCTCCTTATTTGTTTGTTTACTATATTATTCCACATTTGCCCAAAATGCTGACAGCGCTAGGTTTTATTTTAATAAAGGTGTGCAGGAAAATACAGCGAGGTTATATGCAGTTGCAGCCAAAGATTTTGATAAAGCGATTGGATTTGATCCTCAATTTATAGATGCTTACATAGCAAACGGAGAAGCCAATCTATCAATGCGAAAAATAACCGAGGCCCAGGGAAATTTTAATAAGGCTTATGAACTTGATCCAAAAAACAAGGAAGTGATCAGCCAACTCACTACTTTAACATTCAATAATCGCCAGTTTCAGAAGGCTATCGATTTTGCCCAAAAATGCAGTGATTGTGAAAATGCGTCCCGAGTACTTGGAATGAGTTATTACAACCTTGAAGACTATGGAAAAGCGGAGGAATACTTAAAGGAAGCAATCGTTAAAAATGATAAAGATGCAGAAGCCGCATATACACTTGGCCGAACTTACCTTGAGCTGGAAGATGAAAAAAGTGCCATTCCTCAATTTCAAAAAGCAGTTGAGTTGGAACCAACCCGTAGTCAATGGCAATACGAATTGGGCTTAATCTATTATAATCAAAACGATTTTAAAAACGCTTTAAAATATTTTGACCTGGCAGCAACGAATGGTTACAACAAGACCAATGATTTTTATGAAAATTATGGTTTCGCACAATTGTATTCCGGCGATTCTGAAAACGGGATTAAGACATTAAACATTTTGATGGAGCGTAAACCCAACAACAGGGAACTACTCAATAATATTGCACATGCGATGTATGACACCAAAAAATACAATGAAGCGCTGGATTACTTTACAAAGCTCTTAAACCTTAATCCGAAAGATGCTACTACATTGTATATGGCCGGTATGACTTTTCAGAAATTAGGGCAAAAAGAAAAAGGACAAAAGATTTGCGATCACGCTATCGCAATGGATCCGTCACTTTCAAGATACCGGCAAAAAAATGAAACGCCGCAGGGGTTATAATTCTCAGTTTTTGGTTCTTAGTTCATCATCAACACATTCACACTTCTTTGTAAAATATTAAAGGCTATTTCAGCCATCAGGTTTTCTTTATCAAGCGTTGGATTTACTTCTGTGATTTCAAAGCAACAAATTTTATGGTTCTGCATAAATTTACTTACCAGGTCTTCTGCCTCTCTTTCACGTAAGCCATTGTGAACAGGCGTTCCGGTGCCTCTTGAAATGGATGAGTCAAGACAATCAACGTCGAAGCTTACATAAATATCAGTACAATCGCTTAAAAAACGAAGGGCTGAACGCACTACACTTTCCGGCCCTTTTCTCCTCAATTCACTCGTAGAAATTACTTTCATTCCATATTTATCAATCAAATGTTTTTCTTCTTTTTCAAAATCTCTTATCGAAATAAAAACGATATCCTCAGCCAAAACCTTTGGATTTATTTTTCCATAATTTTTAAACTGCTCCCATTCTTTCATCGTTTTTGCATCGGGCTCATGCATTTTCATTTCTTCATTGTCTTCGCCAATTGATGCAGCAATGGGCATTCCGTGCATATTTCCGGAGGGCGTGGTATAAGGAGTATGAAGATCCGCGTGTGCATCAATCCAAATGATTCCAAGGCGGCTTTGAGGTTTGGCCAGTTTAATACCGGCAATGGTTCCGGCAGAAGTGCTGTGATCACCACTGATAACGACTGGAAAAAAATTATTCTTTATGGTGTCTTTTACTGCTTTTGCCACCCGGTCAATTACAGTCAAAACGCCATTGATTCTTTTGGCATAGGGAGAATGTATCGGTTCAAAAAGTAACTGGTTCTCTGTTTGAATTTTTTCGGAAGGGAAATGGACAAAAAAATTGCTCATAAAATCAAGGGCAGCAATTTTTATTGCTTCAACACCCAGACTTGCACCACGTGTACCTGCGCCAATTTCGCTAGGCACTTCAATCAGCTTGATATTCTTCATAAATACGTTTAAAGGTGATCCTTCTCCTCAATCCTTTTTCTTTGATAAAGCAAGTTAAAGCATCTGTTATTTATTTCAAATTATCAGGTAGTAAAGCAATAAATAAACATGATTTTAATTTTGGCCTTCGTTCTTTTCTTTTTTTCTATCCTTTCCTATTGTAAACTGAATCCCCAAATCAAAATTACCGTGTTCCTGTAATAGAAACTGATTGGTAAGATTTTGGGAAAAGGTCGTTTCTATATAAGCTTTAAATACTTTTGCTCCCGCACTGATTTTTATAGCAGGTTCCCATAAAATAGAAGAAGGATGAGCAATCACCTCATCAAGATATTTCCTGTTCCCATCATATGATGACAGGTTATTTTGACTTACGTTCAAATTCAGGTAACTAAATTTTGATGAAACACCAATTTCAAAAGTACCTTTAGCTGAAGCATAGCTAAATGAGGGCTGTAAAAAAAGTTTGATCAAATTTAGTTTAGCCGTTTGTGAATTTGAATATACATGCTTTTCACCTCCAACTCCGGCACCTGCATAGGTTTCAAAAACCCAGATTTTTTTTATTCCTGTTGGTTTATAATAACCTAATGCGCCTTCCATATAGCTTCCCGAACCTGATTGAGTTCCCGTACTACCTCCATAAACATCTGTCACGTCGTCTGAATGACCGGCAAAAAAAGAATTTACCATTATAGCAACCTTTGGAGAAACAGAGTAAGCAAGTTGAATATCTGCGCCTTCAACCGTTTCTCCTGATGCGTAGCCGGCATTTAGTTTAAATGTATTTTCTTCTTTAAAAGCCGGTATATTGGCGGCGTTGGGAGCGTAGTAATAATGAGTGCATCCTGTTGATACCAAAATTAAAATGGCTATTGTAATTTTTTTCATGGTAATAATATTTTAGTTATTAAGAGATGAGTCTTTTCGCGAAGGCCTGAAATACGCTTGAAGGATATCCGATTTCATATCCCTGAATTTTTCTTTATCCGGGTGGGTTTTAAATTTCCTTGTTCCTGAGCCGGCGATTCCTCCAATTATCGCTCCTGTTATCAATCCACTAATCAAGCCAGCCACTATGTTCCCGGATCCACCAGATGTCGAAGCTGCGCCACCAAATGTTAGTTCATTGGAAACTACAGTTACCATCAGGCTACCAAAAGCTGCACCAACCAGTCCACCAATCCATATACCTCTTGTAATACTTCCATACTTTCTAATTCTCACATTTTTTATTTCAGAATAGTGATAAAATTTATAAGACACATTTCCGATCGCAGAATCAGAAAAAGCGGTGCGTTTAGAAGAAAATTTTATCACTGTATCGTTCATGCCGGCCAGGAAACCATAAGCGCTTTTTTTTGCGGCATGTAGTGTTAAGACAAATGTTTTAGGTTTTGCAATTACCAGGTTCGATGATGGAGTTTGAGCTTTTGCCAGGCAAGACCCCATAATTAGAAAAGCTATTACCAAAAGTTTACGTTTCATAATTTTTTAATTTAAAAGATTCAAAAAATATGGATTCGGAGGAAGCATTTCATGACTTTATTACTTTTAAGATGATATCTGATTTTTCAAAACAATATGAATGGTAAACAAAGTGCGCACTACATCTATTTGCGTACATACTCCTTTTTTATAATGGTAATAATTGTAATGACCTCCGGGAAGTGAAAGCCCATAGCGGTTTTCAGAAATTTTTTTTACATTAACCAGTTGCTGAAAGTGGTTCGAAAAAGTTTTCGTTCCTGATGATGGAGCATCTGTATATAGTTGTAAAATATTGCTGAAGACCGGAGTGTTATGCTGTGAATAGACCCTGCCGTTTTTGATGAATAGAAAATTATTTCCCAATAGTTTGGTCTCAATAAAAGTTTCTTTTCCATTTTCCATTTCATGGAAAAATGAATAGATCATTAAACCATTTTCAAAAACAACTGTTTCGGTTATATCACTTGAATAGGAGAAAACAAATTTTGTATTTACACTTGATTTTAATTGGTATAAAGTTTTATTTCCGTCTATTGTTTTGTAAAGAACAAGATGGCCGATTACTTCATCATTCTTCACAATATCATAAAACAATGTTTTTTGTTGCGCTCTTGAAATTATTATCAAAAACATTGCTGAATAAGTGAAGAAAATTTTTAAGGATTTTCTTTTTATATATGATAAAAATGCTGTCATACTATCATTGTTTATTTATGATTACTAACCAGTCTTTGTTTCATTTAATTTTTTCAGTTCTTTCTGCAACTCCCTC
>DAHXOZ010000449.1 GCA_027364635.1 bacterium | reverse complement strand
CATTAATGCAACTGGCAAAAACTTCAGGCAGATTGTCTCTATTAACCGATGCGAAAATTCCTTACTTTTCTTTGTGCACTGATCCGACTTTTGGCGGGACGACGGCATCTTTCGCCATGCTTGGTGATGTAATAATGGCTGAACCTGGCGCGCTCATTGGTTTTGCCGGTCCGCGTGTCATTAAGGAAACAATCAAAAAAGATTTACCTCCGGGTTTTCAAAGAAGTGAGTTTTTATTGGAACACGGTTTTCTTGATTTTATCGTGTCACGAAAAGACCTAAAGGAAAAGCTGAAACAATTATTGATTTTATTTAGTCATTAATTTTAAAAAACGAAACTTTGCAGCAGGAACCCTAAAAATTCCTGCTGTTTTTTTATTATGGATTTAAGCAACAGAAAAGCATATTACGAATACAATATTGAAGCAAAATATATTGCGGGATTGGTATTATCCGGCACCGAAATAAAATCATTGCGCGCGGGAAAAGCGAGTTTCAACGACAGCTATTGTTTTTTTCACAAGGGAGAATTATTTGTAAAGAGCCTTCATATTTCCGAATATAATTTTGGAACTCATTACAATCATGAGCCGATGCAGGAGCGTAAATTATTGTTGAACAAAAAAGAATTACGCAAGCTGGAAAATAAAATAAAAGAGAAAGGCTATTCCATCATCCCTTTAAAAATATTTTTCTCTCAAAGCGGATTTGCA
>DAHXOZ010000448.1 GCA_027364635.1 bacterium | reverse complement strand
CATAAGGTTTTTCTTTTCACCTTTCTTCTTTTTGTTTCGTTTGTTTTCATCGGTGTGGTTTCCTCAACCACTGATCCGGATTTTGCCCGTCAGTATTTTAACCATCATGTACAACCGGGTTATTACGATCAAACCATTGCGTCAATTCAAAAAGGCGACCCTTTTGGTGTTTATAAGGACGACAACCCTTTTTCGATGTTTGTAACCATCGCTTATAACAATATCAGCGTAGCTTTTAAAACAGTGATCTTTGGAGTTTTGTTTGGCCTGGGAACCATTTTATTTATGTGGAGCAACGGCCTTATGCTGGGATGTTTTCAATATATATTTTTTTCACAAGGCCTGGGTTGGCAATCGGTACTCGTAATCTGGATACATGGAACGATCGAGATTTCTTCTATTGTAATCGCCAGTTGTGCAGGCATTATATTAGGAACAGGCTGGCTTTTTCCGGGAACGTATACACGCAAACAATCATTTTTGCGCGGAGCAAAGGACGCAGTCAAGATATGTATCAGCCTGATTCCGTTCTTTATTATTGCAGCATTTTTTGAAAGCTATGTCACCCATTTAATGAGCAATACTTTCGAAAGAAATTCAGTTGATATCGGACTACCGGTTCCTTTCAGCATTATAATACTCGTCGGCTCATTTGTTCTAATATTGTGGTATTTCGTTTTATATCCGCTTCGCCTGCACAATGCGGGCTTCGA
>DAHXOZ010000447.1 GCA_027364635.1 bacterium | reverse complement strand
TCAAGCTGCCGTTTTTCAAGATTGGCCGCTACCAATTTTATTTGAATCTTATCCCCCATCCTGAATTTTTTTCCGGTTCGCATACCTATCAGTGCATATTCTGTATCATCATGACGAAAATCATCATAATCATAAAGGTCTTTTATTGAAACAAGCCCTTCGCATTTTTCATTTACCGTTTCAACCCAAAATCCAAACGAAGAAACTCCACTGATCACTCCTTCCATATCTTCTCCCAGTTTATCCATCATAAACTCTACCTGTTTGTATTTGTTGCCCGCACGTTCAGCTTCCATTGCAGATCTTTCCTTCTGGCTGCAATGAATACACTTCTGTTCTATTTTGCTATCCGGATGAATATTATTTTCTAAAATTTCATTAAGCACACGATGAACCATTATATCGGGATAACGCCTGATGGGCGAGGTGAAATGACAATAATCATTAAACCCTAATCCATAGTGACCTATATTTTCTGTAGTGTAAATTGCCTTGGACATGGTACGGATACCCAACTGCTCCAATACATGCTGTTCAGGCTTTCCATGAACATCAATCATTAACTGGTTAAAAGATTTTGCGGTTTCTTCTTCATTGTTCATGTCGAATTTATACCCGAATTTGCGTGCAAAAGCTACAAAAGGTTTTAACTTTTCTTCATCAGGTGTATCATGAATCCGGTAAGGAAAAGGAATTGCTTTTTTATTTACTTTTAT
>DAHXOZ010000446.1 GCA_027364635.1 bacterium | reverse complement strand
ACCAACTGCAGTAAATCCATAATACTGTTGAATCCGCGCGCTACGTAAGCTGTAATGATTGATAACAAAATACCCACAACGGTAGTTGCCCTTCCTACATTCAGGTAATGTTTCTCACTGGCGTTGGGCTTGATATGGCTTTGATAAAGATCATAAGTAAATACTGTATTGAAAGCGGTAACATTACCTGCCATGCCAGACATGAAAGACGCGATCAATGCCGTGATGCCGACACCCAATATGCCGCTCGGATATAATTTAGACAACAACAAAGGCAACGTCATGTTATAATCCGTTTGTCCGTTAATATTTTTAGGAAGATCAAACCCGGTAAACTGGTGTTGTAATGCCAGCAAAATAATACCGGGAACTATAACTATCAATGGCATAAATATTTTAGGCAAAGCAGCAATGATGGGTGTACGCCTTGCATCGTTCAGGTTGTGAGAAATCATCGCTCTTTGTACCACAAGGAAATCGGTACACCAATATCCAAAAGCCAACACAAAACCCAAACCGAATATCATACTGAACGCATCGGTTCCCATCGGGTTGGTTGCCGGACTGCTCATTCCTTTCCACAAATGCAATTTTGCATTTTCAACATTGGCTATAATTCCATGAAGTCCGCCGGCCTGTTGCACGCCTATAAAAACCAAAGGCGCAATTCCCAAAACGATCAGGAAAAACTGCAATACCTCATTGTAAACGGCGCTG
>DAHXOZ010000445.1 GCA_027364635.1 bacterium | reverse complement strand
TATGACATGCAAAAAATTTTTGACAATACCTTATTAAATGTATACCCTGAAAGAGCCGTAACAATTGTTGATAATCATGATACACAACCCTTGCAAGCGCTGGAAGCCTCTGTAGAAGCCTGGTTTAAAGCAATTGCTTATTCCCTGATTCTTCTTCGTTTTGAAGGATATCCTTGCATTTTCTACGCTGATATTTATGGCGCACATTATAGAGATAAGGGCGAAGATGGAAACGAATATGAAATATGGCTCGAAAAAGTGGAAGAATTGGAAATGTTGATTTATGCGCGCCAAAACCATTCGTATGGAACTACACGCGATTATTTTAATCACAAAAACTGTATTGGCTGGACAAGAGAAGGCGACGAAAATCACACAGGATGCGCGGTGTTATTATCAAACGGCGATAATGGTTATAAAAATATGGAAATAGGAAATAGGTACGCCGATAAAACCTTTGTTGATTTGTTGCAAAAAAGAAAAGAAGAAGTAAAAATCAATAAAGATGGCTTGGGTAAATTTTTCTGCCAGGGTGGTTCTGTTTCTGTTTGGATTCAAAAATAAAATTATTTGCACTCCTACCAGTAAACAAATTAATTATGCGTATTTCTATTTTGCTGAAGGAAAGAAGGCTGGTTATTTCTTTTTATAGATAGGAACCGTGCTGCAAGGTTCTCCGTACATAATGCTTTTAGCAACAGGCCGAAGTATTTTTGTT
>DAHXOZ010000444.1 GCA_027364635.1 bacterium | reverse complement strand
GGCATTGTGTTGTATGGTTGCCTTCCAGTTCAGGAATGTCCAACAATCATCCTAAAAATACAGCAAAGCAAGAAATTATTTAGCGACTATTTTTTTTCGAACCCGGCTTAGTGTTTCGGGTGTCATTCCTAAGTAAGCTGCAA
The DNA here is from genome assembly GCA_027364635.1 of bacterium. GTDB lineage: Bacteria > Bacteroidota > Bacteroidia > Chitinophagales > Chitinophagaceae > Ginsengibacter. Next base: position 612 of record DAHXOZ010000444.1, on the reverse strand, counting down.
TCTGGAACAACGGTAAACGCAGAAGGAGTTGGGGTTCCTCGTTGAGAAACCTGATATATTTTTCTTCCGGAGTTTCAATGGTGGCTTCTCCTAATCGTTTTTTTAAGATGTAATTTGTTTCCTGCTGTGCCTTGATAAAATACATGGTAAAGGGCGCAATATTTGTAACAGCATATATCCAGTTCTTTTGATTTATTGCCAAAAGCTTACTGTCTTCAAGAGCTTGCAGGTTTAATTCTGTTGGAGTATTATTTAAAAAGCTTACCAGCTCACTGCACCAACCATTTTCAACTTTAAAATAGATATTTCTTTCTTCTCCATTGCTATTAATAAGGTATTGACGCAGGCATCCTTTCTCAATGAAATAAACTTTCCTGGAAATATCCCCTTCTTTAAATAGATGTTCATTCTTCTTTACATCAATTGTTTCAATTAAGGGCATGAGTTTCAAAAAATCTTTATCCGGGAATTCAACTATGCGTCTAAATTCTGTTAAGAGTAAAGAGTCGTTCATGGTTTTAATGATAATGTTCCTGGCATTGTGTTGTATGGTTGCCTTCCAGTTCAGGAATGTCCAACAATCATCCTAAAAATACAGCAAAGCAACAAATT
>DAHXOZ010000443.1 GCA_027364635.1 bacterium | reverse complement strand
TCAGCCTGTCGCTTCTTTAAAAAAATAATGTATGTCAGTAAATAAAGAAGTAAAAAGGATAACTACCAACACACTGCAAAAAATGAAAGAAGCAGGTGAAAAAATTGCGATGATCACTGCTTATGATTTTTCCTTTGCAAAAATATTTGATGCCGCAGGCATTGATATAATCCTGGTAGGCGATAGTGCAAGTAACGTAATGGCAGGGCATGAAACCACGTTACCTATTACACTCGACCAGATGATCTATCATGCCAGTTCCGTTGTTCGCGGCTGTAACAGGGCATTAATTATTGTGGATCTGCCGTTTGGCAGCTACCAGGGAAACAGTAAAGAAGCGTTGAATTCTACCATCAGGATCATGAAAGAAACTGGCGCTCACGCCATAAAGTTGGAGGGTGGCGAAGAAATAATTGAATCAGTAAAAAGAATTGTCGGAGCAGGAATTCCGGTGATGGGTCATCTTGGTTTGACCCCTCAATCCATTTACAAATTTGGGACGTATACCGTAAGAGCCAGGGAAGAAGAGGAAGCGGAAAAATTAAAACGCGATGCAGAACTTTTGCAGCAAGCGGGATGTTTTGGAATTGTTCTTGAAAAGATTCCTGCATCATTGGCAAAAGAAGTTTCAGAAAAACTTTTGATTCCAACAATAGGCATCGGTGCGGGTAATGGCTGTGACGGCCAGGTGCTGGTAATGCATGATATGCTGGGTATTAATACAGAATTTAAACCGCGGTTTCTCAGAACTTATCTG
>DAHXOZ010000442.1 GCA_027364635.1 bacterium | reverse complement strand
TATTTTAATTGAAGTAGTATTCAAAATAGTAGTAAAGCAACAAAAAATTGAGATTTATGTTTTATGAAGGTGGCTATTTGGCAAAAACTTTTTTCAAAAGATCGGTAACTCTTCCAGCCGGATTTTGCCTGATATTTATTTCTTCAGCCGCTACATAATGAAAAATTCCATCCAGCGCTTTTTGGGTTACATAACTGTTGATATCAGTATCTACGGGTTTTGATGAAAAGCGGTTGTAAGTGGCAAATACATCTTTCCAATATTTGGTAGCATCTACTTTTTTTAGCGATTCTTCAATTATGGGTTTAAAGGAAGAAGTAAGTTCGGGAGTGGTGGTTTTTCTTAAATAAGCTGTGGCAGATGTATCAGTTCCGCGTAAAATATTCAAAGCGTCTGTTACGGTCATATGTTTTATTGCCGAAAGAAAGATAGGCGCAGCAGATTTGGATGCATCTTCAGCAGCACGGTTCATACTTAATACGGCATTATCAACCAATTTCCCCATTCCCAGCATTCTCATTTTATTTTCTACATCCTGTACCTCTTTGGGTAATAAAATTTTAACGGCAGCATCTTTAAAAAAACCGTCGGGAGCAGAAAGTTTATCAGTACTTTTTTGAGCTCCCAGGGAAAGAGCTTCTTTTAAACCCGAAACTATTTCATCGGTAGATAGATTGCCGCTGCTTGAAGTTGATTTACTGATGAGTGAAGTGGCTTTCTTAAACAGTCCTCCTAATTTGTTGGAAGAATCTTTTTGCGCTG
>DAHXOZ010000441.1 GCA_027364635.1 bacterium | reverse complement strand
GATGATGTGGACTGGAATCCCAATGACACGCAACTGGCATTTGTTTCTACCTCCCGCGATCATAAGCAGGAAAAATTTCGTATAGCCGACGCCGTTACCGGGGCTGTTCGCGAAGTTTTTGAAGAAATAGTACCTACCCAATATGAATCAGGACAGGGAGCCATTAACTGGCGTTACTTACCCAAAACAAATGAGATCATTTGGTATTCTGAACGGGATAACTGGGGTCAATTATACTTGTATGATGCCACTACTGGCAAGTTGAAGAACCAGATTACCAAAGGTGATTTTGTAGTTACCCAATTACTCAAAGTAGATGAAAAGAACCGTGAATTATATTTCCTTGCAGACGGCAAAGAACCGGGCAATCCTTATTTCACTCATTTTTATAAGATCGGTTTCGACGGGAAACATCTTACCTTACTTACACCTGAAACAGGAAACCATTCTATTACTTTATCACCTTCAGAAAAGTATTTTATAGATAGTTATTCACAGCCTGATGTTCCGGCTGTAATGGTTTTACGTAATATGAATGGAAAGCTTATTTCAACATTAGAAAAAACAGATGTCTCCAGGTTGAAAGCTACAGGCTGGCAGGCACCGAAACCTATTACTGTGAAAGCGCATGATGGAAAAACTGAACTGTATGGATTGATGTTTACACCCACTCATCCTGATCCCAATAAAAAATATCCTGTCATTGATTATATCTATCCCGGCCCGCAGGGTGGGAGTGTAGGTAGCTGGTCGTTCGTAGCTTCCCGGGGCG
>DAHXOZ010000440.1 GCA_027364635.1 bacterium | reverse complement strand
GGTTTAATTAATGAGGCATATTTCTTTAAATATTATCTTCACTCTATGAGACTAACGGTTTTCATCTTTCTCCTTTTTTCAACGCTTGCTTCTTTTTCTCAAAAGAAAACCGCTTATATTTCAGGTAAAGTAATAGATGAAAATGAAGATCCTGTTCCGGCAGTAACCATCACCATTCTGGGGAAACAAAATGGTTTTCTTTCAACAGATTCAGGTAAATTCCGGATAGAAGTTCCTGCTGAAAAAGCATTTGCACTGGTTTTTTCTCATACCGGATTTCATGATGAACAAAAAAACTTTTACCTGAGCCCCGACGAGGAAGAACAACTAACGGTAAAGCTTATGCGCAGTAGCAAAATGCTTCAAACAGTGGTGATTAATAATGAAAAAGAAAGAAAAGAAACAGGCCTGATAAAAATTAATCCTAAAAGTGCTGTTACTATTCCCGGCGCTACCAGCGGTGTGGAAGGGCTCATTAAAACCCTTGTGGGAAGTAACAACGAGTTGACATCTCAATATTCTGTTCGTGGTGGCAACTATGACGAAAACCTTATTTAGATAAATGGTTTTGAAATTTACCGTCCCTATCTTATTAGAAACGGTGAGCAGGAAGGATTGAGTTTTATCAATCCCGAACTGGTGAAAAACATTGATTTCTACACGGGCGGTTTCCAGGCAAAATATGGGGATAAGATCAGCAGTGTTTTAGATATACAATATAAAAAACCGGTTTCATTCGGTGGCTCAGTTTATGTAAGTCTTTTAGAGCAGGGTTTGC
>DAHXOZ010000043.1 GCA_027364635.1 bacterium | reverse complement strand
ATTATTGGAGCAATGTGATTTATCATCATTTTTACAACGTAAAAGAAGACGGGTATTGGACTGAAAGAGGATATGTGTCCGGTAAAGTTTTCAGGACTGATCGTAATTTTCAAATTTCCATTTTGTTTTTCTGCACCATAATTATTTAAAGAAAGATCGAGCGATAGATGGGCCATATTGGTATCAGGAAGATCAGGGAGTTCTGTTTTGATATGTGGATTTTGAATTACCACCTGCCCTGAAGTGCGCAAATAAACCGGTTGCCAGATTCCCATATTTCTGTCACGAACTGCCGGCATCCAGTCCCAGCCTACAGAACAAAGCATCGTTACATTTTTTCCTATATCACCGGTAGGGCCGCCGTTCGCATAGAAATCCCCTAAAGCTTTTAATTGTGGTGTGGAAGGTAATCCCGGATAGTCTAAAGGATAAATTTTTACAGCAAGAACATTGGTTTCGCCGGGATGAATTACATTAGTTACGTCAAGGCTGTATTGAGCAAACATACCGGCCATTTCAGAAGAATCAGCGATCTGCTTTCCGTTTACCCAAACGGCGGCGCGATAATTAATTCCCTTAAAAATTAATTGAAAATGTTTACCCTTATCACTTTTAGGAACTGTAAAAGTGGTTCGGTACCAATAAGGTTTTTTCCATGGGTTTGGTTCATTGGGAAGATAACTGTATTGCTCAAGATGGTATTGATGATTAAAAGAATCAGAAGCATCGGGAATGAGCATGTTGTTCATGCCGATATAAGGATCAGGATACACTTTATTGGCCACTAAACCGGTTAGAACCGTTGAAGGAACCCGAACCGGGAACCAATATACACGTGGGTTATAGGCCAAAGTGGAAAGTTCTTTTCCCGTTTCTGTAATTACGTAAGAAGATTGCAGGTTAAAATTTGTAAGAGCTGTTTGTTTCACAACATGGCTTTGTGCGGTTAGAAAAGAAGGAGCACAAAAAAGTAAACCCAAAAGAAGAAAATGAACTTTCATATTTCGCATGATACGTTTCAATTTAATGAACCATAAAATTAGCCATACTTTTCAATTTGTTTGCCGGTAACAAAGCAATTGCACATTTATATTATAAAGAAGATAAAAATGTACCTGTTGTATCTCTTCCAAATTTGTTGACAAGTGAAAGCACTCAGTGCACTGGAAAAGTTCAGTTTCAAATTAACCTGTATTCGATAATTCTTTTTCAATTCATCTTTACCGCGATCAACAACCCAAATAAAATTCTCCTTATTTGTTGGTTCACTGTATCAGAATGTAGGGAGAAAACCACCTTTAATGGTGTCTTTACAATTATTATTTTTTTAAAACCTGATCGATATCATGTAAAAATCTGATTTGGAACAGCTTTTCAGGGTTCTTGTTCTAATAATTTTATTTCAAATTACTGCCATGAAAAAAGATCCAATAAATGATGCCTCTTTACGGAGAAATTTAATCGTTATCAGAAGCTTGTATTTATTTTCATCAGCCTAATTGTATGGTTATTAATTATACCTCTTAAGACCTGCAATAATTTAAAAACGCTTTCTTCAATTTTATAAATATTCAGGTTGCATGTATTGCTTGTATAATTAAATACCTGGCAGAAAAACAGCCATTTCTTACTTATCAGATATATCATCTACTGTATTTAATTAAAAATAAAAACACTAATTTATTATGGAGTTGCATAAACAAAAATGGCATAGCCGGCTAACTATTTGGGTAGTTGGACTTTTACTCTTTGAATTGATTTCCGGATTAGTAATATACCTGGGTTCTTTCAGTTTAACTACCCAGGCCCTTGTTGTTATACATACGGCCTTCGGGCTTGTTGTAGTGATACCATATATTATTTATCAAATCCGCCATTGGTTATCGTATCGAAAGAACAATCTTACTCAACATAAACTGATAGGTTATATTGCTATGGCTACTGCTTCCATAGCTGCTATAACCGGTCTTATGTTAACTTATGAAGCTGTATTTCAGACCCGGATAAATTATCTGTGGGACCAGATACATGTTGTTGCAACATTTGCATTCCTGTTATCAGTAGTGCCCCATATCGGTTTATTAATTATCCGCGATTATAAAGCCAATAAGGAGAAGAAAGCTCTTTCACTCATCAGAGCAGAAAAAGTATTTGGATACCGTGTGTTTTTTGTGCTTGCTATATTAATAGCCATAGTGGCTCTTTCTGTATATGCGTATAATCCGATTCATTTTAATAATAAATTTCCGGCTAACTACCAGTTTATCTATGGTAAAAACAAGCCGTTTGAACCCAGCCTTGCTTCCAGTACTAATGGCCAGGCAATTGATGCCAGGCTTTTGGGTAATTCAAAATCCTGCATGAGCAGTGGTTGCCATGTAAATATTGGTAAAGAATGGGAAGTGAATGCCCATCGCTATTCTGCTATGGATCCTGCTTTTCGCGTAGTACAGCATGCAATGGCGGTTGAAAAGGGGCCGGCATCAACACGATATTGCGGAGGTTGCCATGATCCGATCTCTCTTTTATCCGGTTCAAAAAATCTGGATGATAAAACGCTTACCAACCCGATGGGATTAGATGAAGGGATATCTTGTGTAAGTTGCCATTCAATATCAAAAGTTGATGTTAAGGGGAATGCCCAATACCAGATAGCCAGGCGGGTTCCTTATATGTTTGAAATGGAAAATGGAAAGACAGCCAAATTTTTGAGTGATTTTTTAATACGCGCTTATCCTCAGTACCACGTTGCCAGTTTTAATAAAACACTTTTAAAGACACCGGAATTCTGTGGATCATGCCATAAGCAATTTATTGATAAACAGGTAAATGGTGTAGGAACGGTGCAATTGCAAAATCAATATGATAATTGGAGAAAAAGCCATTGGAATCACCCCGGCCAGGCTGTAAAAACAATCGAGTGTCGCGAATGCCATATGCCGCTCGTTTCTACATTTGATCCGGCTAATGGCGATTCATTGGATTACAACCGAAGCCCGGATGACAATATGCACCGAAGCCATCGTTTCCTTGGTGGTAATCAACTGATGCCAGTCTTATTAAATCTTCCGGACGGGAAAAAGCAAGTAGAGTTGGTTGAAAAATGGCTGAAAGGAGAAATAAAAATTCCTGAAATAACAGATAAATGGCACAATGGTATGGCTATTCCTATTAAGTTAGACTCTCCTGACTCAATAGCTGCAGGACAGGATGTAGGAATAAATGTGATTGTAACCAATAATAAATCAGGTCATAATTTTCCTACCGGCCCTCTTGATTTGATACAGGCGTGGGTTAGGTTGACCGTAAAAGATGGTAACGGTAATGTCGTTTTTTCTTCGGGTGTTTTGGATAAAAATCATTTTATACCGTCCGGATCAGTAATCTATCGTGCCCAGGCGGTAGATCAGTTCGGCAGTGATATTGATCACCATAATTTATGGGAGCTTGTTGGTGTAAAATTCAGCCGGTCACTTTACCCCGGATTTAGCGATCAGTTAAAATATAATTTCGTTTATAAGCCCGATAAGCATCCGGTTAATAACGACACTTTGTATGTTGATGCTGAATTGTGTTACAGGAAATTTAACCAGTTTGTTCTTAACCGGTTTTTTGACGCTGAAAAAACAAATCTTACAGCCCCTGTTACTGTTTTATCAAGTGATGAAAAGAAAATTATCGTTAAAAAACCATATAAGGGATAATATCTAAAAAACTTATGTCTGTTTCAAAAAGAAAACGATCAATTTATGTAACCAGCCTGGTAGCAATTGTAATTACATTAGCGCTACTGCTTATTTTTTTCAGGAAGGAAAAGCGAAAGCTCTATATTCCCGGAGAACCTGAAGAAGGGATAACAGCAGTTCAGACGAAGCCTGTTCCTAAAAATCATCCGGAGGTAACGTTTACAGATGTTACCAAACTGGCAGGTATCCAATTCATCCATTTTTTTGGAGATAGAAGCACACAATTGCCTGAAGATATGGGATCAGGAGCAGCCTGGATTGATTATGACCAGGACGGCTTTGATGACTTATTAGTGGTAAATGAAGCAGGTCCTTTGACAATGACCCCGGAGGAGGTAAAAAAATCTCCTGCCCATACCAAACTTTATCATAACAATGGTAACGGAACATTTACAGATGTAACCACAGAGGCAGGAATAAATTTTCAGGGCTGCGGCATGGGAGTAGCGGTTGGCGATGTTGATAACGATGGTTACCCTGATATTTTTATTACTGCTTTTGGTAAGAATGTATTTTATCACAATAACGGGAATGGCACATTTACAGATGAAACCAGTAAAGCAGGATTGGGAGGAAAGGAAGGCTTTTGGACTGGTGCCAGTTGGGCTGATTATGACAGAGACGGTCACCTTGATTTGTATGTTTGCGGTTATGTAAAATATAGCCAATCTGATAAACATCCCCAGGCACGCAGAAATAATAATGATGAGCCACCCGATATTAATCCCTTGTCTTTTCCTCCGCAACGGAATTTATTGTACCACAATAATGGAAATGGAACCTTCAAAGAAGTTGCCTTTGCAGCAGGGGTGGCTGATCCGGGTGGTAAAAGCCTTTCGGCTTCATGGTGCGATTTTAATAATGACGGATGGCCTGATTTATATGTAGCCAATGATGTAACAGATAATGTGATGTATCTCAATAACGGGGATGGAACCTTTAATGAAATTAGTCACCTGGCACACGTGGCTGATTATCGGGGTGCTATGGGGCTTGCCACCGGGGATTGGGACAATAACGGGACTATGGATTTGTTTGTTACCCACTGGCTTGCTGAGCAAAATGGTTTTTATATTAACAAGCTAAATAATGGATCGGGTAATCATGCCGGACTTCAATTTCAGGATGAGGCTGATAAATATGGTCTTGGCCCGGTTTCATTGGATTACGTGGGATGGGGAACTTCATTTTTTGATTATGACAATGACAGTCGCCTCGATTTAATGGTGGTGAATGGTAGTACCAATCAACAGGAAGATCATCCTAAGAATTTGATTCCGATGAGTAATCTGCTATTTTGGAACCAGGGGCCTGAAAAGGGATTTGCAGACGTAACTTCTGTAAGCGGGCAGGCATTATCTTATAATAATGTAGGCAGGGGAGCGGCTTTTGGAGATTATGATAACGACGGGGATGAGGATGTATTTATAGTGAATAATTGTGGTCCTGGTGTGCTGCTTAGAAATGACGGAGGAAATAAAAATAACTGGCTTGAATTAAAACTGGTAGGCACAAAAAGTAACCGCTCTGCTATCGGTGCAAGAATAAGAATAGTGTGTGATTCCGTTTCTCAAATCAGGGAAGTAAATAGCCAAAGTTCTTACTTATCGCAAAACAGCCTTGTTCAACATTTTGGTGTAGCGAAATGTAATATGGTGGATACGCTTACTATTCAATGGCCAAGCGGCGCTCATCAACAGTTGCTCCATATTCCTGTTAATCAAAAAATAGAAATAACGGAAGGTAAAAACACTTTCATAAGTTTAACGAAGCTTCATAACCAATAAACCCTTTATGAAATGCCCATGTAAGTTTTAACCCACATGGAAATGTATATTTTATAGGGCATTCCATCTGACCAAATTAAAAAAACATAAAATAAACAGATGAAACCTAAAGAATTTATTATAATACTCATTGTTATGGTCATTGCTTTTGCGGGTATTGCGATAGTTAAAAATTTCGGCAGTGACACAGTGAAGAACACTTCAAATACAGAAACAAGGTCAGATTCAATACAAACATTTTGGAATTATTATAACCTTGCCACGCAATACAGATTGCACGGAAAAACAGATTCTTCCATTACTGCGTACCAACAGGCTATAAAATTGAATCCGTATCATAAAGATGCGCTTTACTATTTGGGAATTATGTACATGAAGGCAAATGACTTTGAAAAAGCTAATCAAAGCTGGGAAAGATTAACAGGAATAAATCCGGGAAGTGAGCGGGCTTATAACCAGTTAGGTAACTTGTATTTTTGTATCACTGATAAAAATTATTTTCATCCTGCGAAAGCAAAATTGTATTTCGAAAGAGCAAACGAATTGAATAAAGAATCCTTAAATCCCAATCTCCGCCTTGCTGAAATTGCGCTCTTTCAAAACAGAACTAATGATGCATTGGTTATGTTCAATAAACTGGCAATCATGGATCAAAAAAATGTAGAGATTTTTTTTATAATCGGTTATCTCTATTTTAAATCGGGTAAGATTCCGGAGGCTATTAAGTATTTTGAGCGTATTTATGAACTGGGATCCCCTTATATTTCAAGCAGTGAAGAGGGGGGAACGGATAAATCAGCTAAAAAAGAATCAATAATTGAACCCCGGGATTGTAACCTCTTTTTAGATTGGTTAACCACGAATTTAACGGTAGCCAAAGTATATAATGTCAGAGTTGAAATGCCAAAAGCATACAAAGAATTTGATGAATATCTAAAAAGAATGCGTGATGAATTGAATCATGATTGATCTTTTTTTTATGCATCAATTGCAGTAAACTAATAAATAGGAAGGATTTTTATTTTGCATAACCTGGTAATTATAAACGGTAATTGCGTTTTTTCAAATACCCTTAACTTTGGCGCAAAACAATATTGATGAAAAAATTAGTGTCCATTCTTTCTGGTGTACTATTTTTATGTTTTCAAACTAAAGCCCAGGACTCGGCTTTTGTTATAAATGGAAATCTTGAGAAAATAAAAAGTGGAACGATCTTTCTGAATATTTATAAACAAGGTGTCACCTTTAAAGACTCTGCAGTTATTAAAAACGGTAAATTTAAGTTCACCGGTTTTGTTTCTTCACCTTATTTTGCTTCTCTTACCATGCCTGAAAGGCAAAACGATTATTTTACTTTTTATGTAGAACCTACAACCATGCAGATTCTCGGCCGTGGCGATTCATTAAAATTATTAAGCGTAAAAGGTTCAGTAGTGAATTCCGATGATAAATTATTAAAGGAAAGAATGAGGTTTGTTACTAAATGGGAAGCAGCAGACAGCAAATTGTATGAACAGGCATACAAAGATAATAACCGCAAAGTAATGGATAGTCTCGACCAGGTTGACTTTTCAATTTTAGATGCAAAAAGAAAAATTGTTTCCTCTTATGTAAAAGAAAATCCAAAGTCAATGCGCGGCGCTATGGCTATTCTAGAAAATTATTCTTATTATGCCAATGCAAGCGAAGTAGCACCTTTGTATCACGAATTGGATCCTTCTTTACAAAATTCTTCAAAAGGTAAAGAGATCAAAAAAATGTTGGATACCTACGAAAAAGTAGCCATTGGAAAACCGGCTCCTGATTTCACGCAAGATACACCTGATAGCACACAACTTAGTTTGTCTTCTTTAAAAGGGAAATATGTTTTGATTGATTTTTGGGCAAGTTGGTGCGGTCCTTGTCGTCGCGAGAACCCTAATGTAGTCGCTGCTTACAACAAATTTAAAGATAAAGGATTTACTATTCTGGGTGTTTCTTACGACACCAAAAAAGATCGCTGGGTAAAAGCCATTGCTGACGATCACCTGGACTGGAACCAGGTTTCTGATTTGAAGGGTTGGCAAAATTCAACCTCTGATGAATATGGTATAAAAGCAATTCCTTCCAATGTTTTGGTTGATACAAACGGTGTAATCATTGCCAAAAATATTTTCGGAGACAAGCTTACTGAAAAACTAAATGAAGTTTTAAACTAACGATTTTAATTATTTTAACTGTACCAATACCTAAAAAATATCCCGGAAAATAACTGTGCCGGTATATGAGATAAGAATTGTCGCAAGGTTGCCAACCTTCAACAAGTTAATTTCATATTAAATACTCCATCTGAAAGGTTGGCAACCTTTAATCCAGGGCGACAATTTGGAATGCACCCAAAATAACTGTGCCGGTATATGAGATAAGAATTTTATTCCACTGCTGGTGTTCACGTTCCCGGGACTGCATCCGTTGATGTTGGGTGTGGATTTCGAAGCGATGTCCTCACCAACTGCTTTTAATTATCCCGGGTAATGATTCACAAAACCCAATCCAAAGATAGAGCGCTTTGTTCTGTTCCCTTTGTAGATGAAGCAGCACGCTCACCTTCTCAAAACCGACAAAGGCTTTCCCCTCTTTTGTGATACCAACAATAGAAAAAAAATCTGAATATTGGATGGTGAGGGCCGGCCATTCAACCAATTGAAAATGTACTTATTTTAATTTCGGGGGGCAATTGTCTTTTTTTGGTAAATAAGTTTAGATAATTAAATAAAAAAAATATCTTTATTAACCTAACCTGCGGTATCCATAATAAGTAGAATTTTTCAGTCTTTCTATAATCGGAAATGTGAATTGAATTGTGCATGAAGAACCCCTAATGAACAATTTCAAAAAAAACTGATACTCAATTTATGGGAATACATAGCCCTGTCCTGCATCAGAAGAAAGTTTTCAAAGAATATTTTGTGGAATTACTACTGCTTTTTATTGCCGGAAAAATAAATCAGTTGGATATATTATCGCCTTACTCCTTTCCACAATCGCCTGAAAAAACGGACAACAAACAAACTGGTAAAAAAAATAAATCGATACGGTTGAAGAAGGGTAAGAAAGTAATCAGTCAATTGGAGAAGAACGCTGATAAAAATAAAGGATAATCGACTAATGAAATCTTTTATAAGAAAACTAAAATAAATCAATGGAAGTACATCATCATCCACACGTAGAAAAGAAAAATTTCAAAGAATATTTTTTGGAATTCATCATGATATTTCTCGCCGTGACGCTTGGATTTTTTGCGGAGAGCCTGCGGGAACATTTGGTAAACGTCAAGAAAGAAAAGGAGTATATAGTTACTTTAAAAGAAGACCTGTTAACAGATACTTCATCTTTAAGCCACTTAATTCCCAGGGCACAATTACAGCTTGACAAACTTGACAGCCTTTGTATTTTATTGAAACTTGCAGCCAATAAAAATACCTACGATATACACCGGCTTTACTATCTCAATTTCAGGTACAGTTTCGGTTTGATTCTTTTTGATCAAAATGAAAGAACCATATCACAAATAAAAAGCACCGGAGCCTTTAACCTGATTGAAAATAAAGAATGTAAAGACAGCATTACTTTTTATTACAATTTTTATGACGAGCATATTCAACACGAGGCTGTTGACGTTGAGAACTGGATGATCGACCTTAATAAGATGTCTCAAACAATATTTGATTATTCGCTGATCAAAAGATTCGGTTTTCGAGGAGGTGCTGATATTTTTTTGAATGATTCACTTCCTCTGAAATTAATCAGTTCGGATAGTTTTGTTTTAAAAGAATACATGAATAAAGTAAGGTCACTTATGATGATGCTGGATAGCCACTTAAGTCTCGAAACCTCACAATTTGACAATGCTAGAAAATTGATTAGCCTATTGAATAAAGAGTATCATTTACAATAAACAGTAAAGACATGGAAGTACATCATCATCCACACGTAGAAAAGAAAAATTTCAAAGAATATTTTTTGGAATTCATCATGATATTTCTCGCCGTGACGCTTGGTTTCTTTGCAGAGAATATAAGGGAGAAGATCAGCGAAAAAAACAGGGAGCACGACTACATAAAATCGCTAACTACGGATCTTAACGACGATATAAAAAATTTTGACAGCATAATTGTTTTTGAAAAAACCGGTATAAAGCAATTAGATACACTTATACGTTTATTGAACCATCCCGAACTGGCCAGGCAAAAAGGAGATGAAATATATTATGTGGCAAGACAAGGACCGAGGGAATTTCCATTTCCTATAACCAGTCGCACGCTTGACCAGTTAAAAGGCTCCGGCGGTTTTTTACTGATACGAAATGTGGAAGCGTCAAATCAAATTATCGATTATTACAACCATTTTTCACCTATTAAACTTCTTGAAAATAATTACGACAGGGAGTTTAGTGAGTATGAGCATGTTGCTGCACTTATTTTTGACCCCGAAATTTTGAGAAGGCAGGAAAGCAATACAGGTGTAATTATGCGAAGTAATGACTCTCCTGCACTCCTGACTTATGACAATAATTTACTGAAGCAGCTGGCATTTACCGTAGTTCAGATGGGCGGTTCAAGGCGCTACAGATTGGGTTTGCTGCAGGCTCAAAAGCTGCAGGCAGAAAAATTAAAATCGTACTTGCAGAAAGAATATCATTTTAAAAAAGAGTGAAGAAACTAAACTAATAACAATGAACCAATAACTAACAATGGAAGTACATCATCAATATATATCCGTTGCAAGGATTAGTTATGTATTAAGAACAATGAAAAATAAATGATGCAGGAAAACCTTAAACGAACTATTGGCCCGATAGGGTTATCAATCGCTATCGTAAATGTTACCGTCGGCACCGGCATATTTGTGCTGCCGGCGCTTGCCGCTGAAAACCTGGGTGCGGCGGTTATCGTCTCCTATTTTGTTTGTGCAATGGCAATTTTCTTTATTGCTTTATGCTTTGCGGAGCTGGGCAGTAAAATAAGTGCGAGTGGCGGGAGCTATGCATACATTGAAACGGCATTTGGTCCATTCGCCGGCTTTTTAGCCAATACCATTTACCTGGCTGGTTCTTTTTTTTCGGATGCGGCTACCGCAAGTGCTATAGGGAAAACATTACACTTTTTTTGGCCGGCAATTGACTCAACTGCGATACGACCTCTGCTTTTCCTTGCGCTATTCGGAGGATTAGCCTATATAAATATCCGCGGAGCAAAAAGTGGTATAAGATTCGTCATTATCAGCACACTGAGCAAGTTGATCCCACTTTTCCTTTTGATTGCGCTTGGTTTCGGACACGTTTCCATGCAAAACGTAACGTGGAACGGTATTCCTACATTACATAATATTGGAAGTTCCACGCTGGTTTTGTTTTATGCTTTCATGGGAATTGAAGTAGCCGTTATCAACGGAGGCGAATTTAAAAATCCTTCGAAAACAGTACCGCTCGGAATTCTATACGGTCTTTCATTTGTATTACTGCTGTACGTTTTTATACAAATTATAACCGAGGGAGTTTTGGGAAGTCATCTGCAGGATTTCAAAGAAGCTCCGTTAGTGGCAGTAGCCGATATAATCTTACATAATGCAGGAAAAATTCTGATCGTAATTGCGACTGTCATTTCCATGGTGGGCTATTTAAGTGGCGAAATGCTTGCGAATCCGAGAGTAATATATGCGGGTGCAAGAGATGGTCTTTTCCCCAAATTTCTTTTTAAAGTGAATACGAAATATGAGACACCGTTATACGCTATCATTCTGTATGCCGCTATTGGCTATCTGCTTGCGGTTTTTGGGGCATTCAGGCAGTTGATCATTTTAGCCAGCGCATCTGTACTCCTCATCTATCTTGGAGTGGCATTCGCCGTAATGAAATTACGTTTCAAAAAATCCGGTGTTGTAAAAAAGGGATTTACAAATCCGGGCGGTATTGCCGTACCGTTAATCGCGTCAGTGATAATTTTATGGATACTCTCTCATTTATCCGGAACAGAAATAACCGGTGTCTTCATCTCAATCGCCGTTCTTTCGATCATCTTTTTTTCGATCAAATTAATTAGGGAAAGAAAAAAAATTCATAAAACTGAATAAACAATATGGAAGTACATCATCATCCACGCATAGAAAAGAAAAATTTCAAAGAATATTTTTTGGAGTTCTTAATGATATTTCTTGCAGTAACCATGGGATTTTTTGCAGAGAATATCAGGGAAGACATTTCAGACAGTACACATGCAAACGAATATGTTAAATCAATGATTAGTGACTTGAAAAATGATGTGAGCATGTATAAAACCAATGACTCAATTAATAATGCGTATTGTGATATGATTGATACAATATTCACTTTATTAAAAAGCAACTCCAACAGAGGTGAAATATATTACCTGGCAAGAAAGTTAACCATGTTAGGTTCTATGGGTCCGTCCATCAATGCCAAAACTTATTTGCAAATGACGAGCACAGGAACATTCAGACTTATAAAGAACCGGTTTGTTGCCGATAGTATTGCTATTTATTATCAGTTTATAAAATTGTTTGACGATTGGTCTGAATTACATCGTGCACGTATAAACAACCTGATTTTTTTAAATGATAAATTATTCAACGCAGATGTTTTCTTCTCTATCTATAAAGCAATCGGGTCTGATAATGATTCTCTTCAAAAAATTCTTCAAAGCAACCCTGCATTTATGACCAATGATGTACATGAAATAAACGCAATCACTATGCAATATCAATATTATTACGGTTTTTTAAAACTAATGAACAATAGAACATCGGTTGCTTTAAAACAGGCACAAGCACTCATCTCACTTTTAGAAAAAGAATATCATATCAAGGATTAAATGCTTAAATAAATATGGAAGTCCATCATCATCCCAAAGTAGAAAAGAAAAATTTCAAAGAATATTTTTTGGAATTCTTAATGATATTCCTGGCAGTAACGCTTGGCTTTTTTGCAGAGAATATTCGGGAAAGTATTGTGAAAAGAGAAAAAGAAAAACATTATATCGAAAACATCATAGCGGATTTGAAAACGGATACTGCAAACATCAAGTTGAGTGTTCACATGCAAAACCTGCTGCTGAAAAAAATGGAAACCGTCTTGAAAATACCTGTTGAAAAACTTGATAATTTTTCTATGCAGGAAAGGCTCTATCAAAATCTTGTTCCTTTCTATGCAAGTTCCTGGATATTCGTTCAAACTAATAATACAGTAACGCAGTTGAAAAATGCTGGTGGTTTTAATGTGTTTACTAATCAAAAAGCAGTCGATTCAATTACTGCTGTATATTATTACTATGATTCATGGATAAAGCTAAACGCTGATAAATACACGAAATCATATGAAAAGACGGCCGATATAGCTTCACAATTGATCAGGTTGCCAGAAGCACTTTATTCCTTCGATGATACGACGCATATCATTCCACCTGGTAGTAAAATAGTGATCCAGAATAATACAATATTATTTGAGCAATTATATTCAAACATACGCTATCAAAAAGGAGAATTGAGCAATTGTATTGAAACAGAAAAAGAATATCTGGGAAAGGTTGAACGACTACTCAAATTCCTTCAATCGCAATATAATTTGAAATGATCTACAACTACAACTAAAAGCAGTAAGATAATTATGGAAGTACATCACCACCCACAAGTAGAAAAAAAAGGCTTCAAAGAATATTTTTTGGAGTTCTTAATGATATTCCTTGCCGTAACTATGGGGTTTTTTGCAGAGAATATTCGTGAGCATTTTGCTGATAAATCAAAAGAAAATGAATTTGTTGTTTCATTGAAAGAAGATATTATATCTGACACTGTGCAATTACATCACCTGCTTCCTTTAAGTGATACAGTTTATCAAAAACTCGACAGTCTGTATCTTTTAATGCAAGCTGCCGGAAGAGGAGAGCCTTATGATATACATAAACTTTATTACCTGAATTTCACCTACGGCTTCGGTCTTTTTATGTTCGATCCTAATAACCGCACTATCTCGCAAATAAAAAATACAGGTGGTTTTTCACTGATAAAAAACAAACCCTGTCGGGATAGTATAACCGTATATGATAATTTCAATGAAAGTGTTATAAAAATTAATGCCGCGTCTTACTATGATTGGATGGACGATTTAAATAAAATGTCTCAAAAAATATTTTATTATGACCAGGTCAAAACATTTGCTTCCAGCTTTAATCAGTACAACTTCTTATTAAACGATTCCCTGCAATTAAAATTGGTAAATAGTAATAAGCCGCTTTTAACCGAGTATGCAAATAAGGTAAGGTCTTTAATGATGATGTTCAATATTCTTATTGAAACGGAAAGAACACAGTTTGAACGCGGTAAAGCGCTGGTGGCTTTGTTAAATAAGGCGTATCATTTAAAAGATAAATAAAATGGAAGTACATCACCACCCACATGTAGAAAAGAAAGGATTTAAAGAATACTTTTTTGAATTCTTAATGATCTTTCTTGCAGTAACGCTGGGATTTATTGCTGAAAATTTGAGAGAATCACAAGTACAAAAAGATACGGCCGGAAAATACGTTGAGTCATTTTATGAAGATTTGAAAACAGATACTTCAAGAATGAAGGATTTTATTGATTTCGATGATGCAAAACTCGCCGCTCTTAATAATGTTAATAATTGTTTTGATACGGTTTCAAAGAATTTCCAATCCACATCCTGCCTGTTGGAATTAATGAAAATTTCTGCATTTAACCGGGTTTTCAAAATGACAGACCGGACACTTAATCAGCTCTCCAATGCCGGCGGGTTTAAACTTTTGAAAAAAGAAGATGCCGACAGTATTCTTGCTTATGAAAATAGTTTCGATGCTTTTCAGGATTTCCAGGCAACTGTGTTCCAGGAGGCGCAGGATAAGGTGAGAACCACTTTTGACCAATTGATAAATTTTTCTGCAAATGTTCAAATGTTTAAGCCGAACGGCAACCGTATTGATTTAAATTTTGATTCTAAAGACGTTACCAAGCCTTTGCTGCATGATGCTGCATTGCTCAATAAATATTTCAATGAGCTTTTATTGTATTATCGTGTAACGTATAACCATCGAGCAAGGTTAAGCGAATTAAAGGATTATCAAACCCGGCTAATAAACTATTTTAAAAACAAGTATGACTACAATTGACAGAAAATAAAGCTGTTTTAATTATCAAACTCAAACTAAATGGAAGTACATCATCACCCACACGTGGAAAAGAAAAATTTCAAAGAATATTTTCTTGAATTCTTAATGATTTTCCTGGCTGTAACACTTGGATTTTTTGCAGAGAGCCTGAGGGAACATTTAGTAAACAATGAAAAGGAAAGAAACTATATGGAAAGCATGATACAGGATCTCAAAAGAGATACTGCGGAAGCCACCCGGGTAATAGCTGTTCAATCAGTGATTTTTAAAAAAATGGACAGTGCTTTGAAAATACCAGTCGAAAGCCTCACGGATATCAATGTGCAGGATACATTTTATCATTACTTCGTTTATTTCTATTCCTGGATAGATGGATTTACTACCCACGATAATACGATCACACAGCTAAAAAATGCCGCCGGCTTTAATGTAATTCAAAAGAAAATGATTATTGATTCTATCAACGAGCTTTATATATTTTGGGAAGGACCATTTAAAGGTGATAGAGATATATATATTGGCAGGTGGCAAAAACTGGATGAGTTTGCCATGCAAATGATCATTTTGCCCGAACCTCCCAACAATTATGAAGACCCGGTTTATACAACCTATCCTCTTCATAAAAAGCTGTTCACACGCTATGACCGTCCTTTATTGCAACAGTTGTATTCTTTTATCCGCATGGAACAAAGCGATATAGAAGTTAATACGTACGATGAATCTCAATACCGGGATCGGGCAGCACGGCTTATCAATTTCATCAGGAAAGAATATAATTTAAAAGGGGATTAGACTATAATAATCAAAAAAAATGCAAAACTAAATGTAAATGGAAGTACATCATCACCCACACGTAGAGAAGAAAAATTTCAAAGAATATTTTTTGGAATTCATCATGATATTCCTTGCAGTCACGCTCGGCTTTATTGCAGAGAATATCCGTGAAAATTTAAGCAACCACTCGAAAGAAAAAGAATACATGCAAAGCATGGCAGACGATCTTAAAACAGATACTGCTGAAATAGGAAATGCAGTTGTTCGATGGCAGGAAGCAAATGCTAATACAGACAGCCTTCTCATACTTCTTAAAGAAAAAAGTAACCCTTCAATTATTGATAATTTATATGGTTTATTAAGCAGGGATTTTTTTCATTTCAACCTTTTTAAATATAACAATAAAACAATTGAGGAATTAAAAAGCTCCGGTGATTTCCGGATTATAAGAAATAAAGCAATTACCAATAAAATCATGTCTTACGATTTGGATATGAAATATATTTTGATACAGGAACAGGACGTAAAAGAATTAATGAATGCATCTAAAAATATTGAATCAAAGATTTTTGATTTTTCACAATTGAATGATAAATGGGGATACAATAAAACTTTGCATTTTTCTTATAATGTGCAGCATAGCCTGCTTACAGATGATAAACAGGTAATTAATGAATACTTCAACAAATTGTGGGCATTTCACGCCCTGGCAGAAGTACATGAAAATTTATTTATAGAAGATAAAAAAACAGCCGTGAATTTATTGGAACAGATTCAGGAAAACTACAAGCTCAAAAAACAGAACTAATATGGAAGTACATCATCATCCTAAAGTAGAAAAGAAAAATTTTAAAGAATATTTTTTTGAATTTGTAATGATATTTCTTGCAGTAACAATGGGATTCTTTGCAGAAAGTCTTCGTGAACATTTGAGTAATCATTCGAAAGAAAAAGAGTACATCATCGGCATAAAAAAGGATCTCGTTGCAGATACGGCAAGCCTGAACGATTTTCTTCCTTATTTAATTTCAAGAGTTAATCAAACTGATACGCTTATAAAAATTTTGCAAACACAAGGAGTTACCGATCGCGGCAGTGATATGTATTACCTCGCCAGGCTTACTACCAAGCTTCGTTCGTTTATAGCAAATAATACTACATTAACCGAACTGGAACACTCCGGAAACTTCGGGCTGATAACGAAAGAACCTGTGTTGACAGGCCTGGTAAGAGTTCAAAAAATAGCCGAAACGTATAAAGTAATTACCGGTTTGGATGAAAAGGAAGCCGAAATGACTTACCCTTTATTGGGCAAGCTGTTTGACGCGTCTGTTTTCAATACTATGGAAACCGGTTCCCGATTTGAGATTGATTCTACAGCAAGTGCTTTTTCCAATATTACAAAACCGGGCGGCAATCCGCAGTTGCGCAATCATAATCCGGATGCGATTAATCAACTCATATTCGATCTGCATGAACGGAACGGAAGTTTTATTGGGGAAGTTGGCATTTTAAAAGAACAAAAAGCCGAGGAAATTGCGCTGATTCAAACCATCAACACACAATATCATTTAAAAGATAGTAAACCAACAAAAATCACAAATTAATAACCCGGAAGCTGTTTATGGAAGTACATCACCACCCACACGTAGAAAAGAAAGGATTCAAAGAATACTTTTTGGAATTCATCATGATCTTCCTTGCTGTAACGCTGGGCTTTTTTGCCGAAGGATTAAGGGAAAATATAAGCGATCATTCAAAGGAAAAAGAGTACATCGTTTCCGTCATTCAGGATATGAAAAAAGATTCTGCAGCTCTTACCAATTATATTTATAAAAGCATTCCATACCACAGTAAATGGTTGGATACAGAAATCAATTTATTACAACAGCCTTTGCTTGCGGGCAAGGACAAAGAAATTTACCAGGCGTTTATTCTGGGCAATGCATGGACATACGATTTTTTTAAAACCGTAAGAACAATTTCTCAACTTAATGCAGAAGGATTTCGCTTAATTCGAAACCAAAATGCGGTAAATGCCATAACAGACTGGGAAACTCAATTGGAGTATAACAATATTACACTTGCAAAAGCAATGAATCTGCAAAGTGATATTGACGTATCTGCTAATATTTTTGCCGATAAGTATATGGCGAACAAGCTTGAAACCATTGCCCTTTCAAAGTTCCCTGAACTTGCTAAACTAAGTCTTTCCGATATTCCAGAGTCAGCGCACATTTTAAAACCTGATCCCTGGGAACTTGCCGCTTATGCGAAAAAACTGAAAGTTTATAACTACTTTCTTATCTCTAATCTGCAGCAGGAATACACATTTGATTTAAAAGTTTTAACCAAAACATTAAACACATTGGAAACCGCATATAACATACGTAATAAAAAAAGTTCTTCAACAAATTAATAGAAATGGAAGTACATCATCATCCGGATCTTCATCATAAAAAGAAAAATTTCAAAGAATATTTTTTAGAATTCTTAATGATCTTTCTTGCGGTAACGCTTGGATTTTTTGCAGAGAATGTGAGAGAGCATTTTGATGAAGAAAAAACTACAAAACAATATCTTGAAGATTTCAGGCAGGAACTGCTGCAGAATAAAGATTTGTACCAACGCTATGATAGTCTGTTTGCACAAAAAATACCTGCTGCAGACAGCCTTATAAAGATTTTTATAAATAAAAAAGAAAACGATGACCTTTTAACAACTGCCTGTCTTATAGGTTTTACAAGGCAGGTATTTGTTTCAACCATAAGCAAGGCTGCCTATGACCAAATGGTAAATTCGGGCGGCTTGAAATATATTCATGACGGAGCATTCAGGGATTCACTAACCATTTATGAAGGTGGTATTTACAACTTCGATAAATACAACGAGATTGTTGATGATTACCGTTCAGATGCTTTCCCTGATGTAAGTTCTATAGAGCCATTGTATAGCATGCTCCAGATTGCAGGTTATGGAAATCTGCCGATAGCTCCATTTGCAAAACTCTTACAAAAAGAAAGAACAGAAATCCTAAACTTTTACAACATCTATTTGGTCCGATATATATCTGACAAGATTATTGCTCACAGATTAAATAAAATGAATGATGAACTTATTAAAATGCTGGATATTATGCTAAATAAATAAATCATCTAAACACAATCAAATGGAAGTACATCATCACCCGCA
The DNA here is from genome assembly GCA_027364635.1 of bacterium. Classification (GTDB taxonomy): domain Bacteria; phylum Bacteroidota; class Bacteroidia; order Chitinophagales; family Chitinophagaceae; genus Ginsengibacter. Next base: position 1,425 of record DAHXOZ010000043.1, on the reverse strand, counting down.
TTTGCCGCATGGCGAAAAAAGGAAGTTCAAGGAATATTTCCTGGAGTTTGTAATGATATTCCTCGCAGTTACGCTTGGATTTTTTGCGGAAACAATAAGAGAAACAATTACAGAAAGCAATACATCAAATGAATATGCCCGATCTATGATAGAAGATTTAAAAAAAGACACAGTACTCCTGAACCATGACATAAATGAATTGAAGTTTGTGGATGACCGGCTTGATACATTTATAAATATTGTTCATACAAAAAATATTCATGAACTGCCCGGTGGTACATGGTATTATTACGGAAGATTTGGTACACGCACAACAACTTTTCAAACAGAAGATGCTACAATGGAACAATTGAAAAGTTCAGGTGCACTCCGGTATTTTGGAAATCACGCAATTATTACTGCACTTGCTCAATATGATCAATCAACAAAAGAATTAGCAAAATTTATAAACGAAAATTTTATATTCCAATCAAACATAGTCGGCCTAAGGAACAAAATATTTGATGCCTGGTATTTTTTGCCTGTCATGGATTTGCAGATCTCAAAACAAGGCATTGATTCTTTCATGCAACAAAATATTCCATTGCTCACAACTGCCCGTAATATGATGATTGAATATGCGAGCTATTGCCAGCTAAAATCTTTTAATAATAAAAATTTAATAGTCTTGGAAATGAATTTATTTAAAAATGCAAAATCGCTTTTGACAGAATTAAATAAAAAATATAAGCCGTCGAATAATTGAGGAGCGATGTAAATGAAAGGCCAACAGTAATTTCAAAATAATAAATCATCAAAACAAATGGAAGTACATCATCATCCCGATCTTCATCATAAGAAGAAGAATTTCAAAGAATATTTTTTGGAATTCTTAATGATATTTCTTGCAGTAACACTTGGATTTTTTGCAGAGAATGTGAGAGAACATTTTGATGATGGTGAACGCGAAGAAGCATATGCCCAAACATTATATGAAGACCTAAAAGTAGATACAACTTTATTGAATGCGGGTATCAGCGAAAAAAAATTTGTAATCCCCAAAATAGATACTTTCCGGATGCTGGTTCATACAAAGGCTATTGATGAGCTTCCCGCAGGCACATGGACATATTTTGGAAGATTTGGAACAAGAAAGGTAAACGTATCACTTCAGGATGCTACTCTAAAGCAATTGTTAAGTTCCGGCGACCTTCGGTTACTTCAAAAACACAATGTTGCTTATGCTATTGCACAATATGACCAGGCAGTCCAAGACATGCGTGACGCTTTTCCTTTTCTGGATTTAATCTACAGCGACCTGGTTAAAGCAAGGAATAAAATATTCGATGCCTACTACATTGACGAAATCATGTGCTTTCAGCGATTGCTGAATAATGGCCACATCGTTATTTGCCGCTGACCATCTATCTATCGCATGGGAAATTG
>DAHXOZ010000439.1 GCA_027364635.1 bacterium | reverse complement strand
CGCAGCAACCGGTAAAATAATTTATACACCGCCCGATAAGTATGACTCCCTTATAAGTTTAATGAAAAATTTTGATGAATATCTAAATGAAACAGATGAATTAGCTCCATTGATAAAAATGGCGATCCAACATTATCAATTTGAAAGTATTCATCCATTTTATGACGGCAATGGGAGAACCGGCAGAATTATTAATGTCCTGTATCTTATTCTTCATGGTTTATTGGAAAGCCCTATTTTATACTTAAGCAAATTTATTATAGAAAATAAATCAGATTATTACCGGCTTTTACAAGAAGTGAGAATGAAAGATAATTGGGAAGAATGGATACTATTTATTTTGAGAGGGGTTGAAAAAACAGCGAAAGAAACGATTCAACAGATAAAAGAGATAAATAAACTTTTTCAATCAGCCAGCGAAAAAATTAAGTTAGAAATACAAAAGCCTTTTAATAAAGAATTACTTGAACTTTTATTTGAACAACCTTATTGCAAAATTGATTACGTGGTTGAAAGATTAAATATTTCAAGAATTACAGCATCTAAATATCTTAAAGAATTAAAAGAGATTGGGATATTGGAATCAAAACAGGTTTGGAAAGAAACACTTTATATTAATACAAAACTTTTCATTTTACTTAAAAGTTAAGGAGAAACTGCGGAACTGTTCCGCCAGAAAAATATTAACCGGCTGGGAATGCATCATTTAACTTTTCCCCCCACAAAATATTAGAACAGAAACATTTACTTTTATGCACAAATTTTTCCGGATGCGCGTA
>DAHXOZ010000438.1 GCA_027364635.1 bacterium | reverse complement strand
TTATAACTTATAACGAGCATGGATATACTAAGATTTATAACAGCAGGAAGTGTGGATGACGGCAAAAGCACTTTGATTGGAAGATTATTATATGACAGCAAATCGATTTTAATAGATCAGTTGGCTGCTATTGAAAAACAAACTAAAAATAAACTCAACGGTGAAATTGACCTGGCGCTTCTTACGGATGGTTTACGCGCTGAACGCGAGCAGGGAATTACCATTGATGTTGCCTACAAATATTTTTCAACAGCAAAAAGAAAATTTATTATTGCTGATGCCCCCGGCCATATACAGTATACCCGGAATATGGTAACCGGCGCGTCAAATGCGGAACTGGCAATTATTTTAATTGATGCACGAAACGGAGTGGTTGAACAAACACGTCGTCATTCTATCATTACTTCTTTGCTCAATATTCCTCATGTGGTAGTAGCCATCAACAAAATGGATCTGGTAAATTATTCCGAAGATGTGTACCATAATATTTTGATCGATTACGAACAAGTGGCCAAATCACTCGGGATAAAAGATGTAAAATACATTCCAATTAGTGCACTGAACGGAGATAATATTGTAGAAAAATCAGAAATATTTTCCTGGTACGAAGGTGAACCTTTATTGAATTACCTGGAAAATGTTAAGCTCGATTCGGATGTTAATCTTACTGATGCAAGATTTTCTGTTCAATATGTAATTCGTCCGCAAGCGCCTGAATTGCACGACTACAGGGGTTATGCCGGCAAAGTGATCAGTGGCATTTATAAAAAAGGAGACGTT
>DAHXOZ010000437.1 GCA_027364635.1 bacterium | reverse complement strand
GTTGTCTTTTCCTAATTCAATTAACCGCTCTGTAACTTTTACAATATCCTGGAAATGCACGTTTTGGTCTACCATTCCATGGCACATTAATAAATGCCCTTTTAACCCTGAAACATAATAAATGGGCGAACTTCTTTTATAGGCAAGGCTATCCTCGTAAGGAGTATTTAAGATCTCTGAAGTGTAACCATTATTGTAATTGGCCCAGTCGCTCACCGAACGTATAGCCGCGCCGGCAGCGAAAACACCGGGCGTTTTGAACATCGCCATCAGCGTCATAAATCCCCCGTAAGAACCTCCGTAAATGCCGATGCGATTAGAATCAACGCCAAATGTTTTAACGAGGTATTTTGCAGCGTCAATATTATCTGTGAGGTCTTTGCCGCCCATGTTTCGGTAAATAGCGGTACGCCAATCACGGCCATAACCTGCACTGCCACGGTAATCCACATCCATCACATAATAACCATGATCCGCCAAAAGATTGTTGAACATGAATTCCCTGAAATAATATTCGCTCCACCATTTGTCTATGTTTTGCAGGTAGCCGGCGCCGTGCACAAAAATTACTGCCGGTTTATGAATATCCGGATGTTGAGGAATGTAAACTCTTCCATGTACCATCGCCCCGTCTCTTGCTGCAAAAGTGATTATTTCCGGATCGCGCCACTTGTATGATTTGAATGCGGCACTTTCCGCTTTGTGAGTGATTTGTTCCGGCCTGGTACCAGGTTTATTTTCCTGCAAATACAGTTCCGGTGGTTTGTTGGTAAAAGAATAAAGAA
>DAHXOZ010000436.1 GCA_027364635.1 bacterium | reverse complement strand
GATGGCGTAACCTTTAGCATTCATATGCAGTTCATCTGTACCAAAAATACTTTTGTCCGGAAGACCGTTTTTATCAAGCATACTATGATACACATCAATAAAGGCGCAGTTCTTTTTACCCTTTAAAAAATTTTTGATGAGTGAATTTGACTTTTCCATTTCAGGCATTAAGCTTTGCCGGCTTGGGCTTGGTTTAATCGAAACGAAATCGATTGTAGTTTTTGGAAGTTTTTTTCTTAGCAAAAAAAACAATTCTGTAAACCGGTTAAATACAGAATCAGCCGTTATTTTATCAGACGAAGCCACATCATTATCTCCTTCATAAATTAATATTTGTCTTGGCTGATATGGAAAAACAATTTCATCAAGGTATCGGATTGCATCCGGGAAAGTAGAACCTCCTAAACCGCGGTTAATTATAGGATAACCCGGAAAGTAATTTTGAACATCTGTCCATTTTCTAAAAGATGAACTACCTAGAAGAAGAATGGCATGTTTAGGCGGAAAATGAAGACTATCCTGTGTTTTAAAAACTTTTATTTCAGAATAAAAGGGAGCATTCTGTGCTTTTACCAATCCTGACAGGACCATAAAAACCAGGATCAGTTTAATTTTTTTGAAAATTGGATTGCAATACATTCTTTATTAATATTTACTTTTTATTTAAAATAAGGGCTTGAAAATCCTAATTTATGTAAACCATTTTGTATTTCAGGAATGTTCATAAATAATTTCCAGAATAAACCACTCCTGTAATTTTCTATCATCACAACTATAGGGCCTTCATCTA
>DAHXOZ010000435.1 GCA_027364635.1 bacterium | reverse complement strand
TACATTTTTCAAATATCAGTTTTTTTTAGGAATAGTAGTGGCGTTGAAGATTATCTGATTTTCCGGTTCCGGAAGTAGGTTGGTCGAGCCCGGCGCACAAACCGAGCAACGTGGTTTTGCCGCTTCCCGAAGGTCCGACAATCGAGATGGCAGAGCCCGGCTGTACCGAAAAACTCACATTGTCAAGAACGGTTAACAAGCTGCCACCACTTTTATAATTTTTGGTTACGTTTTTAAGAGAAAGGATAGGTTCCATTAAATTTTATTTATCAGGCGTGTTTTAATTGTTAGGCGATCAGTAATTAGTGGAGCGACAAACATAAATGAGAAAGTAATATAATTTATACAATGAAAATAAAGGAGAAAAAGTTATGAGTATTTTATTCAAATTAAATTCACCATTTTTCTGTATAATTTAAATTTATCATCAACGGTAATAATATTCATGCTTTCAGAAATTGCAGTTGAAATTATCAGGCGATCAAATGGATCACGATGATCTTTCATAAGAGGCAATTTTACAAATTCACTTAAATATTTATTCCGGGCAGGGAGTATTTTAAATCCATCTGATTGTACCTGCTCGATAAATTTACCGATAGGCGTTCTAAAATCCGGCAGCTTTCCGATGTTTAGTTTAATTGCCAGTTCTATAAAACTAAATTCGCTAACAAATTTTTCATTTTTAGTATCAGAAATCAGAGCCAAATGTTTAATAGACAAAGAAGAATTTCCTTCCATAATCCAAATGATGATATGTGTATCCAATAAAATTTTCACTGCTACATATAAT
>DAHXOZ010000434.1 GCA_027364635.1 bacterium | reverse complement strand
TGCTTTATATCAAAATGATTTGAAACGATTTGTTGCATGGTCTTCAATAGCGCATTTGGCTTTAATTGGAGCGGCAATTTTTTCAACCAATCGGTTGGGTTTACAAGGGGTAATGCTCGAAATGCTTAATCATGGAATCAACATTCTTGCATTGTGGATTATTGTAGATATTATTAATAAAAAAACCGGCGTAAGAAAAATTTCGGAACTCGGTGGTCTTGCAATCAAATCACCGTCACTCGCAATTTTTTTCGTGATCATAGCCTTTGCAAATATTGCGCTTCCTCTTTCCAATTCATTTGTTAGTGAATTTTTAATGTTGAACGGAATATTTGATTTTAATAAATGGTATGCAGCGTTTGCCTGCCTTGGTGTTGTATTGTCTGCTGTATATATCCTGAGTATGATAAAAAAAACTTTTTTTGGAAAAGCAAATGAAATAGCGGAAAGAGCACAGAAAATGAGTACCAGTCAGTTTATAGTTTTATCTGTAATAGTGGGTGCTATTTTATTTTTAGGAATTTATCCGGATCCGGTAATTCATTTAACACAATCAACAGTTTCTGGTTTGCTGGGAAGAATTCCTTTGAAATAATAAATTAGTATAAAATAAGAGTTATTGAATTATTGATAAAAAAATTTAGTTTTTAAATCACCATAAAATAAAAAGCCCGTTGGGGTTCGGATCACATTATGAACGCAATTATTTTAAGTGCACTTTGGGGAGTAGTAATGATGTTGGGAGGAGTATTTTTCAAAAAAAGCACCACCCCTAAATACTGGGCCATAGCGGGCA
>DAHXOZ010000433.1 GCA_027364635.1 bacterium | reverse complement strand
ATCGGTGTGATTTTCCAGGATTATTTGCGTTACCAAATGACGGTTTCGCAAAACATTGCAGTGGGTAATATTCATGAAAAAGAAAACAAAGAATTGATCGTTAATTCGGCAAAGCAAAGTTTAGCGGATGCCATGGTTCAAAAGTTGCCAGATAAATATGACCAGGCTTTGGGAAAACGTTTCAACCAGGGAGTAGAACTTTCCGGTGGAGAATGGCAAAAGATCGCTTTGGCCAGAGCGTACATGAAAGATGCACAATTATTGATACTTGATGAACCAACTTCTTCCCTTGATGCAAGAGCGGAATATGAAGTGTTTGAAAGATTTGCCGAACTCACCAAAGGAAAAACGGCGGTTCTTATTTCGCATCGATTTTCTACTGTAAGAATGGCTGACAGAATTCTTGTTCTGAATAAAGGAGAGATTTTGGAAGAAGGAAGTCATGACGAATTATTGCACAAAAATGGTCGTTATGCAGAATTATTTCATTTGCAGGCAAAAGGCTACCGGTGATTCAGCAAAATAAAAATCATCATTATTTCTTCATTTACTGCAATAGGAGAAGGAATCTGTTTTAAGAATTAATTCAAATCTTTACTTCACCAGATTTCAACTTATCAATTTTATTTATTTTATTGTAAGAACCATTTTTTAAAATGAAAAAATAGTTGCCGGTTATATCTAAAAGCGCAGGAAGATTTTACGAATAGGAAAAATATTTCAGAAAGTAATGCACAATTCATAGAAAATAAAATCCAAATTTTTAAACAGACAAAGCTATAAACATTACCACCGAC
>DAHXOZ010000432.1 GCA_027364635.1 bacterium | reverse complement strand
ATATTTATTTTGCCGGTAACCACAAAGTGCCTGATCTGAAGCTGAAAAAACAGATGAAAGGGACTAAGGAAAAAAGCAGGAGTTTTTTAAGAGGGAATCCATTTTATACCTGTTCGCTTGTTTTACCAAATCTTCTTTCACGCATTTGATAATCTAAAAGCGCTTCGTATAAATTTTCTTTCCTGAAATCGGGCCAAAGTGTATCTGTGAAATATAATTCAGAATAAGCAAGCTGGTATAATAAAAAATTACTGATCCGGTATTCACCACTGGTACGTATCATTAATTCAGGGTCGGGAAAATCAGCAGTACATAAATGCTGTTGAAAAACTTCATCAGTTATTTCATTGGGTTGAATATTTCCGGTACTGATTTCTATCGCAATATTTTTTACTGCATTTAAAATTTCCCACCGACTGCTGTAACTAAGAGCCATTATCAGATTAAGTCCTGTATTGGTTTTGGTTTCCTCGCAAGCGTCATTCAATTCATCATGCGCGTTGGCAGNAAGCATATCAATGTTGCCAATTACATGTAACCTGATATTATTTTTGTTAAGCGTAGCAACTTCGCCCCGAATTGTTTTTACCAGCAATTCCATTAACCCTGTTACTTCATCTTTGGGCCTGTCCCAGTTCTCTGTACTAAAAGCATAAAGAGTAAGGTAACCTATTTCTAATTCGGCACAACCTTCAACAATATTCCTCACACTTTCAACTCCGTTATAATGGCCAAACAATCGGTCCTTACCTTTTTCTTTTGCCCAGCGCCCGTTACTAAGAAACTTGATCTTAAAAAAGG
>DAHXOZ010000431.1 GCA_027364635.1 bacterium | reverse complement strand
CCTGGAAAGAAGGATGTAATAATAACCCATGTGGTGGATAGGTAATGTATCCCGGTTTAAAAACCCTTTCTGCAGCAAAAAATCCTGCAATTTTCTTTTCTTAATAAAGATATTTTTTTCACCTTTTAAACTCTTTACTTTTTGTTGAACCAATTTCTGAAAAGTTTTTTCATATTCATGTTCATCAATTTCTTTTAACGCTTTACGAATGCAATAATCACTTACCTGCTTAAATTTTAACGCCTGTTTTATTTTAATTTTCCCCCATTGTTTCATCCTGAATTTTCCGCCGGCATAGTGAATCGCAAAGCGCTCTTCATTCAAATAATTTTCACTGATCAAAGTGGAAATTATTTCTTCTACTTCGTTTTTGTGTAGCCCGAATGAATACAATTTGTCTCTTACTTCGGCATGGCATCTTTCCTGGTAAGCGCAGTATTGTTTTATTTTCGGAACCGCTTGTTCAGGAGTAAAAGTTTGAAAACCCATTCTGTAAAAATATTTATTTTAAAAGTATTTTTCCATTTTAGTGCTCCTATTTCTAATTTCTATTTTTAAAAATATTTTTAAATAATAAAACAACTGTCATGGGAAAAGTGGTAAAGCCTATATCTGTAGCTGATGAAATTATAATGAATAAAATTTATGTGATCAGAAATCAAAAGGTAATGATAGACCGGGATCTTGCTGTATTATATGAGGTAGAAACAAAAAGATTGAAAGAATCTGTCAGAAGGAATCCCAATAGATTTCCCAAGGATTTTATGTTCGAAATGAACAAAAAAGAGTTTGAAAATTGGAGG
>DAHXOZ010000430.1 GCA_027364635.1 bacterium | reverse complement strand
CCAGGGGTGGTCAACATCACCGGAACAGGTGGTCACGATGGATCAGAATCGGTGGTCAACATGGATCGGAATATACAATCATTCGTGCAATCAGCGTAAGTAGTGGCAATGCAAAATAAAAATCCTGTTTATTTGTGGGTTTACTACTGTGAATGTGAAAATTGGAAAATGGGTACATGCGGCTTTTTTTGTACTTATTGATCTGTTCAAGTCTGTGAGAGAATTAGGAATTAGAATCCTCCAATCCTTTTCTTTTCATAAGAGAAGTAAAATCTGTGTCAATCTGTGTAACCTGTCTGCCGCAAGGCAAGGTCCGTGGCAAAACTATTTCCGTGGATGTATCTCTTTTATTTACTAATACAGGACGCTCCTATGGAGCGGGATTCTTTCTTATTTAGGTGTTATAAACAGGTTGCTGCGCTGCAGCCGTTAGACTATGTGACCATGTGAAAATTGGAAAGTGGGTTGCGCAATTTTCTTTATGGTGGCGGACAGGTTTGCCGGGGAGGCTTTTATCGTGGAGCTTGTAGCGGTAGCCATTGGCAAAAAGAAATTTGCGCACCAGCATTTCAGGCTTTGTGTTTTTGGCTTTGATCATGCTCATCCCGAAATAGGTCGGGACAAGTTGTTATAGCTTCTTATTTCTTTGGTGTGTACATCGGCCATTATATAAAGGTAAATAACAGTTTATAGTTCAAAATGCAGAGTGCAGAGTTAACTCCATTCAAAAACCATTCGTGCAATCAGCGTAAGTAGTGGCAATGCAAAATAAAAATCCTGTTTATTTGTGGGTTTACTACTGTGAATGT
>DAHXOZ010000042.1 GCA_027364635.1 bacterium | reverse complement strand
TCTGCCCCAGAACTGGAAACCACTGGCATAGGATTTTATTTTGAATTATTCGGATTGTGGTTGGCCGGAGGGATACATTATATCGACGATTTGATTTTGTTCAGCAAGTGAACACAGTAATAGTGAAATATTCGATAAAGAAGTTGCATTGACATTCGGCTGCCCAATGCCCATTGCTTTTATTCCTATTTGCTTCCAATAATCAGCTGATTGAAAGAAATAAAATAAATACTGAGGATTTATATGTTTTGACAGTTGAATGCGTATCAAATAAGAAGCAAATACTGATTGGGGTATATTACCTTGTATTAAGAAACTTTTCCCTACAGTAGCTCCTGTTCTTGCAAAGACAATATCATTTTCCTTTAACAAGTACTTTTCAATATCATGAGCGCTAATTTCACAAAAAGGCACCTCATCCCAATTCACTTTATAATTTTGGATATCAGTTATTCTCAACAACTTAGTGCCCGTGTTTTTCTTTACTGAACTAACAGTATAGCCATAGTGAATCCTCAAAGAAATATCTTCAACTTTTACTTTTTGCCAATTATTAGGTATAATTATCGCTTCCGTCATTTTATATTTTTTCCAACAACTCTGTTTTTACAAATTCGTAAGCATCTGAAATCTTGTATGATAAGTCAGGTTTTAATAGTCCTTCCATATCACCTAAGAAATCCTGATCTAAAATTTTCTTTCCCATGTTTTCGAGAAATTCTTTTTGCGTTACACTGTTACCTTCTTCCTTCATGTAGAAGTTCCATGCTTCGACAATTTTACTTGGGTCAACATTCTTCTTTGTTATTGCAAACCACATGTCAAACAAATCTCGCCCTTTTCGCCTCTGATAAAGAGCACGCATTTTAGTTCCTAATAACTCAGCTAACTCATAAGTGGGTATTAGAACTTCACCAGTAAACCATTCAGATTGCATAACGTGTTTTACTTCCTGAATACCATAAATAGTATGATGCTCACGGCAATTAACTTCAACTTTTAATCGTAATGGGATTCCGCCTTCTGAATCAAAGCGGTATACCAATGTGTTATTGTGTTTCTTTTGTTTACGTATTGGTTTATCACCCAAAAAAGATAACACCTCACGAAGCTTATCCATAATCGGCCCAAATGGCTCTGCTGTAATTTGCACTAAATCTATATCTTCAGAATACCTGGCGGCAGGTGATAGATACAATTTGTGTAATGCAGTACCGCCTCTAAATGCTAATCTCTCCTTTAAATATTGATCGCTATATATCGCCATTAAGGTCCGTTCAATTACCAGATCCTGTTCCACCTGAAAATCCTCCTGCCAGGGAGCTTTTTTACGCCATGCGGTAATATATGCTTGTGGAATCATAAATCTGTTTCTATTTCTAAATTTTGCACAACCTTCCAGTCATTACCGGTTATCATCTCAGGCTTTTCCTTTTGTGGTCTTAATAATACTGGAAAATAATTCACTGTTTTTAAGTGCTCTTTTATTGGATCGCTTAAATCCCGCATATTCAAAACCTCTTCAAGTAAAAAGCCTAAACGCTGAACCGCAGTTATGGGAGAATACCGTTTTGCGAGGTCAAGCATTTTATTAGCATCTATGCTTTCACAGAGTTCTTCTAACACTGTGGCAACTCTATTAAGGCCACCTGCTTGATCAAAATAATACACTAGATCCAGTGCGGTTAATTCCGGTGATGAAACGTTTATGTATCCTGTATCAACCTTCTTTTGGACTATATCTTCTTTGATCCATCCCTTCTTTATGTAGAAGTTTATTTTCAGGTTGTCGTTATGAATATTCCTTAAGCTCGGTTTCATTGTAATTACTGAAAAAGATTGAGGTTGCTGATGGGCGGCTCCGAAATAAGTTGCTGCATTTAGCAGCCCTACATAGTAATCTTTCTCCAAAAATTTCATCAGTTCCGCGATAAATAAAGATGGAGGAAGTATGCCTTTGCTCCGATACTCTGGTGTAATTATTACATAGAATTCGTTTCTTATTAAGGCAATTTCTTTCTTTTTCTTGAGCCTCTGAAGAGCCTTTTTAATCGCTTCATCCGACTGTTTAAATTGGTTCCTTATTTCTGGTAATGAAAAAGCATACCTTCCATTGGAACGTAGCTCATTAATAAAATCCTCTAAATAACCATATTGACCTACCATTTAAGTTCCCGTTTGATAAAAGGGATGATGTTTGTCCCTTTTTGCGGATGTAAACTTAAAACAATAATTTGATTAAAACCAAATTTTAAGCAATATTTTTTCTACTCCTTTCTCACCGCCCAATGACTCAATCCTGGATCACTCAACACCCTTTCCATTTCCGACTGAATAATATCCTGCACATCTTGTTTTATCTGCAAATAATTCCGCTCCTGTTCTTTTTTCAAAGCTTCATGATCGTTTAATATTTCACAATGAAAAGCTTTCAGAGCAATTTTACAATTAGGATCATCGGCTACCATGCCTACAAATTCGCCAGAGCTTAAGGCTGAAATTTTGGATGGTGGTATGGCGGATTCTAATTGCCTGGAACGGCTAATGGATGTGTCAGCGCTATTAATGGAATAACTCTCTCTGTCCTGCATAATCTTTCCGAAGCGATCTGAAAGTTGTTTAGCCATATTCCCCTTTACTTGCCCACTTAAAATGTTACCGGTAATCTTCATAATTACATCAGCCTGCTCTTTACTATAATCCTTTCGAAGCTGGCTAAAGTCCTGCACACCCAAACAGGCGGCAACTTTATTACTTCGATCAGTGGCGATCAGGCTATCCATATTGTTCAAATAAATGGTAGGGAATTCATCAAATACCAAGCTGCTCCTCAGATTTTCTTTTTATTCCAAAATATCCTGCAATTTCACCATAATCGTTAACTCCTATAAATATTTTTCCACCCTGCGCATTGGCAAAACCACACACCCATTTTAGATACTCATCTCTCCAGGATAGCTTGTATTCAACGTTTTGTGTTTCCGCTTTGTCCATCTCCCCAATCATTTTCTTCAAGGCAAAATTATTCATAATACTTCTGCGCATCCTATATAAAATATATGCAGGATGCACGACAAATGCAAGCATCAAAAATGATTAAAGGCTACAACAATAACATAATAATTAGTGCCGCAGCCTGTTGCACAAAACGGATTACCGGGAATGAAATGGACAGGAACCGACTTTGGGTAAGTGGCTGCACCGCTACTCCGCGCAACGGCTTTCCGCCTACGGGGAAAGGAATGCCGATGCGCCGCCCTGGGAAATAACCGATACTATCCAGTTATTTTCTGCTCCTTTGCGAATAATCAATTGCAGGTCGCCTGTTATCTTCAAGGCAGCAACACTGCTGAAAAAATTTGTTGTTTCCATTGTTCAACATTTTTTTGATTAAATAATTTTCATACAGTCTTGTATAGTTTTATTTCTGTGCTATCTCATTTAAAAAGCCAGCCCCACAGCCCCCACAGCATCAGGGATGAAGCTGTCCACTTCAATACCCATTCAATAGAAAGCGTAATCAATCCCACGAAATAGTTATTGAAATGCTGCAGGCCACCTAAACCTCTACGGTTGAACTGTCGCATACCGACAAAAAGCCTTATTGCCGAACCGACAAAGAACATGGTCGGAAAAGACATAGCCTGTAATAGTTTGATGATTGTTTCCATAACCTTTGTATTTTATGGGTTAAATAATAGGTCAATGGCTAACATAAACTTGCGATTGTTATGCTTTCGTGTAGTGGTGTACAAAGTCATGCAATGCACCATGTACAATGCGGTATAGCCATCAAACAACTGGTCAGCAAATAGGCTGCTTTGTGTATGCAATCTCTTTCCATACTTATCTATTTTGCTTCTGACTTCTTCTACAAAAGATAGCCACGCTTCAACTGTGAGTAATCCGTTTTCCCATTGGTTCCTTGTTAACTGTTCATCTTCCTGTATGGTAAGGCACATATTGTTTGTGTATTCCAATAAGGCAGGTATTTCCTGCGGAAACAGTTCATGCAGTAACCGCGCTTTTTCTACGATTATTAAATTCTCTAAAGGTTTCATAGCCTAATTTTTTAAGTGGATAATAAGGACAGGCCGACATTGCCGCCTGTCCTTTAGTTGTTAATTTAGCATCAGCACTTCTGCACCATCCTTTGCAAACTGGCTGCATAATTCAAATGCTTTCTGTGCTTTAGCCTGTGCTGTACCACCCATTACAATGGATTGCAGCTTAGCTTCTTCATCTTTGTAATTGCGTACATTCTGATAGTAGCCTGTTACCGCATTGTATGCGCCGAAGACTGTTCCTTTGGTTGTATTCATCTGTTGTGTATCTGCTATCATTCCGTAGGCAAAGGCATCTTCCACTGTATTTTTGAACACGGTGGACAGTTCATCATCTGCACCTTTTTTAAGTGCATCCAATGTTTCCTTGTTAGGGCAAAGCGCCAATTGAATAAGTTTCTTTACATCTTCATCACAGATGCGCACCTTTGTCCATTGGTTGAATATTCCCTCCAGTTGGATACTTAACTGATTAGTAAGTCCCATTACTTTATGAGCATTTTCAAGGCGCTGCTTTGCACCCGAAGTATGGCGTATGCGAACCACGTTTGACATATTTGAAAGTGCTGCATTAAGCGTATTTTGGCAAACAATGCGCACAGGCGTAAAGGCAGCGGTAATGCTTCCCGTGCCGTCGTGAGAGGTTGTCAGAAAGATGTATTTCTCTGTAACGTCATCACCATCGCCCACACGGATATAATCAGGAAGTTTAGCTGTAATAAATATGCGCTCTCCGTTACCTAATGCTCCTGCGGTTTCATACAGGATGCCATCGCCGCCACCTACAATAGCATCGAAAAAAGCGAAAGCATCTGTATTTTGTACTATCTGGTAATCTTTACCTACTACACCAAAAACCTTGTTGGTATCTGTACGCATGGTTGCGAAGTTGTCAGGCAGTAGAATGTTACGGCCTTCATTTATTTCGCCATCATTACTTATGTTTACTGCTTTGCCATGAGTATATAAAGGGGATTTGATAACCTCGAAATCAAGTCCTGCATATTTGATGGCTTCGGCACTGGTGGGATACTGTTCTACTATCTGTCCTAAGTTGTGCCATGCTTTTTGTTGTACGCTAAAGAAACTGTATTTGCCGGTACGTTCGTTATAGTTAAGATTATGTGCCATGATTGTAATTTTTAAAAAGTTGATAAATGAAAAATGAATGATTAGAAAGGCAAATCGTCTTTGCCATTGTTAGCAGGTGCTGCGGAGTTGTTTCTGTTACCATCTGCTACGGTTTCAGACCGTTTACTACCTCCATACAATTTGATTTGTGATGTATGGAAATTGAGTGCGGCGTGTGCCTTTCCATCGTTACCTATCCAACCCCTTGCGCTTACTCTGCCAATAAGTTCAACCAATGCACCTTTCGTGAGTATCTTAGCTACATTTGTTGAAATCCAGTAGGCGCAGTTAAAATACTCGGTGCGTTCCACTCGTTCACCTTGTTTGTTTCGGTAGCTGTCGTTCACTGCTACGGAAAAATTAACCACTTGTTTGTCGCTCGGCAGGGTGCTGATTTGTGCATCCCCCGTAAGTCTTCCAATGATGTTCATGTCGTTTGATTTTAATTGTTAAACCATTTATTTTAGTTTGTCTTTTTTTCACGCCGCCTGCCCGAAAGAGCATTTTTCCAAAAGAAAAAACGGAAAAAAAGAAAGCAGATAAAAAGTGCGGGAAAAGTGGAAAACCAAAAGGAAACGGAATAAGTCCCGAAGGGTGGATTTGTGAGGAACGAGCAGATTCATTATGCCGTAGTCTTTTGGTTAGGGCTGTGTGGTGGCTCCCGCACTATCTTAGCTGCCTTTTTATCCGTTTCGATTGGAAAATGCGGAAGCAGGCTGGTTGTCATTTTAGCTCGTTGAGCTTTGTAGTAACTTTTACAGTAAGGCATGAGGGGGACGGAAGGCGGCGAGGAAACGAGCCGGTCACGATGAAATCGGGACGGAAGCAAAGCGCACCCTGGAATGACCCGACCCGAAGGGGCATGCCTGAATAATAAAATGAAAAAACCGAAGCCTTATGCCTCGGGTTCTATAATCTTTCATAAACAATCATCAACCTTTTTTAGTTACAAAATGAACTAACCCCCGGGGCATTAAACAACCTTTCCATCTCCGACTGAATAATGTTCTGAATATCCTGTTTTATCTGAAGGTAATTGCACTGTACCTTACTGTTATCGAGCTTCCGAACTACCTCAATATTCCTGTAATTTTCTTTGTCTCTTTTTAGCGCCTCATGGTAATTAATAATTTCACAATAGAAGGTTTTCAAGTTTATTTTATTGTGGAGGTCATCGAAAGATTTGATTTGATGTAAATTTTTTTGTTGTACTAATTCCAATCAGAGGTAATCCAATGTGATTTGCCAAGAAATTTCGGCAAAACCACATACCGATTTTAGATTTTCATCTCTCACGATAATTTCAGGTTATCCTTTATTACTTATAATAATTATTCTTTCTGCCTTCAATATATCAACTTTGCAATCGCAATAAAGCTTGTAAATGAAACAAAATTTAAACTCTAAAAAGAAAACCTTCCTTGTAATATTTATTACTGTTTTTATAATTTCAGTTGTGGGTGTCTTTTTTTATTTATCCACAAAACAACCTTCAAACAATGCAAACAGCCATGTTGCTACAGAGAAAAAAGACACCAATCAAATTCTGAAAGCTGATACTCTTGGGTGGAAAGCACCTGAAGAATCCACTATTCCTACAGGCCAGGCAGGGGACGAAATCAGGTACGGTAAAGAACTAATTGCACATACAGCCATTTATTTTGGCCCTAAAGGAAAAGTGGCGAAAATATCAAATGGCATGAATTGCCAGAACTGTCACAACCAAGCGGGCACCAAACCTTATGGTTTTAATTTTTCTGCGGTCGCTGGTTCATTTCCCCAGTTTAGAAACCGTTCAGAATCGTGGGTTTCAATTGCTGGCAGAATAAATTCTTGTTTTCACCGAAGCCTGAATGGACAATCTCCGGACACCTCCGGAAAAGAGATAAAAGCGATGATAGCTTACATTATGTGGGTAGGAAAGGATGTTCCAAAAGGTATAAGACCAAAGGATGCCGGAGTGCTTAAATTGAATTATTTGAATAGGCCTGCCAATCCAATAAAAGGTAAAATTGTATATACCACCTGTCAATCCTGTCATGGAAAAGATGGCCAGGGTCAGCTAAACGAACAAGGTACAGAATACATTTTTCCACCTTTGTGGGGAAAGCACAGTTACAACGATGGAGCCGGCCTTTACCGACTTGGGAATTTTGCCGGTTTTGTAAAAGGGAATATGCCTTTTGGTACTACTTACAAACATCCGGTGCTGTCGGATGAGCAGGCATGGGATGTTGCCGCTTTTGTAAATTCAAAACCACGGCCTCATAAAAACCAATCAAAAGATTATTCGGTCGTTAGTGATAAGCCCATTGATTTCCCTTTCGGCCCTTATGCTGATAATTTTACTGAGAAGCAACATAAATATGGGCCTTACCAGCCCATTCAGAAAGAAAAAGATAAGTTAGCTTTAAACAAAAAATAAAATTTTAAAAATAAAAAATGGACAAAATGAAAACAGCCACATTTATACTAATCGGACTCGCAACTATTTTTATAGCAAAACCTGCGCAAAGCCAGTCAAGTCAACAATCATTTACCGGTGCAAAAGCCACCTTGCAACACTATAAAGCGCTGTATGTAATAGATGTAGATGATGCAAAGAAAATTTCCGGTACACTTAGAAATATCAATAATGCTCTTGAGGACCCTCGTTTAAAAGGAAAACTTGAAGTGGAGTTAATTGCCTTTGGAAGTGGTGTGGCAGTGTACGAAAAAAGCGGAACTTTTGAAAAAGCTCTGCAAGACCTTCAGGCAAAAGGTGTGCTGCTGGCACAATGTGAAAACACTATCAGGGAAAGACATATTGATAAAAATACTTTATTCCCTTTCATATCTTATGTGCCGAGTGGTAATGGTGAAATTATCATTCGCGCTTCGCAGGGATGGGCTGTTGTACATCCATAATCTTTTCAATCATCTTAAAAATATTAAATGATTATTCGTAAAATTTTAATTCCTGTCATGATGCTTTTATCTTCAGACTTGCATGCGCAGAATCACCGGTTCGACCCGCCCTGGAATACACCACCAAAAAGTAAAGTAAACTTTACGGTTTACGGAATTGATAATGTACCTGATTTGTATGGCGACATTAATGACCCGCAGTTAGTTGTTTTTTTTGCAGGCAACCAGTTTATGTGTATTGATGACCTGCTGGCGGCTTTTAAAAGTAAGTATCCAAAATATACAAGAATTTTTGTTGAAACCCTTCCTCCTGGCATTCTGGCTAATCAAATAAAAGAAGGAAGCCTTGTTATTGGTAATTTAAAGATTGAGTTGAAGCCAGATGTATATACCGCTGGAAAAGGCCGCATCAGCCAGACACCTGGTTGGTTTGCAAAGACAGAAGTATATGCAAAAAATAAACTGGCTATTATCGTACAAAAGGGAAACCCACATAACATTACAGGAATGAAAAATCTGGGCGAAAAAAATGTGCGGGTTAGTATGCCAAATCCGGCGTGGGAAGGAATCGGTAAGCGGATTGAAGAGGTGTATGTAAAAGCCGGTGGGGATGAATTGAAGAACGAGGTTATGGTAACAAAAGTAAAAGATAGTACTACTTTTCTTACTCATATACATCACCGGCAAAGCCCGATGAGGATTTTATATAATCAATCTGATGCAGCGCCTGTTTGGTATTCAGAGGGTGTGTATCAAAAAATGATTGGACATCCTGTAGAGATGATTGAGATTCCCGCAAATGAAAATATAGAAGCACAATATGTCGCCGGGTTATTAAAAAGTGCCCCGCATCCGGAGGCAGCCAAAGACTTTATGGAATTTTTAAGCAGTAAAACCGCTAAAGCAATTTATAAAAAATATGGGTTTGATACTGATTAATTATACTAGTTATTTTTCGGGTATTACCAGTGTAGTACCTTTTTTCAACTATTCACATTTTTCAAAAACAGAAATAGAATTTATTTGTTCGTTTACTATAAAGAAGTAACAAGTTCTAAGCTTTTCTTTATCCTTATGAATCAGACGATGTACTGGAAACACCAGATGGGTTAGACGTTCAACAGAGTTTGATTTTATTGTAAACAGTTGTTTGGATTTTAAGTCAGAAAAATTTTCAGAAGAACGATATAGTAAACGGACAAACAAACCATATTTATATTTTCTCACTGCGCGCAAAAATGCGCGCTTTTTTTATTTTCTTTTTCGATTGCCCGCTGCCACACTCACATTGCATTTCGCCACACTCAAACAGTTTCTCATTTGCTTACATAAACGAAAATCCTTCCTTTGAGATCCAATAATGATTTAGGTTATGATGATTCCAAAAAAATTCAATAAAAAGTTGGTTATTCTGGCAATTATAATAGGCGTCTTTGCGGGAGTTCAACTGGTGCAGCCGCAAATAGAAAATCCGCCTGTGACAGCAGATTTTTCTGCTCCTTCAGAGGTAAAAGAAATCCTCGTAAGGGGTTGTTATGATTGCCATTCCAATGAAACCAAACTTCAGTGGTTTGATAAAATTATACCTGCTTACTGGCTCGTAAAAGAACATGTTGAAAAAGGCCGCCTGGCTTTAAATTTTTCTAATTGGGACAGCCTGTCACATAAACAGCAAAATAATCTTTTATACACCGCATTAAATTTTATATTACTCAAGTCAATGCCGCCGGATAGTTACACTTTACTACATCCTCAATCTAAAGTTTCGGAATCAGATTTAAAAATTCTTAAAAATTATGCCCGTATTCTTACACCTGAAAAGCCATCTGATTCATCAAATATCCGCGCAGCTAATCATGAGTATGATGAATGGATAAATACCAACGGCGCAAGTGTCGGCTCAAAAGTAAAACCAGCACCTAATGGAATCAGCTACATAACCGGCTTCGATACCTGGACTGCTATCAGTACTACAGACCGTTTTGACAACGGAACAATGCGTGTTATTTATGCAAACGACGTAGCGGTAAAGGCAATTAAAAACAATCATATAAATCCCTGGCCTAAAGGAACCATTTTTGCAAAAGTGCTTTGGAAAAAATTGATAGATAGTAGTGGTAATGTTCGTACAGGAAAATTTGTACATGTGGAATTTATGATTAAAGATGCTGATAAATATGCTGGTACAGACGGCTGGGGATGGGCAAGATGGGTTGGCAAAGATTTGAAACCTTATGGCAAAAGCACTTTGTTTACTACCGAATGCACGAATTGCCATAAACCGATGAAAAACAATGATTTTGTTTTCACCATGCCTTTACAATTAAAATCTGACAAATAATGAAACGTATCTTGTTTTACATCACAGGCCTGTATTTTTTATCTATTGGTTGCAACCAGGCTAATCATGATAAGAATGACCTTTTCAATCAGGCGGCTTCAATTTCTTCGGCTGATACACTACCTTTAAATCCTTTGGAATGGAAGGTTATCACCTCATTCATTAATACAAAAAATAAAACGATGGGCACTTTATATGGCAATTATAAAGCGTTTTACTACGCCAGTCACCATGCTGAAAATAATTACCCGGAAGGCTCGATATTAGCGCTGGTTACGTGGCATCAGGTATCAGATAAACATTGGTTCGGCGCTAATATTCCCGGCGCTATCCGGTCTGTAGAATTGCTTCAGTTTGAAACCTCTACCAGTAACTCGCCAAAGCCTCTTTATATAAAGTATGAAGGACATCCATTAAAGCTACGTACAGAAGACAAGACCGAAATTTCAAAAAGAACTATCTTCATTATGAAGCAAAAGAAGTCAGTCATTCCAGGATAAAACGTGTTTGCCATTGAAAAGAATCAATTATAAAAGCATTTTTAAACTTTCCAATGCTACCATTTGTATCAGTTCGTTGTTTATTGGAACGCTGGCCTCTGTGCCCAAAATATTGAGGCTTCATGTTGAATTGGGAGAGCTTTTGATAGATATTTCCATTTCATCACTTTTTGCCGTGTTTGTCTGGTATTTTAATCTTTACTTTTTACCTGGGCAAAATGAAAGGAATCATTCGGTAAGATTTTTGGGACAGCGCCTGTTAAAAAGTTTACTAACGGGGGCAGTCATTATGTTGCTGTTTGTACTGGTTCATCAACTAATTTTTCCGCAATATCATCTGGCTTCCATGTTGACGATGTACGAATTTCGTGGATTGGTTATTAACCTGACGATTAATTTATTTTTGTACCTGCTTTATCAAAGCTACATTGCTAACCGCATCAGCATGGAATTAGAGAAAACAAAGGTTGACAATTTGGATGCCCAGTTTGAATTACTGAAGCAGCAGGTAAACCCGCATTTTCTTTTCAACAGCCTGAATACACTAAAGTCTATGGTGGAAATGAACGATAAAAATTCCGCTCATTTTATTGTAATGCTTTCTGATTTTTACCGGTCTGTTTTAGAAAAAAAGAAGAGTAACGTGGTTACGCTGGAAAATGAATTAGAAACGTTGAACGCTTATATTTTTTTATTGGTATCCCGCTTTGAAGATGGTTTTAACTTGATTACTGATATCAGCTCTTGTGTCTTAAATACAGTAATGCCACCATTTACACTTCAATTGCTGATTGAAAACTGCGTTAAGCATAATGTAGTCTCATTTGAAAAACCTTTGAACATTAAAATATTTGCCGAAGATGAATTCCTTGTAATTGAGAATAATTTTCAATTAAAGTTGTCTGTTGAACATTCAACCGGAACAGGACTTGAAAATATAAGACAGCGATATTTGCAATTGTCAGGGAAGAATATTCTCGTTAGACAAACCGACGCTTATTTCCAGGTAAAATTGCCACTTATTTATGAAGATAGTTATCGTTGAAGATGAAATAAAAACAGCCAATGCCCTTGCCAAAGTAATATCATTGATAGTACCCGAAGCAGAAATTGTGGCGACACTGCAAAGCGTTACCGCTGCAAGAGCCTGGTTTAAAAAATACTCAATACCTGACCTTACCTTTATGGATGTTCAGCTATCAGACGGTTTATGTTTTGATATTTTTGAGAAGGTAGAAATTACATGCCCTGTTGTGTTTTGTACTGCTTATGACGAATATGCCATTGAAGGCTTTAAAGCAAATGGGATTGATTATATTTTAAAACCTTTTTCTGAGGAAACAATAAAAAGAACCTTTCAAAAAATAAAAAATCTGGAAAATCATTTTCAGCAGAAAACATTTTCTTCTTCAAATGGGATTCAACATGCAATACCGACCGGTGGCAAAACCAGTTTTCTCGTTTTTAAAAATAACAGGTACACAGTTATTCCCATTCAAAAAATAGCGTATTTTTTTATAAAAAATGAATTGCCGGCACTTTTTACTTTTACCGGTGAAACCTTTTTCATCAATCAGTCTCTTGATGCCATTGCCTCTCAATTACCTTCAGGCAGCTTTTACAGGATAACGAGGCAGTACCTCGTTAACTTTGAAGCAATCGGGGAAATAGAACAATGGTTCTCACGCAAATTATACATTCATTTAAAAGTGCCGGTAGCTGATAAGATTATCATTAATAAAAATAATACTACACCTTTCCTACAGTGGATGGATGGGAATCATTAGAGATTTAGCTTTTTTTAAGCAAGGGTGTTGAACGATTGTGTCCGAGCGTACTGCATCCTGATAAGACAGGAACAAGCAAGCGCTCTTTTGCGAAACTTGCGTTTGTGTGCCTGCCTGCTTTCGTGTAACCAATATTATAAAACTAATTATTGGAAAAGGAAGAAAGAAAGCATAAGAAGTGATAAGGCATAACAATATGTTATCATTTTTATGCCAAAGAAGTTACTGCCCATAAAGCGGCGGCTGAAATAATTATCCATAATACAATACCTTGTATCAAAGGCTTGAAACCCACTGACCGCAATACTTTACCAGATAATCCACAACCAATTAAGAAAAGCGTCAACGTTAATCCTGCTTTGGCAAAACCGGTTATGTAATGGTTGTACTGTTGTACAAAAGGAAGATAAGTATTTACAATCATTGCCAGAACAAATAACCCGATGAAATAAGGAATCTTTATTTTGCCTCCTTTGTTTTTAAAAATGAAAGTTGATAAAAAAGCAACCGGGATAATCCATAAGGCTCTCGCTAATTTTACAGTAGTCGCTACTTCCAAAGCCTGTGTTCCGTACTTGCTGGCAGCGCCTACAACAGAACTGGTATCGTGTATGGCAATAGCACTCCACAAGCCAAATTGGGTTTGTGACAAATTAAGTGCATGACCGATAGCAGGAAATAAAAAGAGGGCAATAGAATTAAGGATAAAAATGGTTCCGAGAGCAACAGACATTTGTTTTTCTTCTGCTTTAATGACCGGTGAAATGGCTGCAATGGCGCTCCCTCCGCAGATGGCGGTACCCGTAGAAATAAGATAAGAGGTTTTCTTTTCAATCTTTAAAAATTTGCCCATGAAAAATCCTAATACCAGCGTTCCGATAATAGATACGATAGTAAATATAATACCCTCTTTACCAGCTTTCACAGCACTGGTTACATTCATGCCGAAGCCTAATCCCACTACAGAAACCTGCAATAGAATATGTGTTGCTTTATGATTGAGGTGTAAATAAGGATGTCCGACCAACTGCGCTATCACAAGACCCATTAGCAGAGCAATAGGTGGGGTTATAAACGGAGATAAACAAAAAACAACTGCAAGTAAAAAAATTACTTCCCTGGTGGTAATGCTGCGGTCTAAAAATTTTTCTTTTTTTTGTATTGGTTTAATGGTTTCTGTGATAATTTTTTCCATGATGTTAACTTTGTTTTTTATTAATACAAAGCTCCCAACAATATCACCCGGAAAGAAATTGCTATTGGTAATCTTTCATTACCTGAATTTATAATGGCGGGCATATTTCATAAAGAGGTCTGGCAGCGCCTCTGCCTGTCCGTGCTGCTGAATAAAATAAAAATATCTTTCAATGCTCAGGCCTTTTACATCAATGATAGCGCATTCTTTATTTTTTAGTTCTTTTAAGATAGCATGTACGGAAAGAAAAGCCAGAGCATTTGAATTTAACAGGTAAAGCTTCATGCTTTGTGTGCTGCCCAGTTGCATTTCATTTTGCAACTGAGAAATTTTTATACCTAGAGGCTTTAAGGCATGAGCAATTACCTCCAAAGTTCCTGAACCGGGTTCTCTTAATAATAGAGGAACTTTCAGCAATTCTTCAGGCTTAATAACTCTTTTTTTTGTGAACGAATGATTGGGGTTGGCTACCAATACCAGTTCGTCCCTAACAAATTCTGTGTATTTGAGTAATCTGTTTTTTGAATGGCCTTCAATGACGCCGAGGTCTATATCTTTATTTTGCAAAGCCTGCTCAATTTTCTCAGTATTGTTAATAGTGAGTGTAACTTTTATGTCTTGAAACTTCTTATGAAATTCGGCGAGAACCGGTGGCAATACATATTGAGCAACAGTGGTACTAGCGCCAATTCTTAAAATGCCGATATGCTGATGGTTAAGGGCATTCATCTCAAATTCAAGGTTACGATAAATATCAAATATTTGCTCGGTAAATTGAAGCAGCGTTTCACCTCCAGGCGTTAATTTTATTGTAGAGCCATTCCGGTCAAACAACTTGATTTTAAAATGGTTTTCTATTTCATGGATATGTTTAGTAACTGCCGGCTGAGTAATAAATAGTTCTTCGGCGGCTCTGGTAAAGTTGAGGCGTTTGGCAACAGTGTTAAAAACCTGCAGGCGGAAATCGAACATAAAAAGTGTTGAAATGATTTTTATGGAAGCTAATATACGTAAAGCATGGTTTTAAACACGTAATAAACTTTTAAGCTATTACTACTTCTTAAAGAAGAAGTTTTAAAATGATAATAGTTGAGGCTAAGATGATAGAAGCTTATAGGCTTACTGGAAAGTCTCTATGTTATAGGCAGCCAGGTTACTCTTTTGGGAAGTCAAGCCATTTGTCTTTTAAATTGTTTAGACTGATTTCTGCCATTGCTTTCTGCCCATTCTGCATTGTCAATACGAAGCTTGATATGTGCTTGCCAATAAATGATAAAAGAAATGCTTAACGATTCTTCATAAATATTATTCTTGGAAATTTTATCATGCTTCCCGAGATTATTACCATGATCGGCCATAAAAACGACAACGGTATTATCATCTAAATGATTTTCTTTTAAACCTTTTAATATAACAACCAACCTGTTCATCCACCCCGGTCATGTTTTGCATAATAATACTTGATATTGTTTCTGTAAAAATCATCATTGGTGTGCCGGCCGCAGGAATATCCCGATCCTTTTCTCCATAAATAGCTTTCTTAGTACTTTATTTTTAGTATAATTGAAAATAAAAAAAACCAGTTATTTCTTTGTTTACCGGATTTACCTAAAGGCGAGAAAGGAACTCTTACCAGGCCTGCTGATCACCCTCGGCTACCTCCGTAACTGATGTTTCATTTACTATTTGGAATATCGCTGAAAAATTATTATTGAAATAAACCTGCTAACAATATATGGTTTACCCTTTCTTAATCACCAAATGAGCTAATCCCGGATCATTCAGCAACCTTTCCATTTCCGATTGAATAATGTCCTGTATGTCCTGTTTTATCTGAAGATAATTTCGCTGCACCATGCTGTTATCCAACTTGCGGATAACCTCTATATTTTTATAGTTTTCTTCCTCTCTTTTCAGTGCATCATGGTCATTAATAATTTCACAATGAAAAGCTTTCAAATCTATTTTACAACCCGGATCGTCAGCTACCATGCCTACGAACTCGCCTGAACTTAACGCCGATATTTTTGAGGGAGGTATAGCGGCTTCCAGTTGCTTAGAGCGACTGATAGAGGTATCACCGCTGTTGATAGAATAGCTTTCCCTGTCCTGCATGATTTTTCCAAAGCGCTCGGAAAGTTGTTTGGCGGTATCACCTGCAACCTGGCCGCTTACAATATTTCCGGTAATATTCATGATTACATCTGCCTGCTCCCGGCCATAATCTTTACGAAGCTGGCTAAAATCCTGGATGCCTAAGCAGGTGGAAACTTTGTTGCTCCTTGCTGTGGCTATAAGACTGTCCATGTTATTCAAATAGATAGTGGGAAACTCGTCAAACACCAAACTACTTTTCAGTTTTCCTTTCTTGTTAACCTGCTTTACAAGACGAGTTACATAAAGGGAAAGTACTGCTCCGTAAATCTGTATTTTTTGCGGATTATTGCCCATGCAAACAATCTTCGGGTCATCTGGATTATTAATGTCCAAATTGAAATCATTCCCGGATAGCACATAATACAATTGCGGCGATGAGAGCCTTGCCATTGCTACTTTAGCAGATGCTATCTGGCCTTCCAACTGTTCCATCACATCGCTCAGATACGCATTCACAAATGGATTAATTAATACTTCAATTTCTTTTTCTGTGCGAAGCAAGGTAAACAGGCTGTCATAGTCCACTTGCATTAGCTCGATAACATGTGGCAAAGTGCAAAACTCACCGTCTTTATACTTCCTTAAATACCATATTACCGCAGACAGAAAATTGATAGGACTTTCTACGAAAAAATCACCCTGCCGTTTAATCCATTCCCTGTTCAATCCCATTAAAATGGTACGTGCTGATTCAGCGGCATCGGTGATATCAGTCATGGCTGATGGCTCTAATGGGTTGCATCTGTGGCTCCTTGTCAGGTCGTCAAAGTTGATAACATAAAAAGCAGGAGGCTTGACATATCTGTGTTTGTTTTTCAACCAGGTATTGTAGGCGATTTTTGAAAGGTCGTCAAACTTAAAATCATACACGAACATGGTAAATCCCTTTCGGATATGCTGTGTAATAATGTGCCTGATGACAAAATAGGATTTACCCGAACCGGGTGTGCCCAATACCATCACAGCACGAAAAGGATTGACGATATTAATCCAACTTTTTCGTGCTTTATTTTTTAATTGATACCGTGCAGGAAGGTTGATGGAATATTCATTTTCCAAGAGGCGTTCTTCCTGGGGAAAGGTTTCATTTTCTTTGTTGAAAATGTCCTTATTATTGAGCTTGCTTTTAATGATACGGGAAAGCAGTGTGCCGCCTGAAAGCACCAGTAAAAAGCCAATGGAAGTAATGCAGATATAAACCATCGCCTTTTCCTGTACAGGCAATTTTAGCAACAGGGATAGGTAGCTGAAGAAATACAACAACAAGCCGGAAATTATATAGGCAAAGGCTGTTTTATGGTTTAGTTTTTCGTCTTTACGGCCTTTTGCTCCTAACAAGGAAATCATCAAAAAGCCTAATGAAATCAACTTGCTTTTAATAAAGTAGCTGAACAGTCCTGTTCTGTAAATGTTGCCCAAAATCCGGTCGCTGAAAGTACTGCTCAATCCCCATTGCAGAAAAGCCGCATAGCAATAATAATAGAAGTGTATCACCAAAATAACGATACTAATTAGCCTGGTCATATCCAGGATTTTTCTCAATGCTTGTTCGTTCTCACCTGTCTGTACAGCCATAATCTTATGTTTTATTGGTTATTGGAAATATTTCTTTTCTTTCTCTTCTTTTTGCCTTTTTTCTTTAGTTGGTTCGGGATATAGTCTGCCGCCTGTTCGGACTGCATGAGTGTTTGTATAAGGTTGTCACCGTTTGCGGTAATGGAAGTGGTAATATGCTCGATGGCAACATTAGAAGTATTCAGTGTTTTATTATTTACTGGCAGTGAAATATCTTCTGTTCTTTTGATAGATTGCGGTTGTAAATCAGGCTTAGTCGTTTCTTTGGCCTGGCATCTTTCCTGAATGGCTTTTGCACTATACTGCTTACCTACAGTGCTGCCGTTGAAGACGCATTTGGTCTGATGGTCCACAAAGGTTATCCCGTATATTAAACCCGCATCGCTCCTGCGGAGGCTGGTGTATATACCTTTCTTTTCGAGTTGCTTCACCAGTTCATCCATAGCGGGTGTTTTACCGATGAATGCCTTGTCTATTTCGTTCCTGATGCGGCTTTTAAAAGGTTGGCGTTTCGCCTCATTCGGTGCATATTTTTCCTCCAAAAACTTCAGCGTGGGTTTCTGGTAAAAATCACTCGCTTTTATAGGCACTCCAATTGGTTTTCCATCCTCATCTAAAATGCGGTAAACCAATCCACCGCCCTTAAAAATTTTTGAATTTTCACTGCCTCTGTCTGCCAGTATATTGTATTGTTTAAGTACGGCATTCAGTTCTGGCAGACTGGTATAATGGTATTTATCCAATACTACATCGAGTACATTAGTCACGGCTCTTTTGGTTTCTGTACGGCCATACTGAACCTTCCTTGCATCAACCGGTTTTAATTGGAAAGGCTGAAGTCTTTGATGGTTTTCTGCTTCTATCAGTCCAAACATTTTTTCAATTTCTTTACGTGCCGGTTCTGACTTGCGAATGCCCAGGTGATGCAGATCAATCCGCTTACCGTTCGCCTGTATATTGGTGGTTACCAAATGCAGGTGCGGATGCCCGGCATCGTGGTGTTGATAGATAAGATAAGGCTGTTCACCAAAGCCTAATTTTTGCATATAAACTCCCGCAATTTCCATTAGTTTTTCTTTGGATAAATCTTTTTCCGAGGGGTCAAAATTGAGTGAAATATGTACGCTGTTTCGCTTTACATTCTCGTTCAATTTCATCCGCTTCAACAAATAATTAAGCTTTATTTTGAGGCTCATTTCTTCCGCGTTCAGCGGAAAATTTTCTGCACCGATACACTCAGCTACGCCTTCTTTTACCTTGTTCTCATTGTAGTTGAAAATACGGTGCATGGAGTGGCCCACTTTGATTACAGCAACCATATTTCCAGCATTTTTTTGATGTTGTTTCTAACTTCGTCCAGCTTGTTTTGAAGGATTTTTTTCTCCACTTCATAAGCGATTAACCAGCTCTTAAATTCAGCTATTTGCTGAAGCGTATGCAGCTTTTTGACCGCCTGGTTGAAGTTGTTCCCAACAGCGTTTAACTCATTTCGCAGCTTTGTAAGCTCTGTCATTAAGTCATCCTGTGAGCTATTGCGATAAATCATTACAATAGGCTTCTCAAAGAGACTGCGTCGTACATATTCGCTTAGCTTACGGCAGGTTGAAGCCTTCCATTTCTTCTCAATTTTTCTGTATTCATCGAACGTTAAACGCAGCCCGATGATGCGTGTTCTGTTTGAATTTTTTCTTTCCATCATTAATCATTTTCACTTTTTCAAATTCACAAATTCATTTCAGACGCCCTGCCCACGAGTTCCGAGTGATGGGCAGCCAGATTCGGTTGTTTAACAACCGTTCATCTGGCCGATTGCGGAAAAGTTGCAATCTGGCAGCCTTTCAAAAGTTTTAAAGACAATTTAATTTCCATCACACAATTTTTTCAGCTATTGGAAAAGCCTGTTCTTCAACATTTATTTTTCTCAATGCCCTTCAAACTTGTTAAAGCTTCTGGTCTAAATTTTTCTTCTGAGATTTTCCAATCTTCATCATCCAATCATTAAAATCTTTGTGATGTTCATACAACTTGCTTTCATCCTTGTATTTATTGCTTAAAGACAAAGCATAATGACTGTAATTTTGACCGGTTGTATCTCTATCTAAATACAATCGAATTATTTCATGCTGCTCCATAAAAGGACGGGCTTTTTCAAAGAAGGAAACAGAATTCAGGATTACAAAATTGCTTTCAGTTGCAGGCTGATTTTTATGAATAGCGATGAAGGAAAGGAAGTCAAAAAATCCTTCAAAGACAACAGCTTCTTTCGCTTTATTTTTGATTGTAGTAATGTCCTTTGGAGAACTACTTGTTTTAAAATAAGGGTTTCGTATTTCATAGCCTCCCGAATCGTTTTTAAATCCTATACCATAATATATCTTGTCATTTAACTCGTATCGGATTTCTCTGCAAAATTGATCAGCAACGTTGATAGGTATCCGTCTTTGTTCCAGGTATCGTAGTAATGCAAATGAACTGATTGAAAACTCCTGCAGAACGTTTAACTTCTTTTCAGTTTTCAATTCATTCGGTTGATG
>DAHXOZ010000429.1 GCA_027364635.1 bacterium | reverse complement strand
AACAGATCCGTTTCTAAGGGTCGTTGAAAATATAGATGACCTGGAAGCACAAAAACAAAAATGGATTGCTTTGATAAAAGAATATGAAACTCATAATACACATTCTATCCATCCCTTTTTTGGCAAAATGACAATTGAACAATTAGGCCAGATGGCTTATAAACATAACGACCATCATTTAAGGCAATTCGGCCACTGATAGCTGATTTTGTTCAATAAATTCAGTAGGAATAGAGTAAACCAATCAATAAGAAGGATTTTTATTTTAACCTGGAGTACACTTCGTATTTGTCAAATCCTGTTGATTGAAGTAATTTTGCGATCTATTTTGAAACAGGCAGTTGCGATATGGTTAATTATTACTTTGGGTATACAAACTTTTAGCAAATTAGTTATTGAATTTAATTTTGAAATTAACAGAAGCTACATTGCAAAAAACCTTTGTATCAACAGGGACAATCCTGAAAGCACTTGTAAAGGCAAATGTTATCTTAAGAAAAAATTAGCTGCCGATGAAGACCAGCAACAACCTGCCAGTAAAAATGCTACTCTGAAAAACTTTCAACAGGATTTATTTCTGAACAACCCTCTGAAGATAGATGTTTCAATTGCAAAAGAGATTATTCTTCATCATTCATTATATAGATTCAGTGACTCACAGGAGTTTGTAAAATCTATTTTTGAACCACCTCAATTTTCATAGAAATATTAATACTGTAACTGGAGAATTATTGTAATTCCCCGGCACCATCGTGATTTTAATATTTAAAATTACGGTGAGTAATTGCCTGCACATCATTTTAGGTGTA
>DAHXOZ010000428.1 GCA_027364635.1 bacterium | reverse complement strand
TCTTCCTCTTGATTTTTTTGAAGGATCGGCAATCCATTTATTCCAATCATAAAGTCCGCCAAATTTGATGAAATCCTAACGGCCTTGGAGTTCCTCATTGGCCTGCAGTAAACAACAAAACCGGTGTTGAAGTAATGCACATAAACGTAAATTCAAAAGCCGAACCTGAAACACATCACGACAGGTATTTGTTTATGAACCAACAAGTGAAAGAATAAAAGAATTTATTTTTGAACGGCTTTTTTTCTTAAAAAAATTCCATGGCTGTAAAACGCTATGGAATTTTTACTTTTATTAACGATTTGCTTTCATTTTTATATAATTTTTGCAAACTGAAAGGACACTTTCTTTTTGAAATTCAACTTATACTTAAAGCTTAAAATTAAATGCCTGACAAACTTTTGACCGCCTGAATATATCTTTTCCGGCCCGGTTAAGTAAATCTTAAAAAAGCCTAAATCTTCTGTAAAACCAATACAACCAGGCAGTTTCAAATACTTAAAATTCTTCAAAAACCAGTAAAAATCAATACGGTACGCTCTTTGCATTTATTATATTAAATACACATTATTTTGTCCTATGAAGAAGATACTTATTACTGACGACGATCAGGGGATTCAGGATATTTTTAAAATAATATTAGAACAGGCAGGTTATGAAGTTCAGGTATATGGCGATGCAAATATTATTCTTGAAAATAATTATACTTGTCCTGATCTGTTTTTTCTGGACAGAAAACTAAGAGGCCATGATGGATTAAAAATCTGCAAATTTTTGAAGGGTCAAAATTCTACGAAAAATATTCCTGTGATCATTAT
>DAHXOZ010000427.1 GCA_027364635.1 bacterium | reverse complement strand
CCTTTTAATAATTTTTTATTGTTTATGCAATTCATTATTTGCCCAAAAAAATGAAACTTCAATTTTTGACCCGCACGAATTATTTGCTCAAAACTTTTTTACAAAAAACGGAAATGAGTTTCGTTCGGCCAGCGGCGCTCCGGGGCCAAAATATTGGCAAAACCGCGCTGATTATACATTACATGCTTCAATAGACACAGTTGAGAATGTGCTAACTTGCTCAGAAACGATTCATTATTTTAATAACAGCCCTAATTCTTTGTCTTCCCTTTGGTTGCAACTAGATCAAAACACTTATCGCAAAGATGCAAGATCGAATTTCTATTCTTCTGAAGAGAAAGGGCATACAGATGGATTTCAATTTGAAAGTGTAAAAATTGATCAAAAGGGTAAAACCGCTGATGCAGATTTTCTTGTTGATGATACAAGGATGCAAATACGTTTGGGAAATGCCTTGTCGTCCGGCGATTCGGTTGATATCAACATTCAATATTTTTATAAAATTCCCGGCCGCTTTGGCGACAGGACAGATTTTTTTCCTACCAGGAACGGTAAAATTTATGAGATAGCCCAATGGTATCCGCGAATGTGTGTGTATGACGATCTTGAGGGCTGGAACACCTTGCCTTACCTTGGCAGTGGTGAATTTTATTGTGAGTATGGCAATTTTGATTATTCCGTTACCGTTCCCCGGGGCATGATAGTAGCCGGTAGTGGTGAATTGCAAAATGAAAATGAGGTATTGACGCCTCAGCAAATTGCGAGGTTAGCTAAAGCGAGGGAAAGCGATAGCACTATCATGATTCGTTCTGAAAAAGA
>DAHXOZ010000426.1 GCA_027364635.1 bacterium | reverse complement strand
TACCGGCGTTGCCTCGTTGATTCCGATCATTGGTACAGGACTCATTGGGATTACTATCTCAAGAAATGTGTTGATGATTGTCCTTCCGGTTATCATAATGACTCTATTACCGGGGCTTGTGTGGTAGATGGTGGAGGAGGTGGGGGCTCTACTACTATA
The DNA here is from genome assembly GCA_027364635.1 of bacterium. Classification (GTDB taxonomy): domain Bacteria; phylum Bacteroidota; class Bacteroidia; order Chitinophagales; family Chitinophagaceae; genus Ginsengibacter. The sequence continues at coordinate 663 of DAHXOZ010000426.1, read as the reverse complement.
AATGTAATTACCAATCCAAATAATCCGTATGATTATATTGGAAGCCAACATAATCAGGGAGTGAGCAATATTTTTCCTACCATTAATCCTTCCAGTAATAAATTAGATTCAGAGATACTTGTGAAAGTGGTTTCTTATTTATCAGGTATCGGCTATAATGCAGATTCAATACAAAATTATTATAATCAGGAAGTTCAAATTGGGTATCTTCCATTTTCGCATTTGCAAGAATTAGATTCGTTAGGCAATACATTGTATGTAAATGGCTTCTTGAGTTCTTATGGCAATAGTTATGTACAACAAATTTATAATTATTCATATCAATATTTAAACACCGATACTATTACTACTTCTAAATATAATTCGTTTGCAAACAACTTAATTTCACTTGAAACAACCATAAAAAACGATTCCCGAATCTCATCTTGGGAAAAAGATGTACTATTATCTGGATGTTCCATTGGCAGATATAGTGGAGCTTATTGGGGTAATTATATTAACGGGCCAAGTACAATGGTTCAAAATTCTATACAACCCTTATTTCTTAAAAAACTAAAGAATTGGTTGAGGTTTGTTATTGCTGACGTTGGAGGTGGCATAGTTGCTGTAACCTTATACATTCTCAGTAAAAAATCCTTTTTCCATCTTGTTGAAAAGAAAAAG
>DAHXOZ010000425.1 GCA_027364635.1 bacterium | reverse complement strand
CCACATGAGAAAAGGCCCGGAGACAAAGCATTGACCAAATATTTTATAAAACCAGTTGATGCCTTCATCACGATGAGTGAAAAAGTACTGGCAGATCTGAAACTATTTGCAAAGAACAAACCTGTGCAACTGGTCCCGCATCCTTTGTATGATAATTTTGGAGAGATCATCTCCAAAGAAGAAGCAAGAAAAAAACTGGAAATTAATGAAGAAGACAAAGTGATTTTATTTTTTGGATTCATCAGGAAATATAAAGGGTTGGATATTTTATTGAATGCCTTTAAAATGCTGAATTCAGCATTTAAAATTCAGCATTTAAAACTTTTAATTGCAGGAGAATTTTATGATGATAAAAAAAATTATGAATCTCTTTTAAATGATATTGATATAAAGGATAACCTGATCTTACATACGCATTTTATTTCTGAAAGTGAAGTGAAATATTATTTATGCGCAGCAGATTGTGTAATACAGCCCTATCGAAGCGCTACGCAAAGCGGGGTAACTCCCCTCGCCTATCATTTTGAAGTTCCAATGATCGTAACCAATGTTGGCGGCTTGCCTTCTATGGTTCCCGATAAAAAAGTAGGCTTGGTTGCTGAACCAACCCCGGAAAGTATCGCTCAAAAAATCAATGAATATTTTGAATTAGGCGAAAATTATTTTTTACCAAATCTCCGTGAAGAAAAGAAAAAGTACAGTTGGGAAAACATGGTGGAAGCGATTTTAAATCTGAAAATCAGCACCTACGTAAAATAAAATAAGTTACGTAACTTTATAAAAAATAAGTTATGAAAACCAAATTAACTTTAAACATTGACGA
>DAHXOZ010000424.1 GCA_027364635.1 bacterium | reverse complement strand
AAGAGGGATTTTCAGCCATTCTTCATTTAAAAAAAAGAAAGAAGTTTATCGCTCATTCTGTTTTTATCTGGGCGTGCGATATAGATTCTTTAAACTGCAGTTTTTCAATCTCAGTCATTTTACTAACCTGCCACCATGTCAAAAATATCCCTACCCCGAGGAAAGCTATATATTTTAAAAGTGAAAAAAGTTTCTTCTTCATATAGGGTTACAAGGTAATAAACCAAACCTAAATTAAGGATTAATTAAAAGATTGTCAATCAGGCGAACATTGCCTAAAAAAGCAGCGATCAGAATAATTAATTCTTCTCCGGGGTTAAAATGGGAAACAATTTCAAGATTGTTCTTCTTTGCAAGTTCAAGATATTCTATTTTAAATCCCTTTGATTCCAGGTCTTTTACAGCTTTTCTTTTGAGCTTTAAAAAATCCTCACTGTGAAGTTTATTCTTTAATGCAACCAATGTTTGGTATAATTCTGAAGCAAGTTTTCTGTCCGCAGAATTGAGTCTTACATTTCTGCTACTCATAGCAAGCCCGCTTTCTTCGCGAAGAATAGGACAAATAATAATTGTAATATTTTTAATCATCAGCCCCACCAGGCGTTTAATTACCAAACATTGTTGAAAATCTTTTTGCCCTAAAAAAAGAAAATCAGGATTTACGATCTTTAATAGTTTTTCAACAACAAGACAAACTCCCTGGAAGTGTCCCGGCCTGAATTTGCCTTCCAATATAGTTTCGAGGTAACCCAGATTGAACTGTTTTTGTTTTGATGGTTGATGTGGGGAGTAACTACAGGTATTATTATTGTTGTAGGAATTATAAGTTTT
>DAHXOZ010000423.1 GCA_027364635.1 bacterium | reverse complement strand
ACAGAATTGAATGTGGAGCTGAACCAAAAGGTAAAAGGAGGCGTTACTGTTTTGGCTACTATTGATACATTGGTTCCAGTTGATGAAACACCAACTCAGGGAACTACTTTATTCGGTTAAAAGATAGTAAAGCAACAAATAATTATCTTTCCTGTTTTCTTGCGTATTGGAATTTAATCAGTAATTGCAGAAGAAACAAAATGCTATGGCCAAATCAGTACAAACTTTAGTGGAGGGTAAAATCATTAACAAAATTTATTTCATTCGTGACTTAAAAGTGATGTTGGATTTTGATTTAGCGGAGTTGTATTCAGTAGAAACCAAACAATTAAAAAGGCAGGTAAGAAGAAATATAGATCGTTTCCCTGAAGATTTTATGTTTGAATTAACTAAGGAAGAATATGATTCTTTAAGGAGCCAATCTGGCACCTTAAAACGTGGCGAACATAGTAAATATTTGCCAATGGCGTTTACAGAACAAGGTGTAGCAATGCTTTCAAGCGTTTTGAACAGTAAAATGGCTATCGAAGTAAACATCCAGATAATAAGGGTTTTTAGTAAAATGAGGGCAATGATATTAAGCAATCAGGAAATCCTATTAAAGTTGGAACAGGTAGAAAAAAATATGATAAAAAATGATGTAAAAATGAAAAAATACGATGAGGATATTCAGGTGATTTTTAAAGTGCTCAAACAATTAATTAATCCGCCGCAGCCACCAAGGAAAAGAATCGGATTTAAACCATAACCTTATATTTTATAGACATTTAAACCACAATCATGTCATTTAATTATTTGGAAAGTGTAAAAAAATATTTTCGTCAACAAAAATCACTTGGCGATAAAACCATTGAACA
>DAHXOZ010000422.1 GCA_027364635.1 bacterium | reverse complement strand
ACAAAAGCCAACTTTGTAATTGAACGTGTCTTCGAACGCGGAGATGTAGAAGACATCCGTAATTGCCGCAGGCATTACGGTGATGAAAAAGTAGCAGAAGCTTTGCTTAATGCCAAATTCTTACCGGAAACAACAATGTATCTGGCAAGCGCCGTAATCAACAAACCCATAACTGAATTCAGATGCTACAAATTGAGACAGTTGAACCCAATGCTTTTTCCGTATTAAATCAGTTGATGGGAATGCATGAATTAAAAGGCTTCTCATTGGTTGGAGGTACTGCATTGTCTCTTTTGTATGGACATCGAAAGTCTGTCGACCTGGATCTGTTTTCAAACAAACCTTTCGAAAATGCTGAAATAATTAAAGCGCTTACTAAAAAATTCAAGTCATCATTTAAAACAAGAACAACAAATCCGCGCTTCGGGATTTTTGGTTTTGTTGACAATGTAAAAATAGACATCGTTCGTCATCCTCATCCAATTATAAGGCCGCCGCGAGAACAAGAGGGTGTACGTTTTTTTTCTACAGAAGATATTATTGCCATGAAAGTACAGGCCATTTTAGGGCGAGGCAGAAAAAAGGATTTTTGGGATGTGGCCGAACTTTTAAATCATTATTCGATTGCAGATTTTATCCGTTTCCATGAAGAGAAATATGCCAGTCAAAACTTATTAATTTCAGTGCCACAAGCGCTCATTTATTTCGCAGATGCAGAGGAAAGTGAAGATCCTATAAGTCTTAAAAATCAAACCTGGAAAAGTGTGCAGAAATTTATACAGCACAAAGTCAGCGAATATTTATCTTAAGAAGGCTAACGCTTGCAAAAATAAAAATCTGCTTTTTTTCTTTGTTTACTATA
>DAHXOZ010000421.1 GCA_027364635.1 bacterium | reverse complement strand
GTGTTTGCGCAAGAGCTGCAGGCTCTATTAATTGTTCCTTAGTCCAGTTTTCGGGATTAGATTGCTGTGCCTTACATTGCTGAAAACCAATAAGGATAAAAGCAAACACAAAATAATAAAGAATTTTTTTTGATTTCATATAAGCGATTTACTCAAAAATAAAATAAAAATTTTTCTGTTTTTGTCAATTAACTTTTTCGAAAGCTATGTAAGAAAAATATGCTTTTATTTAGCCGGAGAACCGCTGTTAGCCTTTTCAGCTTTAGCTTTCTTTCTGAAAAATCCACGAAGTAAAAAATTATGTTGAACTGCTTCCAGATCATCATTGAGTTTTACGCTGGCTGATTGCAGGTTCTGCATTGTGGTTTTTAATCCCGCAGCCGTTTTTTCATCGCCTAATAACATTCCTGCAGGCGTATTAGGATTTTTTAAGCCATCGTTTACTGTATGGGCCGCGCCTTGCAAACTGCTCATAATTTCTGTAGATTTTGCGGCCACTTCCTGCAACTGTGATACTGTTGATCGTAATTTACTAAAGATTAGCGTGTCACTTACCAAATCATTGGCTAAAGTACCGGAATCGTTTAGCCTTGAAGTATAATTGGAAACATTTGCTGTAAGTTTTTGAAGATTTGAAGAAGCCATTTTTAAAGTGACAACCGTTTTATTCAGCTCATCTGCAAATGTTTCATCTGTAAGCAACTTACCTATAGAGCCTTGTCCATTAGCCATTTTATTGCTGATCACTTTAAAATTATCCGTTATAGCCAGCAGATTATCGTTGTTTTTGGAAAGCGTAGCCATCATTGCATCGGTACTCAACAACTCTTCATTATTCAACACATCCCCACTTGAAATAGCAGGCTGCGG
>DAHXOZ010000420.1 GCA_027364635.1 bacterium | reverse complement strand
GCCATTTGACGGAGCCTTACACAATCTTTATCAATTTTAGTAAGCAGGCAGCAGCCTAATATTTTTTCTTCTTCAAATGCGCAGATGAGAATGTCGTTTTTTTCTCTTTCAAGTTCGGCAGGATCGAAATTGAGATGCAGGGGCTTGCGCAATATTTCATATCGCAAATCAACCATCTGCTTGTATTCTTTCGAACCGTAATCTATTTGTTTAATTGGCATAAATAAGGCTAAAGGAAGATGTCATAGCAAACAAATGTACGATGTAGTATTAAAGAGAAAACATTTTATAAGAGATAAAAATTTATACATTCAATTTTGAAAAAAATTTTCTATTGTTGATTTCCCTGACCCAGGTTTAAATTCCTACTTCCGTTCTGCGATTTTTTTGTGTTTATTATATTAAAGCAAAAAGCCACCTTTAAGAGTGGCCTTTTGTGCTTTTGTCAGATACTTTTAACTGCATCCCATACTGTTGCCGCAATTCAAACATTTATAACAAGTGCCACTTCTGATAGTTATGTGTCCGCAGGTATTACATGCCGGTGCATCGCTCTGCATATTTTTGGCAGCGGAGTTTACCGCATCATATTCATTGCTTATTTTTTTTGCATGCTCCGTTCTGTGAGGTTTCGTTTGAGCCTTAACGTTAGTTGACCCGATAACCCTTACTTCGCTTAATTCCGGTACCCGGTTTCCGATGGTTGGCGTATTTTCATCCCACACTTCATTACCGAGGTTTTCCACTTCGGGTTTATCGAGCACATGTACCAAATCATTTCTTCCCAAATATTCATACGCCAGTGAGCGGAACATAAAATCAATAATAGAGGTTGTTGTTTTAATATTTGGATGATCCACCATTCCGGATGGC
>DAHXOZ010000041.1 GCA_027364635.1 bacterium | reverse complement strand
CAGGAATTTTAAGAGGAAGAAGTATTTGATTTAAAAAAGTATTGAAACTCCCTTAAGTAAAGCAATAGTGTTAAGTACTGTGGTACCATTTAATGAATCTTCTGCAGAGATATTTAGTGTTTTATAGATAGTTTTTTTTCTTGAAACGCCAGCCATTATTGGTATTTCGAGCATTTTAAATGTTTCCAGTTCTTTTAATAAGCGCAGGTTTTGAGAAATGTTTTTTCCAAAGCCAAAGCCCGGATCAATTATTATATCTTTAATCCCCGCTTGCTTACATTCATCAATTTTTACGATAAAAAAATCAAAAATTTCTTTGCTTATATCTGTATAATGAGGCTGTAGTTGCATAGTTTCAGGCACTCCTTTCATGTGCATACATATATATGGAGCGTTTAATTTTCCAACTGTTTCTATCATACTCTTGTCCATTTCACCTCCACTGATGTCATTTATAATCGAAGCGCCTGCATTCAATGATTCTTCAGCTACTTTTGAATGGTACGTATCAATAGAAATAGTTATTTGCGGAAATTTTTCAGTAAGGAACCTGATGGCCGGTATAATTTTTTTCAGCTCTTCCTCTGCCGAAATCCTAACGCTGCCCGGCCTGGTACTTTGTGCTCCAATATCAAGAATATCTGCACCTTCATTTATCATTTGCTCAGCTTTATTTTGTATCATTTCAATAGTTTGCACTCTGCTTGCAGCAAAAAAAGAATCTTCAGTTAGGTTTAGAATGCCCATCACCAAAGGCTTGTTAATAAAAAGTAATTTCCCTCTGCAATTCAATGAAAACATTGGTTTTTAAGTTTAAATTTGGCAAATTATTATGGCGCAAGTTAATACCGATCTGCAATACGATAATGCAATAAACCACTGCAGGGAGATTTTTTTAAAAAAGACCAAAGATTACGGCACTTCCTGGCGGGTGTATCGTACTATATCTATTGCTGATCAAATTTATATTAAGGCAAAACGAATAAGGAATGTACAGGAGAAGGGAGCGCAAAAAATTGATGATAATATAGAATCAGAATTTTGTGGAATACTGAATTATGCAGTAATAGGATTGATACAACTTGATATTCATGACGATGAGATGGAAGAATTGTCCCTCGATGAAACGCTGTTTTTTTATGATGAAAAAATACAAAATGCCAAAACTTTAATGCAAAATAAAAATCATGATTATGGTGAAGCCTGGCGGGAAATGAGCCTTCAAAGTTTTGTAGATCTCATATTGGTAAAGGTTTTGAGGATAAAGCAAATTGTGCAAAATGAAGGGAAAACGCTGGTCAGTGAAGGAATTGACGCTAACTTTTATGACATATTAAATTATGCGGTTTTTGCACTGATATTATCTGAGTAGAGTTATTTCTATCTTTTAAATTAATTAAAATGAAAATTTTAGTAAACATTTCACGTGCGATCGTTGGTATCCTTTTTATTTTTTCAGGCTTGGTGAAGGCTATGGATCCGCATGGACTTGCTTATAAAATGCAGGAGTTTTTTGATGTATGGGCTATGAATCATATCCTTGCTTCTTTCATGTATTGGCTTAGTGGTTATGCACTTCCTTTTGCGATAATTATGATTACGTTGGAAATAATTGTAGGGGTTGGAATTTTATTAGGAATCTGGAAAAAGTTTTTTACCTGGATTATTTTATTGCTCATTATTTTCTTTGCTTTTCTTACAGGGTATGCTGCGCTTTCCGGTAAGATATCTACCTGTGGCTGCTTTGGTGATTGTATACCTTTAACTTCTATGGAGTCATTCATTAAAGACCTTGTTTTATTGGCGCTCATTCTTCTGCTTTTCTTTGGAAGAAAATATATAACTCCTTTATTTAATCCCGCTTTTGATATTTTACTTTTGATTATTTCCACTTTCCTGGTTTTGTATTATCAATGGTATGTAATGCGGCATTTACCTACTGTGGATTGCCTGCCCTTTAAGAAGGGAGGAAATGTGTTGCAACTTCGAAAGATGCCTGCAGATGCGGTTCCCGACAAAATGGATTATAAATTTGTTTATCAAAAAGGAGGTAAGAAAGAGGACTTTACTATAAATAATCTTCCTGATTCCAGTTGGAAATTTGTAAGCAGGGAAGATATTTTAATCAGCAAAGGAAAGGATAATCAGCCTCCTATTAAAGATTTTAATCTTACCACACTTTCCGGTAATGATACAACTGAAGCGGTTTTGAGTCTTGATGCTTCTTATTATTTATTTTTCGTTAAGGGGTTTACAAATACTGATTTTTGGTTTGATAATTTTACAAGACTATATCAACAAGCAAAACAAGCTAACCAACTTTTATATATTGTTACCCCGGAAATGGACCAAGCCAACGACTTTTTCAACAAAAGAAATAATTTCAATATTCCTGTGTTTAGTCTTGACGCCACGGCTTTTAAAACTGCAGCGCGCACTAATCCAGAATTGTATTTAATGAAAGGTCCCGTTATAGAAAACAAATGGGGTTGGGCAGATTTTAAAACAGCCTTGAATAAATAAACTAACGGGTATTTTTTTCCCCTTTATTCAAAATGATTTGACGGAATTCTTTGTGCAAGCCAGCTTTTTTTAACAGGGATAATCCAGTTATTTAATAATTCTTTTTTAGTAAGAATGGTATTATTAAAATATAGAGTATCTGGTGTTATATAATTATGATCGATTGAATAATTAACATGCGACAGCGGAATTAATTGAATTTTTTCCTTAATGATAAATGCAAGCGTTTGCCTGTCGAGTAGCTGTACATTATACTCTTTTTCAAGATTTTTAATAAACCTGAAAACGCTGTCAGTACTGCATCCGCCAACTTTTACGTGCGTTTCATCTGCCATCATTACAATAAACTGACCGAAAAATAGATTTGAATAGGATTTAACGGAACTTCCATGACTGTTCCATTCTTTAGTAAAATTTTCTAGTTGTTTTTCCAATTGTATAGCCTCACTAATTGAAAAAGCTCTACTGGACTGATATACCCAAACTCTGGAATTGTGGTCAAAATCTTCAGGTATTAATTCTTGGAAATGAATGTTCATAGGTGTAAAGTTAAACAGGAATTTTAAGAGGAAGAAGTATTTGATTTAAAAAAGTTTAGGTACTTTCCACACTAAATTACCCGTTAATTTTTTTATATCCAATTTGGCAATTACCTTGCCATTTGCCTTCTAAAATATTCTTTTTTCAAAAAAAAAAATCCTTAAAAATTGAATTAAGGATTTTTTAAAATTATGCTATTTGACCAAGCCTTTTTAAATAGTGAATATGAGACAGGATTGCGTGTCTCATTTTGGGGTATTCAATATAGTTAATACCATATTCTCCACACGTTTTTTTAATGATTTTACTGATCGCAGGATAGTGTACATGAGAAATTCTGGGGAATAAATGATGCTCAATTTGAAAATTTAAACCACCTACCAGCCAGGAGATAGTTTTGTTTTTCGTAGCAAAGTTTGCAGTGGTATTGATTTGGTGAATGGCCCATTCGTTTTCGATTTTGCCTGTAATTTCACTTGGCATTGGAAATTCTGTATGTTCAACTGTATGGGCCAGTTGAAATACGATACTGATGGCTAAACCGGTAACCATGGTGATGATAAGAAATCCAATCAGCCACGAAGTAAAGCCTAAAAGCATTATTGGTAAGACAACAAACATAAAGGTATAGATCAATTTAGCTGCCCAAAAGGAAAAATGTTCATATGGGCTCAATTTCCTGAGTTGAACAACTCCGATTTTTCGTTTAAAATATTTTTGATAATCGGTCATGAAAATCCATATGATATGCAAAAAAGCATAAAGGAACCAGAAATAATATTGCTGAAACTTATGCATTTTTAATTTCTTTTGTGTTGCAGCAAATCTTAGCCATGGGCGTGCTTCAATATCATCATCTATTCCGTCGATATTGGTATAGGTATGATGTATGATATTGTGTTTCATATTCCACATGATTGCGCTTCCGCCAAGAAAATTTAATGAAGAACCTGCCGCTTTATTTAAAAATTTGTATTTACTAAAACTGCCATGTGCACCGTCATGCATCACGTTGAAACCGATGGCCGCAGTTAATAATCCAAAAATGATGCATTCGGGAATGGCTATTAAAACACCAGGAGTAAAAAAAACGAGATGAACGTACATTGCCAGGTAAAGCAAGGTCAAAAGCGCTGCTTTAAATAACAGGGAAAAATTGCCTGTCATAGGCCTTTTTTGCTCGGCAAAATACAGATTAACACGATTCTTTAGAACTGTGTGAAAATCACCTTTTCCTTGCATGAATTTAGGAGTGGACATTATTATAAATTATTTTATTATTTTTTATTTAGTGATTAAGTAAAGTTTTGGATTAAGGCATCAAACGATCTTATTCCTATCATTTTTTTTGAGACAAACCCTTCTGCATGTTTTACTCCAATCATTTTGCCAAACATTTTTGACCGGTTAATAATACTTTCTAAGAATTCCGGGGTTGAAATGTAAGTCTGGGGCTCATTATTATCTTCGGAACCTGTAAAAAATTGAGTTTTGAAGGCTTTTATTGCATCCAGCTTTTTTTCAATTACATCTGAAATATCTACAACAAAGGAAGGAGTGAAATATTGGTCCTGAATATAATTAAAAACATATTTTGGTTTCCATATTTCCTGCTTTTTGTTTCCTTCAAAGGTCTCTATTTTTCTTAATCCTGATAAAAAGCAAGAATCCGAAACCAACTTCGCAGCACGTCCGTGATCGGGATGACGATCATCAATTGCATTGCATAAAACTATTTCCGGTTGATACTTTCTTAAAACAGCTATTATTTTCCGTTGATTTTCTTCGTCATTTCTAAAAAATGCATCTGCCATTTCAAGATTTTCTCTGGCATCTACTCCTAAAATCTTAGCTGAACTTGCTGCCTCTTCTACTCTTGTTTTGGCTGTACCTCTTGTGCCCAATTCACCGCGTGTAAGGTCTGCAATGCCAATTTTTTTTCCCTTATTTTTTTCAACTAATAAGGTTCCGGCACAACTTAATTCAATATCATCTGGATGTACTCCAAACGCTAAAAGGTCTAACTTCATTTTAGTTCTATAATTTCTGGAATAATTTCAAAAATTTAACCGGGCAAAGGTAAAGTAAATGAAGGATTTTTTTACAGTTTTGTGATTTTATATAAGAGGGAATAAGAAATAAATTAGAATAAATGAGTGATTTACAAATATCTTTTTTGATTATCCTGAATAACCATACATTCTTTGTACTTCTTTTACAATCGATTCCATTTCGGCATCTTTGCCTTTTGCATCATAAGGTTGTTTAAGGTCACTGCCGAATACGAATGCTACTGTTTGCCAGAAACGTGCAGTAAATCCTCCTTTGAGTTCTTTTAAAATATCATAGCAATTGGTACCGCCGGTTTCCCGATTAATAAGTTTCATCAAAATTTTTCCCTGGTAAACCGACAAATTTTTGAGTGGATCGGAAAATTGCTTTTTTAATTCTTTTTCACGACTATTTATATACCTTGAAACTGCAGCTTTATTGGGGTTATTGGCGATATGCCTTTCAATGTCATTAAAAACATAGCCTGCCTGCCTGGCATAAGGGTAAGTTACATAAATTGCGTTTCTAAGGCGTGTCCATTTTGCGCGGGCAGCGGCATCTCCTTTTGCCCAAACATAAACGCCCGCAAGAATTTTTGCTTCAATGGTATCCCCTTCATAAACTACCGCAGAACAAATAATGGTATCACTTGCACCATGATGAGCAAAAATGACAGGGTTGTTATCCTGTGATTGAGCTTTTGCCGCTAAGCCAATAAACAGTAAAGCAACATTTAAGACTATTTTTGATATTTTTTTACAAGTGATTTTCATTGCTCTTGTAAATTTATAATTTAAATTCCCTAAAACAAAGATTGGTCTGTAAAGATTTTATCAAAATTTTAAACATATCCTATCGAAATTGGCGGATAAAAGTAGCATTTAGGCATTTGCCAAAAGGAACATATAAAACAAGAAAGCCAAAACTAAACCAACAGAAAGGTATGTAACAAGTTTAGATGCTTTTACGCGGCTTACAAGAGAAATCACAAAGCCACATGACATGATGACGAGCCCAAGCCAAACTAAATTGATATAAGGGAAATAGTAGGCTTTGAGGGTAATAAAATCTGTTAGTTTATCAGTTTCTTTTGAATTGATCTTGAATTTTTTATTATCTGAAATTCCTGAAAAATTTAAATAGAGATTTTGAGCAACTACTGTGTCGTTAATAAAATCAAGCTGCTGATGTTTAATGGTAAGAGCCGGGTAAGCTTTATATTGAGTTCCGTCATTTGCATGAACCGTAATATCAGCTACCAGTGCAGTATCTGTAGGGGAAAAATGAAACCTTTCATTTTGCGGGTCTTTTTCTATTTTATTTAATACAAAATATCCTTTTGAATAAAAAACTGAATCGCCGATTGCCATTTCATGATTTCTGAATGTGGCCGTATCGCTTTCAGAATCGGGAACTGAAATAGTAGAGATATAGGTAAAAATATCGTGCGTTAAATAATGCTTGGTACCCGGGTTAGAGGTAAGGTTATTATTTTTCATGCGGTAAGCATCAGGAGACAACACAAAATCTTCCTCAACTTTTCCTGTGGTACTATCTTTCTTTTGAAAATGCAGTTTATAAAAGGTTCTGTCTTTTTCATTTGAAGCAGAATCTTTCATATAGGTAACCGTATACTGTCCCATTTGTGTAGGAACTCCTTTTAATAGGGTCAGATTTTCCATTGGATTTTCATCATTCCTGCCGGTAGGGTCTTTTGAAAAAGGAATGAACAAACCCGTTTTACTGTTATCACTGATCACTTTCTTGTTTCCGGATGATATCAACATTCCTCCAATCAAAAGAGCGAAGCCTAAGTGAGAGATGGCAGCACCACCCGCTTTTAAATTCCACCTTAAAACTGTTTTAAGGTAAAAAGCATTGGCAATTAAAGAAAACACAGAAGCAAACAACGCAAGATAAATAGCAATCAAAAATCCGGGGCCTTTTTTTGTATATTCCAATGGGTAAAAAATAACAAGTAAGATGGTAGCAGCAATTGCAATTCCCAAAGGCCAGGCAAGCTTTTGTAGCAAATATTTTTTATTTGTATTTCTATATTTAAGGAATTGAGAAGCACCCGTAAGCAGGCCAATGATTACTGCAACCAGCACCAGCACTTTGTTGTAAGCAAATTCTCTGTCAGCCGGATCGGCTATATTGGTTCCGAATATTTTATTATAAACCGGTAATGAAGTAATAGAAATAATAAATATTGCGGAAAGGAAAAGAATCAACGAACCAATAAACATCCAGAATTCACGAGAGGAAATGTCTTCTTCCTTTTGAATGGTGGGGATGCTTTTATAGTTTTTAAAATACATAAAAAACACCGGAATAGTAATTGCAATTACATAAATGCCGATTAAAACATTCATTGCCATTCCTGCTTCTGTAAAAGCATGCACAGATGTATCTCCTAAAATTCCTGTCCTGGTTAAAAAGGTAGAATAAAGTACAAAAAGATAAGTAAGAATAATGAAAAAGTAGGAAGCGCGTAATGCGTTTTTAGTGGAGTTGTAAACCGCCATGCAATGCAGGCCCGCTACAAGAATCAGCCACGGAACGAGAGATGCATTTTCCACAGGATCCCAAGCCCAATAGCCACCGAATGAAAGTGATTCATAAGCCCATTTTCCACCCATCATAATTCCTGTTCCTAAAACGCAGGCACTAAATAAAGTCCAGGGTAGAGCGGCTTTTACCCAGCCTCCCCAATCTTTGGTAGATAAAGAAGAATATGCAAATGAAATTGGAACAATGGTACTTGCAAATCCTAAAAATAAAATGGGAGGGTGAATAACCATCCAATAATTTCTTAATAAAACATTTAACCCTACTCCGTCTTTTATATAAGATAGGTAATCAGGTTGAGAAAAAATTGGGCCAGCTAATTCATTTCTTGTCAGCACGAATGGGCTGCTACCTATGCGGGTATTAAAAAAATAGATTCCCAAAATCATCAGCACCAAAAGAGACTGTGCAGAATTGACGATGGTCATAATCGGCGCCTCTCTTTTTTTAGAAGTGAAAATCAGAATGGTTCCTAAAACGCAATGCCATAAAGCCCACAACAGAAAACTTCCTTCCTGGCCTTCCCAAATACACGCTAAAAGGTATTTGGGTTCCAGTTCTTTTGAAGCGTGTTTATATGCGTAAAAGTATTCGAAGTAGTGATGTGAACAAATGTAAAAGATACTCAAAAAAACAGTGATGAGAGAAAAAGCTTCTATAAAAAATGCCGCCCGTGCGAAACGTATCCACTTTTGCTTTTCATTTTCCAGTTGGATTTTAGAAGCAGTAAAATAAGAAATTGCTGAAATGATAGAAGCTACAAAAGCCAGTACTATGAAAAATTGGCCAACCTGACCAGGAATTAAATGTTCATTCTCAAAAGTCATGTTGAAGTCTTAATATTGCGAAACCGATTTTTCTAATTCTTTTTTATTGTCTTTGTACTTTGAAGGGCATTTCAGTAATATATCGTTGCATTCAAAAACATTCCCTTCCATTTTCCCTTTTAAAACAACGCGATCACTTTGTTCAAGCTCAGGAGGTTTTGTGTTATGGTAAATTACCTGGGTGGTGTTACCAAGGCTGTCTACCGCATAAAAGGAAAGATAATTGGGATCTTTTAAAGCATCATACTGAATGGGTTTCGATTTATCAAGTCTGGCAATAAGATGAACATACTGCCCCTGTTTTTGTTTCGCAGAACTAATCGTATCATAAGTTGAAAAATCTACTGAATACATTAACAATGCGCCAATAGCGGCGGCAATAACAACCAAAATAATGATACTTGAAGTTTTCATTTATATGTATTTTGAAAGTGCAAATCTAATGAAAAAAGACATCGTAAAATATTGAAAGGCAAATGATCTTTATCAGATGAGCAATGATCTTCATCATAAAACATTTCTTTAACAATAGTGGTAATCAGAGTAAACAAATAAAAAAGGCAATTTTTTAATTTACTGGCGGATAGCTTATTTAATTCTTGGTTTCCAGGTTATTTCGGTAGCATTGTTTTTTTTGCCAATATATCTGGCTAATGTAAAAAGATAATCACTAAGCCTGTTGAGGTATTTAATGATAAGGGCATCCACTTTATTTTCTTTCTCTTTAAGATTTACGCAACATCTTTCTGCGCGTCTGCAAACGCAACGGGCAACATGCGTAAATGAAACGGCAGGAAGTCCGCCGGGCAAAATAAAATGCTTCATCACGGGCAATTCTTCATCCATTTTATCCATTTCTTTCTCCAGTAATTCCACATCACTTTCATGAAGATCTGGGATAGACATTTTGGTTTCTTTTCCGGGGTCGCAAGCCAGTTCTGACCCGATGGTAAACAAGCGGTCCTGTATTTCTTTTAAAACATTTTTTATATGATCATCATTTGAAAAATCAGAGACAAGACCAATGTAAGAATTAAGTTCGTCAACAGTTCCATACGCTTCAATGCGCGGATTATTTTTTAAGACCTTTGTACCGCCAATAAGACTCGTTTTCCCTGCATCTCCTGTTTTTGTATAGATTTTCATAGACATAATAATAATTTTAGAGGATGCAAAATTACCTTAAATGTAAAAGAGAAGAAATAAAGAAGAAATGAACGAAACAATTAACTTACCGTAGCAATTTTCTTTTCATTCAGGTGATCGCTTTCAATTACACCATCCCTCAAACGGATAATGCGATGAGCGTTTTCAGCAATGTCTTCTTCATGTGTTACTAAAATAACTGTATTACCATCTCGTTGGATTTTATCAAAAATATTCATGATTTCTGTTGAAGTTTTTGAATCCAGGTTCCCCGTTGGTTCATCTGCCAGTATAATAGAAGGATTATTTACTAATGCGCGGGCAATAGCAACCCGCTGGTTTTGGCCACCGGAAAGTTCATTAGGTTTATGATGGCTTCTGTCGGCAAGACCAACTCTATTAAGCATTTCAAGAGCAAGTTCCGTTCTTATTTTTTTTGAAGTTCCGTTATAAATTAATGGAAGCGCCACATTTTCAGCAGCAGTCAGGCGCGGCAATAAATTAAATTGTTGAAAGACAAAACCAATTTCCTTGTTCCGTACATCTGCAAGATCATCATCTTCCATTTTACTTACATCCTTCCCGTTCAAAACATAACTTCCGGCAGTAGGAGAGTCGAGACAACCAAGAATATTCATCAATGTTGATTTGCCGCTTCCGCTTGGTCCCATAAGTGCTACATACTCGTTTTTAAAAACTTCAAGGGTAATTCCTTTCAGCACTTTTAGTTCCTGCTTGCCGAGGTAGTAACTTTTTTGGATATTTTCTAATTCAATTATTGCGGCCATTTTGGTTTATAAGAAATGAGTAATAAGTTTTATCAATTTGAGTAAATAAGTAAATTAGTAAACAAAGAAATAATTGATTTTTTTATTTTACTTCTATGTGTAACAAGTCAACTACTTTTTAATCACTTTTGGTACTTTAAAGAAATTTTCATCATGCAATGGCGCATTTCTAAAAACTTCTTCTTTGTCTAATTCGCCTTTCACTTCATCTTCCCTGAAAACATTTACGTTTTCACTCATGTGGAGCAAAGGAACCACACCGGCGGTATCCAGTTCATTTAATTTATCAATAAAACCGATCATTTTTTCAAGATCATTTTTTAATTCCTTTTTTTCGGTTTCATCAAATTCCAGCCTCGATAGATTTGCCAATTTTTCAATTAAAGCATCGTTTACATTCATTCAGCAAATATAGCAGGTTTATTCATTTCTGTTTTGTCTTTGATAGCCCGCATTATTCCGCTTATCATTATTTTTTAATGCCGGTGCTTTAAATGATTTCAATAGAAATAAGAAATAACCATTTAAAATCCGGTAGCCTGTGGCAAATGAAAATTGAAAATCTCTTTATCTTCGCCAACTTATGAAAAAGGAGAAAGAAATCGTGTCCTCCGACAGGGAGGTAGTTATGAGCGGCATAAGACCAACAGGTTTTTTGCATCTTGGAAATTATTTTGGAGCCATTCGTAATTATGTGAAAATGCAGGAGGATTATGAATGCTATTTTATGGTCGCCGATCTACATTCTCTAACTACGCATCCCGATACAAAAGATCTGAAGGTTAATGTTCACAGGGTTTTGGCTGAAAATATCGCTTGCGGGCTTGATCCTGAAAAAGTAGCTTTATATTGCCAGAGCCATTTGTACCAGACGGCAGAATTGTATCTTTATTTAAATATGCTCGCCTACAAAGGTGAACTTGAAAAGACGCCCACTTTTAAAGACAAAGTTCGCCAGCATCCTGATAATATTAATGCAGGATTGCTTACTTACCCGGTTTTAATGGCGGCTGATATTTTAATTCATCGTGCAAAATATGTTCCGGTTGGTAAAGACCAGGAACAGCATCTTGAGATCACAAGAAACTATGCTAACAGGTTCAATCACCGCTATGAGGAGGTTTTCCCGGAACCATTTGCTTTTAATTTTAGTAATGAGTTGGTAAAAGTTCCTTCATTAGATGGAAGTGGAAAGATGAGCAAGAGTGAAAATCAAATGGCCACAATTTTCCTGGCTGATGAAGATGATGCCATAAGGAAAAAGATAATGAAAGCCAAGACTGATAGCGGTCCCACCCAAAATAATTCAGTAAAACCGGATTATATTGAAAATCTTTTTTTACTGATGAAACTGGTAAGCCGTAAAGAAACCATAGATCTTTTCGAGGATAAGTTCAATAATTGTACCATCAGGTATGGCGATATGAAAAAACAATTGGCAGAAGACATGGTACAGTTTATCGCACCTATTCGTAATCGCGTTAATGACATTTTGAATGATGAAGCTTATTTGCAAAAAGTAATGAAACAAGGCGCAGAAAAAGCTATTGCCAGCGCAGAAGCCACCATGCAAAAAGTTAGAAATGCGATGGGCTTGAATTATTTTTTATAAAAAAGTATACTAACTTTCTACCGCTTTCTATTTCCTGAATTTTATTTTTTACAGTTTGTTGGTTAAGTTTTTTAAATAAAAAATATACCATATTGAATTTATATTTACTTTTAAAGACCTGCCAAAGAAGGTGAAAAAATCAAAATCAGAATAAAAAAAGAACGAATGGCCAAATCAAAAAAACCAAAACACATTGCGGTTGCCGGAAATATAGGGGCAGGTAAAACCACATTGACTGAATTACTGGCCAAGCATTATAAATGGATTCCGCAATTTGAGGATGTAGATCACAATCCATATCTTAATGATTTTTACGAAGAAATGCCTCGTTGGAGTTTCAATTTGCAGATCTATTTTTTAAACAGCAGGTTAAATCAATTGTTGGAAATTCAGCGTGGAACTGAAACAATCATCCAGGACAGAACGATATACGAAGATGCTAATATTTTTGCACCTAATCTTCATGATATGGGATTGATGACCAAAAGAGATTTTACCAATTATTATTCCTTTTTTGAAACTTTAAAATCAATGGTTCAACCCCCGGATCTGTTGATTTACCTGAATGCCTCAGTTCCCACCTTGGTGGCGCAAATACAAAAGCGCGGCCGTGAATATGAAGAAAATATCCGCCTGGATTATTTAAAAAAATTAAATGATTATTATAACAAATGGATCGAAAGTTATAAAGAAGGCCCTTTATTAATTGTAGATGCAGACAAAAATAAATTTGCAGAGAATGATGAAGATCTTGGCCTGATTATAAACCAGATAGATGCACAATTGTATGGATTATTCTAAACGATTTTTCTTAATAGTGAATAAACAAATTCCTTAGAATTTTATTTTCTGTTCAATTTCAAACCCCAATTATGCAATTGCTATAATTTCTGTTCTGTTATGATGTGGTTCTTTTTGAAATTATAAATATATTTTTTCGCGGGTTCTTTGGCTTTTTCAATAGTGTCATTTTCAAAAAACTAAAATATTTTATTCGTGTATATTGCAAAATAATTACCAAGGACAAATTTTACTTTTAGCACAGATTGAAAGGAAGTAAAAAATTAAAAATAAAAAGATGAAATATTTACCGCTAAATCCCCAAATATTTATTGATAACAGGAAAAGGTTTACAGCCAAAATGGAGAAGAATTCTATTGCGATTTTTAACAGCAATGATGAACTTCCTATGAATGGCGATGCTTTGCTTCCATTTGTTCAGAATTCAGATTTGTTTTGGCTTTCGGGCATAGAGCAGGAAGATACCATGGTGATTTTATATCCTGATAATCCGGATCCCAAATACCGCGAAGTATTGGTTTTGGTTCGTCCGAATGCGTTAAAGGAAAAATGGAATGGCCATCAGTTACGAAAAAATGAAGGGGAAGCCATTTCAGGAATAAAAAGAATTGTTTGGCTGGATGATCTTGAAGGATTGTTGCAGCAATGGATTCATTTGGCCGATACTATTTATCTGAACACAAATGAAAATGACCGTAAGGCAAATGAAGTTCCTGTAAGAGATTACCGGTATGCGGCGTATATGCGTGAACGTTATCCGCTTCATAATTATAAACGCAGTGCAAGAATAATGAAAGATTTGCGTGGAATAAAAACACCGCTGGAAATTGAGGTAATGCAAAAGGCAATTGATATTACTGATAATACTTTCAGAAGGTTGTTAAAATTTATAAAACCGGGTGTAATGGAGTATGAAATAGATGCAGAAATTTGGCACTCGTTTCTTTCCCAACGAGCTTCCGGACCAGCTTACGGAAGTATCATAGCAAGTGGTGATCGCGCAAGAACGCTCCATTATATAGAAAATAACCGCGAGTGTAAAGACGGAGAATTGATATTAATGGATTTTGGAGCACGGTATGGAAATTATTCAGCAGACCTTACACGGACAGTTCCGGTAAATGGGAAGTTTTCAAAGAGACAAAAAACGGTTTATAATGCCTGCCTGGATCTTCATTATTATTGTGCTTCCATTTTGAAACCCGGAATCAGCATCAACGATTACACAGAAAAAGTGGGCGATAAAGCAACTGAACTTTTTTACAAAATCGGGTTATTAAAGAAATCAGACATTAAAAACGAAGACCCTGAAAACAGGGCCTACAGAAAATATTTGTATCACGGAATTTCTCATCATTTGGGAATTGATGTTCACGATCTCGGGACGAAAAACGAACCGATAAAGCCAGGAATGGTTTTCACTATCGAACCCGGAATCTATATAGAAGAAGAGCAGATGGGAGTAAGGATAGAAGATAATTACTGGATCACTAAAAAAGGCAATATCGATCTAATGAAGAAAATTCCGATTACTGTTGAAGAGATTGAATCGTTGATGAAGAAATAAAAGGGTAGAGGATGACTACCGGCCGCCGACAACCGACGACATTAGCCACAAAACTTTAAACTAATTTGTTATGCCATTTAAATTTGAAAAATTGCAGATCTGGCAATTAGCAATTGAAATGTCATCTGATATTCATGAATTAACAAGAGCTTTTCCGAAAGAGGAACTTTTTATTCTCACTTCACAGATTAAAAGGGCCGCGGACTCCATATCATTAAATATTGCAGAGGGGTCAACCGGTCAGTCAAACCCTGAACAAAAGAAATTTTTAGGATATGCGCAAAGATCAGCAATAGAAGTTGTAAGTTGCCTGTATATTGGAAAAAGAAGAAGTTTATTATCTGAAGAGCAGTTTAATAATCTTTATAGTGCTCTTGATAAATTAGTAGCAAAAATTCAAAAATTTAAAAACTCAATTATTTAAAATTTAGCCCATAAATCTGATTGGCTCCTCCGGTAGTCAGTTGTCAGTAAACCGTTGTCCACAATTATGAAACAGATTCCTAACTTCTTTACGCTTCTCAATTTGTTCGCTGGTTGTTTGGCAATTGTGTTTGCATTGCAAACCAATACAGTTATTTTTTATATCAACGATCAATATAGCAGCAGTTTTAATATTCCTGAAAAGATAAGCTGGGCTGCCATTTGCATTATCATCGCAGCTTTAATTGATTTCCTGGATGGATTTGTGGCGCGGTTGTTCAAAGCTACAAGTGACTTGGGAAAGCAATTAGATTCATTGAGTGATTTAGTGAGTTTCGGTGTAGCTCCGGCTGTGATTCTTTACCAGTTATTACGTTTTAGTTTTGCGCGTGAAGAAAACGGGTTGGACGTTTCTATTATCTGGATGCTTCCGGCATTTATAGTTGCTTGTGCAGCCGCTTACCGGTTGGGTAAATTTAATTTGGACACTTCTCAGCAATTTTCATTTAAAGGAGTTCCTGTTCCCGCGGTTGGATTGTTGATTGCTTCTTTTCCTCTCATTTTACATTTTAATTACATCAACAGTGTGAACAATATTATCATTAATAAATGGTTTTTGTATGCACTAATTCTTTTGCTTAGTTACCTCATGTTAAGCAGTCACAGAATGATGGCTTTAAAATTTTCAGACTATTCTTTGAAGAATAATATGCCAAAAATTATTTTATTAGTAATTGCAATTATTGCTGCGTTATTTTTGCACTGGATTGCAGTACCTGTTGTATTTATAATTTATGTTTTACTATCATTAACCATTCCGAAAGCGATCGGACCAAAAAGTAATATTGAATGAATTTCGTTGCAGAAATAAAAATAATGCCTTTAAAAGAATTGCTGGATCCCCAGGGAAAAGCAGTACTGGGCGGACTTGCCAATCTTGGAATCAAAACTATTGATGATGTTAGAATAGGCAAACATGTTCAGCTGACTATTGAAGCGGCCTCTGCGGAAGAAGCAAGAGCGATTGCTGAAGAAGCTGCAAAAAAATTATTGGCCAACCCTGTAATGGAAGATTTTACCATAGCAATTAGCTGATTGGCTAATTGGCTAATTAGCTAATTAAAAATGCTCTACATCGTTCCATCTCCAATTGGTAATCTTGCTGATATTACTTTCAGGGCAATCGAAGTGCTGAAATCGGTTGATCTTATTCTTGCTGAAGACACCAGAACTTCGGGTAAGCTTCTTCGTTACTATGGTATTGAAAAGCCAACTTCTTCTTATCATCAACACAATGAGCATAAGATTATCGGTCATCTTACAGAACAATTATTATCAGGCAAAACAATGGCTTTGATAACAGATGCAGGAACACCTGGCGTAAGCGATCCTGCTTTTTTATTAGTGCGCGAATGCATAAAAAATGATATTAAAGTAGAATGCCTCCCGGGAGCTACAGCATTTGTGCCTGCTTTGGTGAACAGCGGCTTGCCTATGAACAGTTTTTGTTTTGAAGGCTTTTTGCCTTTAAAAAAGGGAAGGCAAACGTTCCTGAAAAAGATGGCAGAAGAAGAGAGAACCATGGTTTTTTATGAAAGTCCTATGCGGTTGGTAAAAACTTTAAAAGACTTTATAGAATACTTTGGGCCGGATCGCCCATGCAGTGTAAGCCGTGAACTGACAAAAATTTTTGAAGAAAATAAACGTGGTACTTTACAGGAAGTGCATGATTATTTTGAAGCTAAGACGGTAAAAGGAGAAATTGTAATTGTAGTAGGAGGGAAGAAATAGTAAACGAACTTTTGAGCATGATTTTCGTTTTTTTTTCACCTCTTTTTTTCGATGTTTACACCCTTTATTTTTTAAATTGAAAATATGAATAAGAAACTTTCCCTTTTGTTAGCAATAAGCTTTGCTTTTTTAGCTTTTGCAAACGCCCAACCAAGTCGCTGGCAGCAAAGAGTAAAATACACTATGAATGTGGATTTGAATGTAAATACCAACCTGGTAAACGGAACGGAAAAATTGGTTTATACCAATAATTCACCTGATAAATTAGACAAAGTATACTTTCATTTGTACTGGAACGCTTTTCAACCGGGAAGTGAAATGGATGTAAGAAGCCAGGAGCTGGGAAAAATATTAATCAATGGAAGGCCTGACTGGGATTCAAGAGTAAGAGATCGCATTTCAAAGTTAACTCCTTCAGAGATCGGATATGAAAAAATTAAATCCCTGAAAATGAACGGCGTTACCCAGCCAATGGTAGTGCACGGAACGATCCTGGAAGTTGATCTTACCAAACCTATTCCTGGAAATAGTTCGGTAGCATTTGATTTGGTTTTTGAAGCGCAGGTTCCGGTGCAGATTAGGAGAAGCGGACGTGACAATGCAGAGGGAATTCGTTACAGCATGAGCCAGTGGTATCCCAAATTATGTGAATATGATTATGAAGGCTGGCACACTGAACAGTATGTAGCGCGTGAATTTTACGGTGTTTGGGGCGATTATGATGTAACTATTAAATTGGATAAGTCTTATAAAATTGGCGCTACCGGCGTTTTAGCGAACGCCTCACAAATTGGCTGGGGCTATGATAAAGACGGGACACCATTGAAAAATATTTCTTCTGCAGAACGCACCTGGCATTTTATAGGAAAGAATGTACATGATTTTGTTTGGGCTGCTGATCCGGATTATGAACATTTGGTAAGACATGAAGATGGAATTACGTTGAATGTAATCTATAAAAAAGTGGATTCTTTGGAAGACAAGTGGCACACTGTTGCTGATGCAGCGGTTACTGTTTTGCCTTATATGGAAAAGCGTTTCGGCAAGTATATGTATCCTCAATATTCATTTATACAAGGCGGCGATGGAGGAATGGAATATCCGATGGCAACATTGATAAAAGGACCGAGCCTTGGTACGGTTTTTCATGAATGGATGCATAGCTGGTTCCAGATGATGCTTGCTTCAAATGAAAACGAACATCCGTGGATGGACGAGGGTTATACAAGCTATGCAGAAGGAGAAGTAGCTGCCTATTATCGTAAAGTGAAGGATTTAAAAGATCCAACGGCTCTTCCGTTGAATCATGCCGCTGCATACCGTAATTATTATTTTTTAATGACGAAAACAAACCTGGCCGAGCCGATGACCACCAATTCAGACCATTACAATACGAATCTCGCCTATGAAATCAATGCTTATTCGAAGGGCGAAATGTTATTAGAGCAATTGGGTTACATTGTAAGTGATTCGGTAAGAGATAAAATATTGCTTCAATATTATAAATTGTGGAGATTTAAACATCCAAATCCAAACGACTTTTTTAAAGTGGCGCAGGATGTAAGTGGAATTCAATTGGGCTGGTATAAGGAGTATTGGTTGAACACGATCAAAACTATAGATTATAGTATTGACAGTTTATGGGAAGACGGAGGTGTAACAAAAATCAGGTTACGGAGAATTGGCCAAATGCCTATGCCTATTGATCTTGAGCTTACTTTTAAAGACAGTACCAAAGAATTGCATTATATTCCTATGGACATGATGCTTGGTAATAAGCCTGCAGAAAGTGACGAAAAAAGATTTGTTCACAAAGAGTGGAACTGGACAAATCCTACTTACATTGTTGAATTTCATCACCCTTTAAATCAATTGATAAAAGCAGAAATAGATCCTACAAAAAGGATGGCTGATGTGAATTTGGATAACAATGTACTGAAGTTGAATTGGTGAGATCTAATTAGCTAATGTGCTGATTAGCTAATTAGCCAATGAAGGACATCAATTGGCATATCAGCTAATCAGCTAATTGACAATATATATTTTTCTTTAAAAAATTCTTCATCAAATATTTTGCTGATTTCCCAAACTCTTGGACGGAGGCCGCTTTCATGAATTTCTTTTGAAAGATCTCCACCTTTTAGGCAAATCAATCCGGTGATTTTTTTGGGTTGATCGACCGGTTTTTTTTTCAACAAAGGGTTGCTCCAATACCAAAGATCTTTTAATGGCGCTACGGCTCTTGAAACGACTACATCAAACTTTTTATCTTTTATATCTTCTGCGCGTGTGTGCTGCACCGTTACATTTCTTAAATCAATCGTTTCAACAACGGCTTCCACTACTTTTAATTTTTTATTGATGCTGTCAACCAGGTGAAAATGAACATTTGGGAAAAAAATGGCAAGTGGAATTCCCGGAAAACCTCCGCCACTGCCAAGATCCATTATTTGATATTCGTCAGGAAAATTAAATTGCGTAGCGATGGAAAGAGAATGCAAAACATGGTGCTCATAAAAATGATCTATGTCTTTCCTCGAAATCACATTAATTTTTTGATTCCATTCTTCATATAAACTTTTAAGGGCATCAAATTGTTGTAATTGTTTTTCAGTAAAATCGCTAAAATATTTTTCTATAATCTTCATAAAAAAAGTAAAAGTAGTTTTATTTGTGGCAGTTTTAATTTTTTTGGCGATTAGTAAATCAACTAATAAAATGAATTTCTATTTTCTCCGGGTAAAAGTTCACTTTTAGGCACAGAAGGCAACTTCAATTGTAACTTTATGTCTTTAAAGGGGTAGGAAAAATAGTTTTCTGTATTTGCCTGGCAAAATAAATTATTATTTTTTAATGTAAATTGCAATCTTCTTTAAAAAGAAAAATCACCAACCTGGATATAGGAGAAAGATGTTTTTTTATAATCTTAAAACTTAAAAAAAAATCCATCATGCCATCATTCGACATTGTAAGCAAAGTAGACCTTCAAACTTTGGATAATGCGGTTAATACTGTGTCAAAAGAAATTAAAAATCGTTTTGATTTTAAAGGAAATCACGTCGTAATTGACTTAAATAAAAAGGAATTTAAATTAAATCTTGAAGCGGATAGTGAAATGAAACTGGGACAGATTATTGATGTTCTGATCAGCAAAAGCATGAAGCAAGGTCTTGCAGCTGAAATATACGATTTAAGCAAAGAGCCTTTTCAAAGCGGGAAAATAGTAAAGAAAGAAATTCCCGTACGAAATGGTATCAGCCAGGAAGATGCAAAAAAAATTGTCAAACTGATCAAAGATGAAAAATTTAAAGTTCAGGCATCTATTATGGATGATATTGTAAGGATTTCTGGTAAAAAAATCGATGATCTTCAGGCTGTTATACAAGCTTCAAAGAATTGGGATTTGGGATTGGCACTTCAATATATAAATATGAAAAATTAGTTTTTTTCGTTTTGTCAATATATTTTATTGCCGTAGCTTTGCACACTCAAAAAATACATGGCAAAAACCATGTTTAAAATAAATTAATATGAAAAAAGACATACATCCATCAAACTA
>DAHXOZ010000419.1 GCA_027364635.1 bacterium | reverse complement strand
CGCAGAAAGATCAAAACCAAACGCGTTGGTAGCGCCCACTTCGTAAGTGATAATATTAGCGGTGGCAGGAAAAGTCATATCGGGAGTAACCGTGCAACAAATGAGGCAATCAATTTCGATGGGATCGATTCCTCTTTTTTTGCAAAGCTCCAAAACCGCTGGCACAGCCATTTTAGAAACACCCATATTTTCTCCTTTTAAAATTCTTCTTTCTTCTACGCCGGTCCGGGTTTTTATCCATTCGTCGGATGTTTCAACCATGGTTTCAAGTTCGGCATTCGTAAGCTTATAATCAGGTACGTAAGCGCCTACAGCGGTAATAGCTGCGGAAATTTTATTACTCATGTATTGTTTTAAATGGGTTAATTTAATAATTTTTTATGGTATCCAGATTTTCAAACAATTTGTATTCAATCTATTTTTTCCCAAATGGCAATCGATAAATATTGAGGAAATTTAATAATAATGGCCTTTCAGGGAGTGAATAATTATTTTTTGAGATAATACTTCATAGATAAGACGATGCTCTTTATTTATACGTCTCGACCAATATCCTATCCATTCATATTTGAGTTGTTCAGGTTTACCGATTCCTTCAAAAGGAGTTTGCTGAATGCTTTCAAGGAGATTACGTATTTTTTTTAAAATAACTTTATTTCCAGCTTTTTTCCAAAATTCAACATCTTCACTTGCTTTCAAAGTAAACTCTATTTCCATATATCGTCTAGCTTGATTTTAACAGTTTTCCCTTCTCTTGCTTGTTTTTGGCTTTCTTTCATTTTTTCTACAAACTCTGGGTTATAATGAGTATGTCCATTATTATTTTTCTCAAAAGGAACTTTCAGAACGTTTGCCAATTGCTCAAAAAGGTTT
>DAHXOZ010000418.1 GCA_027364635.1 bacterium | reverse complement strand
CAGTGGTCAGCATAATTTCTCTAAATAAAAATCTGTGTTATTTCTTTATTTACTAATAATAACAGGTCGGAATTATGTAAGCGTTGAAAACGGAAGTGTAAAACTGGAAGGTGAAGTAGATTGGGATTACCAGCGCAGGCAGGCGCTAAATGCTGTTCAGGATTTGATCGGAGTCCGTTCTGTAACTAACCTGGTAAATGTAAAAGACAGGGTAACCTCAACCGATATTCAAAAAGCAATTACGTCCGCTTTTCAAAGAAGTGCAAACATTGATGCCGATAAAATAAAAATAGAGGTACAGGGAAGCAAGGTTACCCTTTTTGGAACCGTTCGGTCATTGCCTGAAAAAGAAGATGCAGAAAATGCGGTTTGGTTTGCCAAAGGCGTTATCAGCGTGGATAACAAACTAAAAATAGAAGAACCGGAATACTCTTTCGAAGATTAAAAATTTGAACCGCACTTCCGGAAAAAACAATAAAAAGGAATTGTAAATTTCTTTAGGGTTGAGTATTGAAATAGCTGTTTGCAAATGAAACCGATATTTTATTATTAGAAAATAATTTATGAACACAATTTTGGTCGTGGAAGACAATGAAATGATGCGTGAAAACACTACGGAAATACTTGAACTTTCCCGGTACCACGTTCTGTCTGCAGGAAATTGTTGTTTGGGAATTGAACTGGCAGAAAAGAATCATCCTGATCTCATCATTTGTGATGTAAGCACGAAGGAAATTGACGGAGTCTGTTCATTCGAAAAGTTAAATAACACAGCAAAAGAAAAAAAGATCCCGGTCATTGTTTTAACCACGGGCAAAGAAAAATCTGAAATAACCAGCCTCGCTTCAGGCACTCATAATGGGGCCTTAAATAAACCTTACCACGGCGAGG
>DAHXOZ010000417.1 GCA_027364635.1 bacterium | reverse complement strand
GAAAAAGTTTTAGACTCAGACAAATTAACAATGATCGATTTTTGGGCAGAATGGTGTGGCCCTTGTCGCGCTATCGGTCCCGTTGTTGAAGAACTTTCAAAAGAATATGACGGAAAAGTAAATGTTGGAAAAGTAAATGTTGACCAGAACCCGCAGTTGAGTGTAAATTTCGGAATCACCAGTATACCTGCCATTCTGTTTGTGAAGGATGGAAAAGTAGTGGATAAACTGGTAGGTTCACAACCAAAAGCCAACTTTGTAAAAAAGATTGAAGCACATAAATAACAGGTAAATAAATTATTTATTTAAAAATCTCCGCATAACGGAGATTTTTTTTTGCCCCTGCAGTAAACCAACTTTTTCGGCAGATTCCTGTTTTACCCCAATAAATTACCGGGAAGTCTTCTATGATTATTTAAGCGAAATGTGCCGGGCATAGTTGACTTTTAAAAAATTTAAAACCTCAAATTATCTTCTTGCAGGGAATTCATATTTCTTCTTATTAAGAAGTTGGTGTGCAATTTGAGATATATATAGAGAATCAATAATAGAGATGGAAATAAAAGAAGAAGACACGGTAATTAAAAAGAAAAAATCTGTTTTATCCACAATTGTAAAAGCGTTTTTATGGATCATCGCGTCAGTTTTGTTTTTAATCATGCTGATTTTAATTCTGATTCAAACATCATTTGTCCAAAATTTTGCACGCAAAAAGATAGTGAGCTATCTGCATGGTAAACTCAATACGAAAATTGAAATAGGTAAACTTGATATTGATTTTCCCACCACGCTTTCTTTACAAAATGTTTTTATTGAAGATCAATCAAAAGATACTTTGCTTTATGGAAAAGAATTAAAAGTGAACATGGATATGGCAAAGTTGATCAGTAAAAA
>DAHXOZ010000416.1 GCA_027364635.1 bacterium | reverse complement strand
GCTGGTAATGTTTGAATATCTCGTTCTTCTGGGCAAACTCAATGTGGCGGCTCATTACAATGATCGTTTGCCGCATCAGGAACATAAACAATCCGCTGATGAGCGCCAACACCAAAAGAATAATTCCTGAGTAAAGGATTTTGGTTTTATAAGTAACATCCTTCCTGCTAAGTTTATTAACAAATATTGAAACCAAAGGATCGTAATGGGTAACGGTTTTGGCAGATACTTCCGGGTTGTTTTTACTGAGGCTTATTTCTACCGTATTTAAAACATATTTGGTAACCTGCGGGGCCAATATCCTGAAATAATTGGAAAGAATAATAAAGATCATTCCAAGGATCAGCATCCACTTGTAGCGCCAGAAATATTTATTTAAAGATTGTAAGTGTTTCATGAATTTAATTAGCCAATTAGCTAATTAGCCAATTAGCCAATGTGAAAATTTGAAAATGTGATAATGTGGCGAATTTCGGAATAAAATTTTGATCAACTCATTTTTCAGGTAGAAGTTAGGAGGTATCAGGTATCAGGTATCAGGTATCAGGTATAAGGTATCAGGTAAGCATTCATAACTCATCATTCATAATTCATCATTCAAAATTCATCATTCAAAATTCATCATTCATCATTCATCATTCATCATTCAAAATTCAAAATTCATAATTCATAATTCATAATTCATAATTTCTATACAACAACCTAAGCATCGAAGGAAGCACGATCAGCAATAGCGGAAGCGCTATTACAAAACCACCGATAACTGCAACAGCAAAAATCGTTTTCTGAATTGTTGATGATCCTTATCTCTTCAAGCATTCTTGTCTTTGGTGTGATCCTGTTTTTATTCAGGGATATAAAGCCGGCCATTACCATTTTAATTATTGCGGTGTTGGGCATAGCAGGCAGCTA
>DAHXOZ010000415.1 GCA_027364635.1 bacterium | reverse complement strand
ATTATCGGTGTGGTTAAAGATTTCCATTTTGAAGACCTGCACTTGCCCATAACTCCTTATGGTTATGGGTTGAGCAGTGATCAAAAGTTTAATTATATGGTGGTTCATGCAAAGCCCGGCGACGTAGCTCCTTTATTAAAAACCCTTAATACCACCTGGCATAACTTAAATCCGAATGAACCCTTTGAGTATAGTTTTTTGGATAAGGATTTTCAAAAAAATTATGATGCGGAAAATAAACTGTCAGCCATCGTTGGATACTTTACCATCATCGCTATTTTAATTTCATGTCTTGGTTTATTTGGCCTTGCTACTTTTAGTGCCGAACAGCGAATCAAAGAAATTGGCGTGCGCAAAGTTTTAGGCGCAAGTGTAACCAGTATCGTGACTTTACTGTCTAAAGATTTTATCAAACTGGTGGGCATTTCCATCGTTATTGCATCTCCTATTGCCTGGTTTGTAATGAATAAGTGGTTGCAGGAATTTGCATACAGGATTCATATCAGTTGGATGGTTTTTGCGATCACCACTATCATTGCGCTTCTTATTGCATTGGTAACTATCAGTTTCCAGGCAATAAAAGCAGCAATAGCCAATCCTGTAGAGAGTTTGAGAAGTGAGTAATGCTAAATGTGAAAATTTGAAAATGGAAAAATGTGCAAATGAAGAAAATGGAAATTTGATCAATTTGTTGGTTTACTTTAATTATAAACAATTTGTAACTGAAATGCGTAAACGAAAAAGATTATGATTAAAAATTATCTGAAAACGGCCCTTCGAAATCTTACAAAAAACAAATTATATTCTTCCATAAATATTTTTGGATTAGCGATTGGATTGGCTTCATGTCTTTTGATTGGGGTTTATATATTCCACGAATTGAGCTATGATAAATTTAATGTAAATGCCAACAG
>DAHXOZ010000414.1 GCA_027364635.1 bacterium | reverse complement strand
AATATGGAAACTGTTCATTTATTGGTAACCGGAAAAGTGCAGGGTGTTTTTTTTAGAGATTCTACTTTACCATCTTGCCTGTTTTTTATCCACCCGGTGTGACACAAACTGTTTCCGTGGTATCGCCCTACATTTATGCAGAAGACAACTGGACAGATGATATGGAACTTGCTTTCGCGATGCTCGCAAAATCCGCAAACAATTATAAGTTAAGCCGAGCTCAACTTTTGGATTCTTCCATAAAATATTCTCAGCAAGAAAAAGTAACGCCATGGTTTTACCGCGATACTGCCAACCATTACCAATATTACCCTTTCATCAACCTTGGGCATTATGAATTGGCCAAAGAATTGAAAGGAAGCGAAAAAGATTCGATAATAAGTTATTATAAACAGGGAATTGAAGATGTTTGGAAAAGGGCAAAAGAAAATGCTTTTTATCGCGGTGTTCCTTTTATCTGGTGCAGTAACAATCTTACAACATCCTTTG
The DNA here is from genome assembly GCA_027364635.1 of bacterium. Lineage (GTDB taxonomy): Bacteria > Bacteroidota > Bacteroidia > Chitinophagales > Chitinophagaceae > Ginsengibacter. The sequence goes on along the minus strand of DAHXOZ010000414.1, from coordinate 433 downwards.
CGATTCAATGCTTATGGTATCAAAAGTTGTCAGGCGATGATTCTTTTTCTGAATTGGAACAGGCAAATATCGACTGGCTTTTTGGGTGCAATCCATGGGGAACCAGCATGGTTTATGGTTTGCCTTCCTGGGGAGACACTCCGGTTGATCCGCATTCTGCGTTTACACATATCGGGCATTATCCCATTTATGGAGGAATGGTTGACGGACCGGTTTATACTTCTATTTATAAAAATCTCATCGGGATTACATTGTATAACGATGATGAATATGCGCCTTTTCAAAGTAACCTTGCGGTTTATCATGATGATTATGGTGATTACAGCAGCAACGAGCCGACAATGGATGGAACAGCCTCGCTGGTTTACCTGCTTGCCTCGCAGGAGAACAAATCTGAAAAATAAATCCGTCACAATTTGAATCCTCCGCTTTG
>DAHXOZ010000413.1 GCA_027364635.1 bacterium | reverse complement strand
AGGACATTCCTGGTAATTTATGGATCACTTCCCAGGGCGGCGGAGTTACGAAGTATGAGGGAAATAGTTTGCGAAATTTTACTTCGGCACAAGGTCTCGCGGCAAATCAGGTATTTTGGATTATACAAGATAAAGAAGGCAACCTTTGGTTTGCAACGTATGAGGGAGGAGTAAGTAAATATGACGGAAATAGTTTTACGAATTATACAAAGCAACAGGGCCTTGCAGATAATAAAGTTTGGAGCATGATCCAAGACAAGAAAGGAAATTTATGGTTCGGCACCGACAGAGGCGTGAGTAAATTCAATGGTTCTAATTTTACAAATTACACAACAAAACAAGGTCTTCCAAGTGATGGTGTTATTACAATTATGGAGGATAAAGAAGGAAATATTTGGTTTGGCACCAGGGCGGATGGCGTGATTAAATTTGACGGGAAAAGTTTTACCAATTATACTAAGGCACAGGGGCTGGCAGGTAATGATATTTGGGGGATCATCCAGGATAAGGCAGGCAACATCTGGTTTGCCACACATGATGGCGGAGCCAGCAAATACGATGGAATCACCTTTACTAATTATACAACCGCAGAGGGGTTACCAGGAAATAACCTCTCTTCTATTATCCAGGATACAAATGGATTTTTTTGGTTTGGGACAGACGCAAAGGGTGTAAGCAGGTTTGATGGAAAAACCTTTACTAATTATACTACCGAACAAGGTTTGGCAGATAACGCAATATGGAATATTGCAGAAGATACTTCAAGAGGAATCATATGGTTTGGAACAACACGCGGTTTATCAGGCCTTAAAGAGAAAAGTCTGCAAAGCAATAAACAGGAAAATTTATTTGAAAATATTAATACAATAAACGGCTATCCCCTGAAAGATGTGAGTACAGGAGCCATGCTTGTAGATAACAAAG